>NZ_BAAAWH010000001.1:1273268-1591585 GCF_039534975.1 Microbacterium terregens
ATTGGGTCGACTACTACAACGATCTGCGCGAGCAGATCGAGGCGCAAGGCATCGAGTTCTACATCGCCGTGACTCCATCGACATCCAGCATCTATCCCGAGGAACTCCCGGAGTGGATGCAGGGGCTGCGCGGGTCCACGATCATGGACCAGTTTGTGGCGGCGGCGGGCGATCTGCCCCTCATCGACATGCGACAGCCGCTCATCGACGCCAAGCCGAACAGCGAATTCCACTCCTTCAGCTGGAGCAACAGCCATTGGACGGAGTACGGGGGCTACCTCGGCTGGTCGCACATCGCGCCGTGCGTCAACGAGATGTTCCCTGACGACCCGCCGCTGCAGGTCCCCACGATCACCGGCGTCGAGGTGACCGGTGACTTCAACGAGTGGGCGCCGTTCGGCGTGAAAAGCAACGGCCCCGACTGGGCTGTGCCGATCTTCGCGGATGCCTTCCAGGACGTCACCATCAGCGACAAGGACGGGGCGAAGGCCGTCGTATCGGGCACGGCTATGACGGATGCCTCGATCCTGCCCGTCACGACGGAAGTGTCCGAATCGTGGACGGGCAAGTCGGCGCTCATCGTGCGCGACTCGATGGGCGGGGCCCTCTCGCCCTACTGGCAGCAGGCCTACTCGCCCACGTGGCAAGAGTGGCACCAGTACGGGACGTTCGATGTGTTCCCCGACTATCGGCAGCTTGTCGAACAGCACAAACCAGATGTCGTCGTGGTCCAGTTCGCCGAGCGACACCTTATTCAGGTTCCGCCGCCGGGCGCCGGCTACTGACGACCGCGGCGTTGCACGGAAACCGACCGCGCCCCAAGTAGCCTTTAGCCCATGTGGCAGGAATCGATTCCCCGCGCGATCGCACTGGCGTCCGTCGTGCTGCTGCTTTCGGCGTGCGTCCCCGAGCCGGGAACGCCGATCACGTCGTCGGCGCCGACAGCGACGCGCTCAGGGTCCCCGACTCCGACTCCGACTCCGAGTACGTCGTCGTCCTCCACGCCTCTTGCGTCGCCGACGACTGAGCCCAGTAACGACACTCGGACGGTCGTGGACGTGACGATCGTCACCCTCGACGTCATCGACGGGGACCTGGAGGCCACCGGAATCGTAACCGGGGTCGCGGAGGACAGCGGCACATGCACGCTCACCGTTTCTCGCGGCGGCGATCAGCGCACGGCTACAGCGCCCGGCGCGGCTGGCCCCGACAGCACCAACTGCGGACTCATGAAGATCTCGACGGATGACTTCGCATCCGGCGAATGGGAGGCCATCATCGACTACTCATCTGACACGTATCGCGGTCGTTCAAACGGCCAGGCGGTGACAGTTCGATGACGACGCGATCGCGCCTCCGCCCACTGATCACTCGACTCACGGTCCTCTTGCTCGCGGCGTCGCTGTTCGTGGCGGTTGAGACGACGGTGACGTCGGTCGAGCCGGCTGCAGCGGCGTCGGCGTCCGATTGGGATCCGGGCTACATCATTGACGACGCGATCTTCTACGAGTCGACCTCAATGACCGCACCCGCCGTTCAATCGTTTCTCAGCGGTCAGGTCAGCACGTGTCGTTCCGGCTATACGTGCCTCAAGGACTATCAACAGGTCACCGACAACCGCCCCGCCGACCGATACTGCGACGGGTACTCGGGCGGCATCTGGGAGACCGCCGCGCAGATCATCGACAAAGTCGCGCGCTCCTGCGGGATCAGCCAACGCGTCCTTCTGGTCCTGCTCCAGAAGGAGCAGGGACTCGTCACCGCGACGGCGCCGTCGGCCTGGAACTATTCCGCGGCGATGGGGCAGGGGTGTCCCGACACTGCACCCTGCGATCCGAACACGGCCGGGTTCTTTTACCAGGTGTACTACGCGGCCCGGCAGTTCGAGGTTTACCGCCTCAATCCGACGTCGTTCGCCTATCGCGAGCAACGCACCAACAACATTCTCTACAATCCCAACAGCGCGTGCGGCACCAAGAGCGTCTTCATCAACAACCAGGCGACGGCGGCACTGTATATATACACGCCGTACACGCCGAACACCGCCGCCCTGAACAACTTGTATGGCACCGGGGACGACTGTTCGTCGTACGGGAACCGCAACTTCTGGCGACTGTTCACGGACTGGTTCGGCAACCCGCGCACTTACGCGGTGCATCCGGGACTTGCCGGTTTCTACAACGATCGTGGGGGCGCAGGAGGTCCGATCGGTGCGCCGACGTCGTACCCCGTCTATCTGGAGGCAAACGGCCAAGGCTGGTACCAGCGCTTCTCGGGAGGAAACCTCTACGGGAGCAATTGGGGCGGCACTGTGTTCGTGGCCAACAACGTCATCCTCGCCGAGTTCAATCGAAACGGAGGCCCGGGCGGGACCATGGGCTGGCCGAACGGTGAGCAGTCCTGCTCTACGGGAGTTCGTTGCTCGCAGTCGTTCCTGTACGCCTCGATCTCGACGACTCCCCGGTACGGCGCGCACATGGTCGGTGGCGGCCTGAACACCCACTGGCGATCCACGGGGGCAACCGACGGGTCGCTGGGTGCCGCCCTGAATGACGTCACATATCTGGTGACCAGCGCCGGACCCGGCTGGGTACAGAACTTCGAGCAGGGCGTGCTCGTCCAAAGTCAGTACGGATTCCACGTGGTCCCCTACGGATCGATCCAGCAAACGTGGTCGGCATCTGGCGCCGGGGCCGGCTGGCTCGGTTGGCCGCGCGGGGCCGTAACCTGCGCTGCTGTCGGGTGCGCCCAACTGTTCGCGCAGGGAATCGTGACCTCCACCGACACGTGGGGCGCATACGGGATCTCGGGCGGCTTCGTCGCCGAGTGGGAGGCCCGTGGTGGCCTTGGCGGTCTCGGGGCGGCCCTCAACAACCTGAGCTTCACAGCAGCGAACGGGGGGGGATGGGCACAGAACTTCTCCACGGGCATCCTCGCGCAAAGCGGTGTAGGCAGTTTCGTCGTTCCTTATGGTCGTAGCCAGGGGGTGTGGACAGCCGCCGGAGGTCAATTCGGCTCTCTCGGATGGCCTCAATCCGCGCAGACCTGTGACAACACGGGATGCGGGCAGCAGTTCCAAACCGGGGCGATCACCGAGTCGACGTGGGGCGTGTACTCGACCTTCGGCGGGCTGGGCGCCGTGTGGCGAGCCGGCGGCGGTATGGCGGCCTACGGACCGGCGCTGAATAACATCCGATACTCCGCCGCGAATGGCGGCGGATGGGTGCAGCACTTCGGCAACGGCGTGATCACGCAGAACCCGTCGGGTCTGGCCGTCTTCACCCAGTACGGACCCATTCTGACCACGTGGTATCAGTACGGCGCGGAGGCGACATGGCTTGGCTGGCCGAGTGGGCCGCAGACATGCGACGCGAACGGATGCATCCAGCAGTACCAGAACGGTGTGGCCCGGTCAGATCCCCAGGGCGTAGTGACATTCCTGCCGGCGTGATCGGTTCTGGGCCGGGTCGGTGACCAACAGTGATTAGTACCCGACCGTCATCTCGGCTTCAACCACGCCGAGATTGGCCTCGTTCCCCGTCACACTGAAGCGAGCCCCTTGCCACAGGATGTGGGTGTCCACCTCGACCGTCGGCGAGGTGTTCGCGTTGACGAAGTACTCTCCGACAGCCAGGTTCAGGCTCTCGATGTGGTAATCCATGTGGTGCGTGCCGCGTGCCAGCGGTGGGAGGGTTGCGCTCAGTCGGTCCGTGTTCGAAGCGAGCACCATCTGCCCCATCGATGTGTCGATACTGAAACCGGTCATCCACTCCGGGCAGTCCACGTCCGCGTTCACGTGGATGCGGATCGTCATAGGGCCACCCGACGCGAACGTGTCAGCGGCCGCTCCGTCTGCCGTGAGGGTCTCGATCGCGATGACCTCCAGCGCTTTGGTGCGCAACTCGGCTTCGAGCGTCTCTCCGACACGCTTGCCCTCCATGACATCTCGCAGCGCCGAAAGCCCACCGCTGACGTCGCCCGCATAGACCACGGCACCGTCCTTGAGGACAAAGGCCGTGTCGCACAGCTCCGAGACTTGTGAGGCCGCGTGGCTTACGAGCACAATGGTGCGGCCCTCTTGCTGGAACTGCTTGATGCGGTCCATGCATTTGCGCTGGAACGCCTCGTCGCCGACGGCGAGCACCTCGTCGACGAGCAGGATGTCGGGATCCGTGTGAACCGCCACGGCGAAGGCCAGACGCATGTACATGCCAGAGGAGTAGAACTTCACCTGGTTGTCGATGAACTCGCCGATGCCCGAAAAGCGCACGATCTCGTCGTAGCGCTCATCCGTCTCGGTCTTTGTCAGGCCGAGGATCGCCGCGTTGAGGTACACATTCTCGCGGCCGCTGAGATCGGGGTGGAAGCCGGCGCCCAGCTCGAGCAGGGCCGCGATGCGACCGCGGTGGCTTACGCTTCCGGTGTCGGGCGAGAGGATCCCACCGATCAGCTTCAGCAGGGTGCTCTTGCCCGAGCCATTGGCGCCGAGCAGCCCGACCGTCGTGCCCGCCTTGATCGACAGAGACACGTTGTCGATGGCGCGATACTGACGGCGCTGATCGCGGTGCCGGGCGAAGCCGACCAGACGATCCTTGAGGGAGTTGTCTTTGCGAATCGTGAAGGTCTTGGAAACCCTGTCGAAGCGTACGACTTCGGGAGCGGTCACAGGTGCGGTCGTCATGTCAAAGCTCCTGAGCGAGGTTGCCCTGCATGCGCTGGAAGGCCAGATGAGACAACAGCAGCACCACGAGCCCGATCGCACCGGCGATCGCCATTCTCAGGGCGAGGTCCGGCGGATAGTCCGCGGGCGTGCCGGCGCCCCACATGGTCTTGTGGAACCCGAGCACTGCGAGCGTGAGCGGGTTGTTGGTATAGACCTCGAGCAGCCAGGCGGGCAGGTTGAACTCCTCGATGACACCGGCGACCATCTGCCACGAGTAGACGATGGGTGAGCCCCACATCATCAGGACGAGCAGGATCTCAGTGAGGTACTGGATGTCGCGCAGATAGACGTTCATCGCCGACAGGAGCAGGCCGATGGCAAGCACGTAGACGAGGACCAGGAAGACGGATGGCAGGAAGTACACCAGTCCGGTGGGGTCGGGCCACTGCTGCAGCAGCACGATCGCGCCCACGAGCACCACAAGCTGCATTGCGAACATGAAGATCGCACCGCCGATGGCAGCGAGCGGGAAGATCTCGCGCGGGAGATAGATCTTCTTGACCAGGCCCGCATTGCCGACGATCGACCCGGCGGCGGCTCCGATCGAGTCGGCGAACAGCATGTAGATCGTCAGCCCCGAGAACACGTAGATGCCGAACCCGTCGATCCCCTTGGCCGCCCCCAGCACCTGACCCAGGACCACGTAGTACACCGCGAGCATGATGAGCGGCTTGATCAGCGACCAGAGAAACCCCAGGAAGCTGCCGCGGTAGCGGACCTCGAGGTCGCGTCGCGTCAGGAGCAGCAGAAGCTGGCGGTTCGCGTAGATCTCGCGCACCTTGCGGGGCAACGCGGACAGCCTGGTATCAGTGGTGCCTATGGAGACCATCGGCAGCGCGTCGAGGCGAGCGAAGCGCTCCTCCACCGTCATCGCGCGCCTCGGGTTGGGCAGGGTGAAATCACAGGAACGAATATACTTGGCCTACCATGGCAAACCCCTCTGAACGATTGTCCGTGCTGGTCACCGGGGCGGCAGGATACGTCGGCCGTCACGTGGTCACCGCGCTCCTCGAGCGGGGATACGAAGTCGTCGCGGTCGTGCGCCCGGGTGCCGCGGGTCGTGTCGATTCGCGCGCGCGAATCGTGGAGATCGACGTTCTTGCCCCCGACGTCGACCCCGCCGGATTACTCTCCGAAAACATCGGCGCCGTCGTCCACCTCGCTTGGCAGGACGGGTTCACGCACAACGCCGCCTCGCACATGTTGCGCCTCTCCGATCACTTCCGGCTGCTCACCGGCTTCGCGGCAGCCGGTGTTCCTCGTCTCGCTGTGCTCGGCACGATGCACGAGGTGGGCTATTGGGAGGGTGCGATCGATGCGGACACGCCCACCAACCCTCGGTCACTGTATGGGGTGGCGAAGGACGCTCTTCGGCGCTCCCTCACGCTCGCCGTGCCTGAAACCACCGAGCTCGCGTGGCTGCGCTGCTACTACATTTTCGGCGACGATCGGAACAACAGCTCGATCTTCACTCGGCTACTCGAAGCGGTGGACGCAGGCAGGCCCACAATGCCCTTCACCACCGGCAAGAACCGATACGACTTCATCGATGTCGCCGAGCTCGCGGATCAGATCGCAGTTGTTTCCACCACGCCGGGTGTCACCGGCGTGATCAACTGCAGTTCCGGTATACCAGTCAGTCTCGCCGAGCAGGTCGAGGGCTTCATCGCCGAGAACCAGCTTCCGATTCGCTTGGAGTACGGGGCCTTCCCTGACCGCGCCTACGACTCACCTGCGGTGTGGGGCGACGCCACCCGTGTCGCCGAGCTGATGGCGAGCCGGCCCGGCGGAGCCTGAACGGCGTCGATTCCGGCGCGGATGCCGCGCCCGGTATGCTGGGCGGCGATGTCTATGCTCTATGGAAAGCAGCTGCGCGCACACGCGACCCCCATCCCGGGCTTGCTCCTGGTCGATCTGCCGGTCTTCGGTGACAACCGAGGGTGGTTCAAGGAGAATTGGCAGCGCGCGAAGATGCTGGCCATCGGCTTGCCCGACTTCGGGCCGGTGCAGAACAACATCTCGTTCAACGATGCGGCAGGCACCACGCGCGGCATCCACGCTGAGCCCTGGGACAAATTCATCTCGATCGCCTGCGGCAGCGTTTTCGGCGCGTGGGTGGACCTGCGTTCCGGCGACAGTTTCGGACAGGTGTTCACCGCCGAGCTGGATCCCGCGACGGCGATCTACGTTCCGCGGGGTGTCGGGAACTCCTACCAGACCCTCGAACCGAATACGGCATACACCTATTTGGTGAACGACCATTGGAGCGAGGCAGCGCAGAGCGACTACACGTTCCTCAATCTCGCGGACGAAGAGATCGCAATCCCGTGGCCCATCGCGCTCGCAGAGGCAGAACTTTCCGAGAAGGACCAGACGCACCCGAGTTTGGCAGACGTCGCCGCCGCGCGGCGATCCTGACGGCTACTCCCCGCGCTCGGCATCCATGGCCGCGCACTGGGTCTCGCTCGTGAGCGGACCCGGCGGCAGCGGGTGAGCGAGGCCCGCCTTGCCGATCGCGAAGACACCGACCGCGAGGGCCACCGCGACCACCAAGGCGGCCACGATTGCGGCGCGTGGGGCTGTGGGGCGCAGCGTGGGAGGCAGAACCGTGAGCAGGCCGACGATTCCGACGAGGACCAGCGGAAGCGCGAACCTGGTCTCGGGTGTCGACAGCACGAGCGTGCCGAGCGCCCCGATCCAGAAGCCGACGAGCGCGAGCGCGTTCAGGAGCGGGCCGCGCTGTGCTCTCAAGGTGACGGCTTGCCAGATGAGCGCGACAACACCGAATGCCGACAACCCAACGACCACGAACGTCATCAGGCTCGTCCCGCCGCCGGGCGGATGCTCCATGGGTGTGGCGAAGGACCACTGGAGGCTCGCCCCGGCCTTCTGGCTGAAGAACCAGAGCGAGTGCGGCAGGTGGCTTATCGCAGAGGACAGGACGCCGACGGGGCTCGTCGGCTCGACGTCCCCCGCGAGTAGTCGAGCGTAGGCCGGGTCGCAATACCACTGTTGAGGGTGACGGTCCGCGAACGCCACGGTGTCGTATCTGACGGCGAAGGCGGCTTGCGCGGACTGCACCTGGAGGAGGTACGACGTCGCAACGGGACTGAGGCTGAGCGAGCTGAGTGTGGTGATGTTGAAGACGAACTGCGGAAGGAGGCCGACGGCGGCGCCGGGCACCGCCCACAGTACGAGGCGCGGACGGGCGATCAGAAGGACGACAGCCGCTATGGCGACCGGAGCCAGGTATGAAGGCCGAAGATTGAGCGCGACGGCTAAGGAGAGACCGCTGAGGGCTATCGTCCACCAGCGACGACTAGAGGCCAGCCCTAGGAAGCCCGCCAGAGCGAGCCCGGCCGACCAGACGTCGAGGTGAGGATACCGGGCGAAGCCCGAGAGGACCACGCCCCCGGCGAGCGCGGAGAACCAGATGCGAATGACCAACCCGCCCGGCGTGATGAGCCCGGCGATGCGGGGAAGCAGGATGACGCAGATGACGCTGGCCAGAAGCGAGTTCCAGACGAGCACGGTCCAGACTGCCGTGCTCGGCCCCAAGATCGTCGTAGCGAGGGCGGGCGGGAGGTAGACGATCGAGGAGAGGACGCCGCGGATTTGGAGGACCCCAGCGTCGGAGACGTTGCCACCTGTCAGCAACGCGATCGGCGCGCCCCAGTACTGAACGGCGTCGTATAGGAACGCCTGGGCGGGCCCGTGCACCCACTGCAGGGCGAAGACGACGAGTCCGGCGACCAGGGTGTGCGGGAATCGCCGAGCGGCTCCAGCGTCGTCGGGCATCCACATCTCCTCTCGTCCGCGCTCACGAAAGACTATCCGGCCGCTCAGCGGTCACTGTGCGAGCCGTGGTTCGCGCGTGGAGCAGTCGCCGTTTGGGGGTGCGCGTCGCGTCTGGCAGACTGGCACGTTGTGATTCACGATCCCGAACGCGCGGGCCGCGCCAGGCGCTCCGAGGCGTGGCACGCCGGTACTGTCGTCGTCGACGATGCACGTCCCATCCCGAAGGCTGATGAAGTGTCGTCCCTGTCCTCGTCCCCAACCGTCACGTCCGCGGTTAGCCGCTTTCCGTGGCTGCATCCGGCGCTGATCGTCGTCGGCGCGCTCGTCGCGTTCGCCATGCACTTCCGCCCGTGGGAGGGCGCATTCCTGGAGGAATGGCCTCTGGCCGAATTGTGGATGGACAGGGGAGGCTTTGCTTTCGCCGCCAACTACTTTGAGTGGTCACTGAGTCGCCCTCTCCACCTCGTGCCGACGGCGCTCGGCTTGGCGATCACCGGCGGGGCCCCCTGGGGGATCTTCCTCGTGCTCGGCGTCGTCGCCGCCGGTCAATTCCTGGCAGTGGTCTGGGCCCTGCGCACTCTGAGCAGGTCCTTCTGGATCAGCGGCGCCGTCGCGCTGTTCATCGCGCTGCACCCGCTGTGGCCCGGTGGCTTCCTGCAGCGCTTCCTCCCGGCCCAGACGGCGGCGCTCGCTCTCATCCTCGCCGCCGGACTGCTGATCCGCTGGTTGCAGCAGGGTCGCGTGCGATGGATCGTGTGGACGGCCGTCACGCTCGCTCTCGGAATGTCGTGCTATCCCGGACCGGCGGTCGCTGCACCTCTCATGGCGGTGGTCGTCGCACTGGCCGTGCAGGCGTCCTGGCCCCGCCGTGTCATCGCGGTCGTGGTGGTGACGGGTGCATCTGCTGTCGTGACCGTGTACTCGCTGGTGATTGCGAGGCTCCTCGTGCCCGGTGGGGCAACCTACGAGGCGGGGAACTTCGCCGCCGGATCCGTCGGCGGCGCGCGCGACATCGTGGCGCACGTCGGGACGGTGTTGCTGGGGCAGGGGCTTCTCGTCGTGGCGGGGGTGCTCGCCATCGCCGCCCTCGGCGGGGTCCTGGCGCTGACGGGATCGATCCCGCACTGGGCAGGATGGCTCATGACAGGCACCGCAGTCGTCAGCCCTGTCTGCACAGTCGTCTTCTTCGGCAACCTGGCGTGGCTGCAGGATATCGAGCGTGTGGCTTATGCGACCTCCCTCGGCCTCGGAATAGCCCTGCTCGTGTGGCCGATGATGTCGATCGGGCGCCGACCGAGGTTCGAGGCTGTGATCGCGGCCGTGCTGGTGCTGTTCACCCTTCTCGGAGCCGTGCGCGGTGTCCAGCACTGGCAGCCATACATCGCCCTGCAGCACCAGCTCTTCGCCGAGCTCGCCCCTGTGGTCCACGAGGCCGAGGGGGATGAGATCGTCATCGTCGTCGACCATTCGGGCACATACGGGTCGGAGTACACGCTCCCGCAGTATTACGTCAGTTCGGCATCGCACATCATGAACGACGACGCGACCCGAGTGTGGCTGTGCTACCTGCCCGAAGACCCGGCTCTCGCAGGCGCGGCGCCGTGCGATCCTAAAGACACCGGCGATGAGATGCGTCTCGTGAACTCGTTCAGCGTCCCTGCGGGAGACGTCGACATCTACATCGGCGTCCCGGGGTCGGATGACTGATTCCGGGGTAGCGCTCTCGAGAGTGAGACCTCGCGCCATCCCGCACACGCTGTTCGCGGGGATGGCTGCCTTCCTGATCGCCGGGATCCACGGAACCGCCCCTGAGTTCGTGTACGACGCCGCCCAGTACTGGGGCGGCGCCGTGGCGCTCGTGGCGGGCGAGAGTCCCGTGCTGCCTGGGAGCTTGCCCACGCGCGGAGTGCTCACGACCCTCGTCTACCTGGTGCCGGCGCTCGTCACGGCCGCCATCGGGCCGAGCTCAACCGTCTGGACGGTTCTGGTCTGGAACGCCGCCGTCGGCGCCGTGGTCGCGGCCGTGCTGCTGCCCCGGCTCGCCGGCGTGTTCTCGTCGGACCCGTCGGCTCCTCCGCCGGCCCTCCGAGTGTGGGTGTCGGCTCTGCTCGGTGGGTTCCTCATCTCTGGATTCGCGCCGTTCCCGCTCGTCGACATCTCCTCGGTAGCGCTTGCGCTCGCCGGATTCTACGGCCTCGTCGCGGGTCGCAGGTGGTGGGCATTCTGCCTCGCTGGGCTCGCCCTGACGGCTGCGGTGAATCTTCGACCCGGTATGATCGCGCCGATCCTGCTCGCCATCGGGGTGCTGCTCATCGCCCATCCCAGGGCCGTTGCCCTGGCTGTTCCCGGGGTTCTCGTGGGGTTCTTGCCTCAGGTCATGCTCAACGTTCGGGTATGGGCACAGTGGAGCCCCGTGCCTCCCGAGACCATCCCGCTGAGCTCAGTGCAGGCGGGACCTGCGCCGTACACGCTGCGCTACGACACTGTGGCCTTCGCCGACCAACGACCCCAGCAGTGGTACTGCGATCCCGCCTATGCGGCTCAACTCGTCTCCGATCCGGTATCGCACAACCAGTTCGGCGTCGTGGCCTCGGCGTTCCAGCACCTGCCCGACTCTCTCTGGTTCATGACCCGCAAGGCGGCGGCGAATCTGCACTGGTCGTTCGCGACGCCCTATGAGAACTCGCCCGGTGAAGGATCCCTCGTCATGGCGCTCCTCGTCATCGCCGTCTCCGCCTTCGGGGTGGTCGCGCTCGTCCGTGCGGCGATCCGGGCGCGCTCCGATCGCCGCAGGCTCGTGACGACCCTCGCGATGATCGGCTTCTGGTCCGGCGCGCTGGGGACACTGATCTTCTCGACGCCGGAGACGCGATTCGCGCTGCCGCTCGTGCTGGTCGGGCTGATCGGGGTCGTGGCCACCGTTCCCGCGACCGCGCGGTTCAGCGCTCCCTCACGTGGCACGGTCGTGGCCGTTGCGTGCGGGCTCGTGCTGACCGTCGCTCTTTTCCTAGCCGGCGTGGAGGCGCTGACCCACGCCCTCCCACCCGGACCCGTGATCGACGCCGCGGACTGCGCGACGCGCTAGCCGCGCGACGTTCCCCCCGGTCAGCCCTTGGCGAGGGCGAGGAACTGTTCGTAGTCGCGGATGTAGTCCGCGTCCTCGTACGGGCGCGAGGCGAACACCACGAGCACGGCATCGGGGCTGTAGTCATACTGAGTGCCCCACGTCATCGCAGGCATGTGCAGGCCCAGAGAGGGATCGTCGAGCACGTACTCGTTGCGGCTGGTGCCGTCGTCGACGATGCACGAGACGCTGCCTGTGAGACAGACCAGGAACTGCTCGCACTGCCGGTGGGCGTGCTCGCCGCGCACCTCTTTGGAAGGCACGCCGTGCACGAAGAACACGCGCTGGGGCGCGAAGGGAAGGTCGCCGGGCAGGTCGATGGGCAGCAGATCGCCGCGGATATCGCTCACGGTCCGCAGTGGCGTGATGCCCTCTGGGGCGGTCGCCGTGGGTGGCTTCGACGCGGTCGGGTTGGCGGTCTCGGCGTATCCGACGATGCGTGCGGGGTTACCCACCACGATCGCGTACGGAGGCACATCCTTGGTCACGACGGCGCCGGCGCCGATCATCGCGCGACGGCCGACGCGGATGCCGGGAAGAATGACGGCGGCGCCACCGATCGAGGCGCCGTCCTCGATCACGGTTTCGGCGAACGACTCGGGGTACTGCTTGCTTCGTGGAAACGGGTCGTTTGTGAACGTCGCGTTCGGGCCGACGAAAACGTCGTCGCCGAGGCGGATCCCGTCCCACACCTGGACGCCCGACTTGAGCGTCACCCTGTCGCCGATAACGACGTCGTTCTCGACGAACACGTGGTCGTTGATGTTGACGTCCTCGCCGATGATGGCGCCCGGCAGCACATGGGAGAACGCCCAGACGCGCGTGCGGTCACCCACGTGTACGCTCTCGCAGATCCCCTGGGGGTGGACGAAATAACCGGCATCATCAGCCATCAGCGGGCTCCTCACGTTGGCGCTCTCGAAACACTATCCGTCCCGCGACGAAACCCAGAGGCGCCGTCACGATGACGCTCAGCCCGTTCAAGTACTCGGGCCAGTCGAGCGCGCGGATCCCCGCGATCACCAGCAGGCCGACGAAGTAGATCACAAGGTAGCAGAGCGCGTAGACGAGGGCCGCGCGGTGCGAACCGTCTCTTGTGAAGACCCAGCGGGCGGCGAAGACCGTGGAGAAGATGAGGCCGGCCGCGAACGCGATCGTGTAAGCGAGCCAGCTGGGCATGAGATAACTCAGACCGATGAGCAGGGCCGTCGTCGCCACCGTGTTCGCTCCGCCGACAATCAGGAAGCGCCAGGCGGCGGCTCGGGTCGATCGTCCCTGGCGCGGGTCCTCGCTCACCACTCCTCGCGGCTCATCACGATCGAGGACGGTCGGCGCTTGGTGTTGTCGAAGATGCGCCACACATAGGCGCCGACGATGCCGATCGAGGTGATGGTCAGGAATGTGGAGAACAGGATCGTGAGCATGAGAGGCACATACCCCGGTTCAGTGATGCCACCGGCGATGTAGAAGCCGAGGATCACCGCCGCCACGACGACCACGACCGCCGTACCGAACACGCCGGTGATGAGCAGAAGGTCGAGCGGAAGGTTCGTGAACGCGAAGACGCTGTCAAGCAGGTACTTCACACGCTTGCGGAACGTCCAGCTGCTCTTGCCATGCTCGCGTAGCTGGCGGCTGTAGGGGATCTCGGCGCGGCGGAAGCCCACCCAGTACAGCTGCGCGACGAGGCTCGAGTTGGCCTCGTCGAGCTGCACGAGCTCCTGCGCGACGGCACGGGTGCAGCCGAACACGTCGACCCCGCCCGGAGGCATGTCGCGAGCGATCGTGCGCCGGTACAGGCTCCAGAAGGTGCGTGACCCGAGGCTCGAGAGCGCAGGATCGCTGCGTGCCACGCGTCGCCCCACCGCCACGTCGACGGCGCCGCTGGCGAGCACGCGCTGGAATTCGACCATGAGCTCGGCGGGCTCCTGCAGGTCGGCCGCCATCACGCCGATCGATTCGCCCTTCGCGGCGGCCAGGCCGGTGCGGATGGCGGCGAACGAGCCGAAGTTGCGCGAATGTTGGAGTAGCTGCGATCGGAACGCGGCGTCGGGCAGCGCCGTTGCGAGGGCGGCATACGACCCGTCGGGGGAGCCGTCGACGACGAAGACGACCTCGCTCTGCGCGGGCAGATCGCTCATCAGCTCGGTCAGCCGAGCCAGGAGGGAGGGGATGTTCTCCTCGTTCCCGTACACGGGGATGACGATCGAGAAGTCCGTCACGTCAGGCTCCGGATGGCGGCCGACACCGTCTCGACCTCGCCGTCGGTGAGCTCGGGGAACAGAGGCAGGCTGAGGATCTCGACGCACGCGGTCGTGGTGCTCGGCAGGTCCTGTTGGGGCGCGAATCGCGCGAAGGCAGGCTGCTCCCAGTCAGGCAGCGGGAAGTGGATGTCGGTGGGGATGCCGGCGCCGGCGAGCTGTGCGCGTACGTTGTCGCGACGCGAGCTGCGGGCGATCGCGAGGTGGGCGGCGTGCTCCACACCGTCGGCGGGGAGCACGGTCAGCAGCTCGGGATCGAGGCCGGTCGTGGCATCCCGGTAGCGGGCGATGATGTCGCGGCGACGCTGGTTGAACCCGTCGACGAGCGGGAGCCGGATACGCAGGAACGCCGCCTGCAGCTCATCGAGGCGCGAATTCGTTCCGCCGGTGAGGGCGGCGTTGTACTTGCCGTCCCAGCCGTACTGCCGCAGCTGGCGCACGCGCGCCGCTATCTCGGGGGAGGCGGGCACGACGGCCCCGCCGTCGCCGATGGCGCCCAGGTTCTTGGTGGGGTAGAAGCTGAACGTGCCAGCGTGACCGAAGGTCGACGCGTGGCCATCGGGGCGGACCGCGCCGATGGCCTGCGCGCAGTCCTCGACGAGCGCAACGCCTCTCTCATCGCAGAGGGTGCGCAACGCGGCGGCGTCACCGAGGTAGCCGTACAGGTGGGTGACGACGACGACGCCGACGGCGTCCGTGAGCGCGTCGGAGACTGTCGCCACGGTCAGGCACAGCGTCTGCGGATCGACGTCGGCGTAGCGCGGGGTGTATCCCGCGCGCACCGTCGCAGTTGACGTGTAGGCACCGGCATTACCGGCTGTGAGCACGACGCTCCGGCCCTGAGGCATGACAGCCTTGATCGCGAGCTCGAGGGCGTCCGTGCCGTTCGCGACGCCCACGGCGTCGCCGGCTCGGAGGTAGGCGGCGAGTTCCCTCTCGAATGCGGCGTGCTGTGCGCCGAGGACCGCATAGCCGGAGTCGACCACTGCGGCCGTCGCGTCCAGCAGGGCGTCGCGGTCGCGCGTCATCCCCCTCGCGAGGTCATTGAACGGGACGCGGCGTTGCTCAGTCATTTGGGCTCCTTTTGGCCGATGTAGATGTTCACAGTCCCGGTCGGCTGTGCCAGCGTCGTCATGAGGCGCAGGTCTTCGCCCGTGTCTTCCGGGTCGCACAACACCGCACCTCCGGGTACGGGCGACGGTTCTTCGAAACACAACCACACGGGTGTGTCGTCGTCGTTCCACACCCGCGAGGCGGACGCCAGGTACTGCAGGGGGAAGCTGCGCTCGAGCCCAAACGTGCCCGAGTGATCGACGACCACGACAACCTCGCCCTCGCCGGCCTCGCGGACGACGGGGCCGAGCGCATCGAGCAGGCGATGCTGGGTCTCGATGTACGGCTGCCAGTACTGGATGCCGCGCGCGCCGCCGATGGCCGAGAGCGCCACAAGGGCCGCCGCCAGCACTACCTCGAGACGGATGCGGCGACCGGTACTCGCGATGGGCCACACGAGGAGCGCGACGAACAGTCCGAGGGAGATGACGTAACCGAGGCGGCCGATGTCGCTCAGCCAGCCGGTGTGACCGAAGTAGACGATCGTCGTCACGGGACTGAGGAACGCGATGCCGGTGATCAGCCAGCCCGCAGGGTGGGGGATCGCGCCCGCGAGCGCGAGGACCGCACCGAGGACTCCGACGGCGAGGACGCCGAGCAACACCAGCTCGCCCTGCGAGAACAGCGTTGCCTGTACGTAGGTGACGAGTTCGCGAAGGCTTCGGACGCCGGCGACCTCGATGTTGCCCATCTCGTAGCTCGTGCCGCTGGGGGAGATCAGGCGGGTGATGACGAGGGAATACACCGTCATAACCGCCGACGTCGTCGTGACGGCGGCGACCGCCCAGATGCGGCGCTTCCACGTGGTCTTAACGACAAGTGCCACGGCGAGCGCCATCAGGGGAGCCGCGACCGCCGGTCCCGGGTACACCAGGAACCCGAGCAGCAGCACGACGCACGCCCAGATGATCCAGCGAACGCGTCCGGACTGCAGCCAGCGGATCAGCAGGCCGACGGCGAGCGCCAGCGCGAGCACCGCGGTCTGCGCCGGCAGGAACCGCTGTAGGTACCCACCCGGCCAGAGCGGGTGCAGGGCGAGGAACAGCGCGACGGAGCCGCTCAGCCAAATGGAGCGCGACACGGGTCGGAGGGCCCAGACGATGACGGGCACCTGCGCGGCGGCGACCAGGCCGAGAATGAGGAAGATGCCCCCCGGCGCACCGTTCGCGACGGCGAGGCCGATGAGCGACGGGATCAGATGCAGCGGGCGGCTCAGCGTCCACTCGAGGTAGTTGGGGGCGAAGGCCCAGCCGCCGTTGCCGTTCCAGTCGGCTGCGAGCGGCCACTCCTCCAGGAACGCAACCTCCCACGGTCGGAAGTGCGCCGCGAAGACCAGCATCGTGCCGATGACCAGCGCTGTCGGCGGCACCCACGCGTGGCGCGTCAGCGCCGCATCGCGGTGAGCGCGGAAAGCAGTCAAAGGGGGTGTCCTCCCGGGGGAGAGTTTAGGTGTCGTGCACCGCCGGGGGGAGTCGGCCGTGCGGGGGACTGAGGCTCGGATGAGCGAGCGCTACTGCCCCTTCGACGCGTAGAAGGCCTCGACGCCGTCCTTGGCTGGAGCCCACCAGCTCTCGTTGTCGCGGTACCACTGGATCGTGGCCTTCAGACCCGCCTCAAAGTCCTCGTACGAGGGATGCCAGTCGAGCTCGGTGCGCAACTTCGTGGAGTCGATCGCGTAGCGCAGGTCGTGGCCCGCGCGGTCGGTGACGTGGTCGTATGAGTCGCGCGGCTCACCCATCAGCTCGAGGATGAGTTCGACGACGTCCTTGTTGTTCTTCTCGCCGTCGGCGCCGATCAGATATGTCTCGCCAATCTCTCCCTTGTCAAGGATTGTGAGCACAGCAGAGGAGTGGTCGTCGGCGTGAATCCAATCGCGCACGTTCTGGCCGCCGCCGTACAGCTTCGGCCGAACACCCCGCAGGACGTTCGTGATCTGGCGGGGAATGAACTTCTCGACGTGCTGGTACGGCCCGTAGTTGTTCGAGCAGTTCGAGATCGTCGCACGCACACCGAACGAGCGCACCCAGGCACGCACGAGCAGATCGCTACCAGCCTTCGTCGACGAATACGGCGACGAAGGATTATAGGGCGTCTGTTCGGTGAAGCGTTCGGGGTCGTCGAGCTCGAGATCGCCGTACACCTCGTCGGTGGAGATGTGGTGAAAGCGGAGGTCGTGTCGGCGCGCGGCCTCCAGCAACGTGTAGGTGCCGACGATATTCGTGTCTAGGAACGGACGCGGGTCGTGCAGCGAGTTGTCGTTGTGCGACTCGGCGGCGTAGTGCACCACCGCATCCGCTTGCGAGAACAACTCGTCAACGAGTCCGGCATCCGTAATGTCGCCCTTTACGAACGTCATGCGGTCCTCGGAGAGGCCCCTGAGGGAATCGAGGTTGCCGGCGTACGTGAGCGCGTCCAGCACGGTCACGTGGTCGTCGGTGTGGTCTACGACGTGGTGCACGAAGTTCGAGCCGATGAAACCGGCGCCGCCGGTCACGAGCAGGTTCGCCATCAGAGGCCTCTCTCAAGGATGGTCAGCAGGTAGGAGCCATAGCCTGACTTGACGAGCTTCGTGGCGCGCTCACGCAATTGGTCGTCTGTCAGGAAACCCTGACGCCACGCGACCTCCTCAGGTACGCCGATACGCAGACCTGTACGGCGCTCCATCGTGCGGACGTAGTCGCCGGCATCTGTCATTTGGTCGAAGGTTCCGGTGTCGAGCCACGCGGTGCCGCGGGGGAGGACCTCGACCTGTAGTGCGGAGCGCTCGAGATACGCGCGGTTTACGTCCGTGATCTCGTACTCGCCGCGGGCGCTCGGGGCCAGTGAGCGGGCGATCTCTATCACGTCGTTGTCGTAGAAATAGAGACCAGGCACCGCGTAGTTGCTCTTCGGCTCGACCGGTTTCTCCTCAAGAGAGACGGCCTTGCCGTCACGGTCGAACTCGACGACACCGTACGCGCTGGGTTCGGCGACCCAGTATGCGAATACCGCTCCGCCGTCGACGTCCGCGTAGCGCTTGAGCTGCGTCCCCAGTCCCGGGCCATAGAGCAAGTTGTCGCCCAGCACCAGCGCAACTTTGTCGTCGCCGATGAAGTCGGCACCGATCGTGAAGGCCTGGGCGAGGCCGTCGGGCGAGGGCTGGCGGGCGAACGTGAGGTTCACACCGAACTGCGAACCGTCGCCCAGCAGGCGCTCGAACTGGTCCGCGTCGTGAGGCGTCGTGATGATCAGGATGTCGCGGATCCCTGCCAGCATCAGCGTCGACAACGGGTAGTACACCATCGGCTTGTCGTATACCGGGATGAGTTGCTTGGAAATCCCCAGCGTGATGGGGTGAAGCCTGGTTCCGGAGCCGCCTGCGAGAATGATGCCTTTCACAAGGGACCATCTTGCCAGGTCACGCCACCGCCCGCCGACGGACTGGTGGCGCTCGCTGCGTTGCGGCCTTCACACGCGACGAGACCGGCGCGCAGCCGACCTCGCGTGCGCCGAGGGCGGCTGTGCACAGTCCGGCGCATCTCGCCGGTATCCTGTAGTGGGCGTTTGCCCGCCGGCGCCCGTCGTGAAAGGCCCTACTCCCTGTGACCTGGCTCGATCTTGCGTGGGCGGTGCTTGTCACCGTACTGATCGTGGCCGTCGTGGGCGGTGCGCTGTGCTGGGGTGTGGGGCTTCGCGGCTTTTCGGCGATTGCCATCGCGCCGGCCGCTGCCGTGACCGTGATCGGGGTCACCGCCGTTGCCTCCGGGGCGGTAGGAATCCCGTGGTCGGTCTTCGTCGTTATCGTCGCTTCAGCCGTGATCGGCGTGGTGCTGTGGATCCTGCGCAGGAGAGTCTTCGCGCCGGCTCCACGAGGAGCGCGACATTCGCTCCGCGTTGATACAGGGCTTTTGGCGGGGCTCTCGCTTGCCGTCTGCCTGATCTGCTGGCGAGTGCTCACTGTCATCGGCGGAGCAGAAAACATTTCGCAGAGCTTCGACAACGTCTTTCATCTCAACGCACTCAGATACGTACTTGACACGGGGAACGCGTCTTCGTTGATGATCGGACGCATGACGAATCCCGCTGGTGGTCTGGGATTTTACCCGGCGGGCTGGCACGGATTGACCTCGCTGGTCGTGCAGGTGAGCGGGGTCTCGATACCTGTGGCGGTGAACGCCGTCACGGTTGTCACGGCTGCGGTGATCTGGCCGCTCGGGGCCATCCTGTTGGCCCGCGCGCTTCTCGGCTCTGGCGCCGCGGTGTCGATCGCGGCCGGCGTGCTCGCGGCCGCCTTCCCAAGTTTTCCGCTTCTGGTAATGGACTATGGAGTCCTGTACCCGTACCAGCTCGGACTCGCGCTCGTGCCGGTCGCGCTGACCGCCACTCTGAGAGCGCTCGGTCTTGCCGGCGACCGAGGCGGCCGCTTCCCGACCTGGTGGTGGTGGGTAATTCTCGCGGGCGCGATACCTGGCATTGCGATCGCGCATCCCGGTGCGTTCGTTTCGTGGGTCGCGTTGTCATTTCCGATGGCGGTTGCCTACGCGTGGTTGCAGTGGCGGGCATCCCGATCGTCCCGCGCCCGGTGGGCGGTGGCGGTCGGAAGCGTCGTGTACCTCGGCGCCGGCTTGCTCGTGCTGATCGTATTGCGCCCGCCCCTCGACGCGCGCGGGTGGCCGCTCCAGACGAGCATGCTTGATGCAGTGTGGCGGGTCCTCAGCGTCAGCATCTGGTACTCAGGCTCAGCGGTGCTGGCCGCCCTCGCTGTAGTCCTCGGTCTCCTCTGGGCAGTCATCCGTCCATCTCAGCAGTCGTTGATCGCCGTGGGCATGTTCGCAGTGGCAGCGATTCTGTTTGTCGTGGTTGCGGCACTTCCCCTGCCGCAGCTGCGTGACCTGCTGACAGGCAGCTGGTACAACAATCTTCCTCGACTCGCCGCGATGCTCCCTTTGGCTTCCGTTCCCCTCGGCGCATACGGTGTATCAGCGTCGTGCGATTGGCTTGCGGGTCGATGGCGTACCCCCCGCACGAGGGCGAGTTCCGCCGGCAATGCGCTGGCTAACGTGATCATCGCGGTTGCGATCGTTGCGGGCGTGGTCGGCACCCAAGTCGGAGCCATGAACAACGCGGTCGCGTCCGCTCAGAGCAGCTTCCGGCTCGACGAGGACTCCGCGCTGATCAACAGCGACGAGTGGGAGATACTGGCTCGGCTTGACGAACACGTTCCCCCTGGAGTGTTCGTCGCGGGCAATCCGTACACCGGTGCGTCCCTTGCATATGCCCTTGCTGACCGTCCCGTCCTCATGCCGCACATCCTGATGGAGGTCACCGACGACATCCAGGCGTTGAACGATGGTCTCGCCTCAGCAGGGTCCGCAAGTGCGGCGTGCGACGCAGTGAATGCGCTGAACGTGGGCTTCGTGCTCGACTTCGGTCGTGGCGAGGTGCACGGGGCCGATCACACGCCTCCCGGTTTCGTCGACCTCGCCGAATCGGATGCCGTGACAGAGGTCGACCGGGAGGGCGACGCCTCGCTCTACAAGATCGTCGCATGCCAACGGTGACTCCTGCAGACGGCTCGAATGCCGCGGCTAGAATGGGCGGACTATGACAGAGACGCCCGGCCGCGTGCTGGTCATCGTGCCGGCGTGGAACGAAGAGCGGAACGTGGGGCACACGGTGCGCGAGATTCGAGCGGCCAACCCCTACTACGACGTGGTGGTGATCGACGACGGATCCCATGATGCGACCGCCGCGGCGGCCACTCAGGCGGGCGCGGTCGTCATCACCATGCCCTTCAACCTCGGGGTCGGAGGCGCCATGCGGACGGGATTCACGTATGCGCAACGGCACGGGTACCACCGTGCCATCCAGGTCGACGCGGACGGGCAGCACAATCCGGCCGATATCGAGAAGGTGCTCGCCGGCCTTGAGACGGCGGACATCTCAATCGGAGCACGGTTCGCGGACGTCGGCGACTACGAGGTTCGCGGACCTCGCCGTTGGGCGATGATCTTTCTCGCCAGGGTGCTCTCACGCGTTGCGAACACCCGACTGACAGATGCGACGAGCGGCTTCCGTGCAGCCGGTGCGCGCGCGATCGATCAGTATGTCCGCTACTATCCGGCGGAGTACTTCGGCGATACGCTCGACTCCCTCGTGGCAGCGTGCCATGCGGGGCTCAGCGTCACCCAGGTGCCTGTCGCCATGCGCCCCCGCAGGCATGGCGCCTCCACTCAGGGCACCGTCGGCGCGACGGTTTACCTGCTTCGTGCCGTCTTCGCGCTGAGCCTGGCTGTCATGCGCCGGGCGCGCCCGGTTCAGCCGCATGCTCCCCAGGAGACGGTTGCATGATTGTGTTCTTCAGCATTGCGCTCGCCGTACTCATCCTGGTCGGCGTCATCTGGATGCTTCTGGCCCGCAGGCTCCGCGAGAAGTACGCCGTCCTGTGGTTGATCATCGGGCTCGCCGTGCTCATCCTCGGGATCTTCCCACAGCTACTGTTGTGGCTGACGGAGACTCTCGGTGTGCAGGTGCCCGCAAATCTGCTGTTCTCGCTGGCGATCATCCTGCTGTTGGGCGTCACACTGCACCTGTCGTGGGAACTCTCGCAGGCCGAGGACGAGATACGGCGTTGCGCGGAGGAGGCGGCGATCGCTCGCGCCGAGATCGCCGCGCTGAGTGACCGGCTCTCGGAGCTGGACCGCCGGATCGGGGACGTCGAGCCGGGCGGCACGCTCGCGTGACCCCGAATCAGATCTGGGCCGTTGTGACCTCATATCGCCCTGAAGCAGAGTTGATCGCCGCGTTAAGTGCCCTGCGAGACCAGGTCGACGAGCTTGTCGTCGTCGACGACGGCAGCGGACCAACTGCAGAACCGATCCTGCGAGAAGTGGAGAGCCAGGGAGTTCGGGTCATCCAGCTGCCCACCAACAGCGGCATCGCGTTTGCCCTGAACGCCGGACTCCGCGCTGCGCTGGATGGGGGCGCCGAGGCGATAGTGACGTTCGACCAGGACTCTGTGGTCGAGAGCGGCTTCGTTGCAGCGCTGCTCGCGGCGCGCGCCCGTGCCCGCACAGCCGGCCGCGCGTACGGCCCGATCGTTCCGGAATACTTCGCTGACGTGCGTCAGGTGCATCGCGTGGAGCGCGACGGCACGCTGATCAGTCGGCACGCGATCCAGTCGGGCATGCTCCTGGACGCGGACCTGCTGCACGAGGTCGGGCTGATGCGCGAGGACTTGTTCATCGACCTCGTCGACACCGAATTCGAGCTGCGTTGTACCGCGGCCTCTCGCCCGACGATCGCCGCGCCCGGCCTGACGTTAGCCCATAGCCTCGGCCGTCAGTACGAGCGGCGCATGTTCGGCCGATTGGTGCGCCTGCCCGGCATCCCGCCGGTGGTCACGCTGAGCGCACCGTTCCGCTACTACTACCGGGTACGCAACCGCCTTGTCATCAATCGCGCGTTCTGGCGGGTGCAATTCGGTTGGGTTGCGCGCGACACGGTGCTGGAGGTCATCCACTACGCAAACGCCTGGCTGCTCGCGCGGCCAAGGCGGGCGCTCTGGCACCTCTACCGGATGGCGGCGCACGATGCCCGCCGCGGACGGATGGGCGGCATGACGGCAGAGCTCCTAGAGGTGGCGTCGGCCATCAGCTGGTCAGCTTCCCCGGCGGAGTGACATCGGGCTCGGGCATCTGCCGGAGCGCGCGGACTGCGGGGATGACGAGTACCGCAAATGCGGTCGCCTCCGAGGCAGCGACTCCGAGAGCGACCAGACCGGCGGATCCCGCTGCCGATCCGGCGATCATCGTGGCAAGGCCGACAACCGCCGCCGCGATCGTCGCGGTGAACACCAGTCGATACTTGTGCGATGGGATCAGGATGTTTCGGATGAGCGGCGTGGTTGTGGACAGGAAGAAGAATGCGACTCCGAATAGGGCGCTGGGGACGGGGGCGGCCGCCACGCTCGCGCCGAACAACAGAGCAGTCGCCCAGGGCCCGAGCGCGGCGATCGCGAGCCCACCCAGCACTCCGAGCGAGACGTGCGAGACGATCGCCAGACGGTGCCGACGGTGTCGGTCAGGCGCTGCCGGCTCGAGCACCCATGCCTGGAAAGCATTGCCGAACGCGATCACGGCCATGATGGCGATGCGGTAGACGCGGTCGGCGGATGCGAAAGAGCTCGCCTCGGACGCGCCGAGACCGGCCGTTGCAATCGGGATAGCCGTTGAGCCGTACGCATTGCCTGCCGCGTCAATGGCGGCGGTGGGCACCAGCGTCCGCAGCACGGTGCGCAGGCCGCGTGAAGCCGCATCACCGCGCATGCCTCCGTGCGCAGTCACCCGGGCATGGATCGCGAACGCGGGAACCGTGAAAGCGACCAGCAGTGCGGGATACCACAGCACCTGGCCGGTCAACCCGACGACGGGAAGGGAGATGAGGGATGCTGCGAGCTTGGGTAGGGCGTCGAAAACCATCAGCCCACGCGGGTTACCCTGACCGATGCAGAACCATGCGGGCGTGAAGCCCCCAACGGTCATCGCCACCGCGACCGCCACGGATTCGAGACGGAAAGAAGGCCCCGAGATCAGGAAGGTCGCAAGCGCCGCCGCGGGGATCGCGATCGCGGAGGTCACGAGTCGCGAGTAGACGCTCTCGTGGAGGATGACGGCTTGCTCCTGTGGGCTGCCCGCCCGGGCCACCCGGACCGGACCGACGATTCCCCACCCGAACAGCACGCCGACCATGCCGAGGATGCCGATCGACTGACCCGCCGAGAAGTTCGCCCAGCCATCGGCGCCGACGATGCGCGAAATGACGGGAAGTATGATGAAGGGAGCGAGCGCCGAGAGGATCGGAGCCCCCGTGAAACCCGCGAGCCTGAGCATGAGCGACCGCATTGGAAGCCAGTTTAGTGCCGGTGCCCGCCCGACGCGTCGAAGGACGGCCTGGCCCCGTGAGTAAGCCCGTGTTCGTCAGCGTCTGCATGGCGATGTACAACGGCTCGGCCTACGTCGAGCACCAGCTTCGTTCGATCCTTGCGGAGCTCCGGCCGGGTGACGAGGTGGTCGTCGTCGACGACGCAAGCACTGACGATTCCGTCGAGATCGTCGAGGGCATCGGTGATGATCGCGTGCGAGTCATTCGCCAGCCGGTCAATAGGGGGTATGTGCGCTCCTTCGAGGCCGCGCTGCTCGCCGCGCGCGGTGACGTGATCCTCCTGGCCGACCAGGACGACGAGTGGGTGCCCGGTCGTCGTTCGATACTCGTCGGCGCAGCCGGGGCGGCCGGCGTCGCGGCATCCAATCTGGAGCTGCTCGGTACGGGAGAACCGCTGCGTTCGCCCTTATCGGGGCGTCCCTGGCGTCTGCGCGCAGCTACTTCTGGTCAGCGGCTGCGCAACGAGCTCCGAATTCTCGCTGGAGCGGCGCCGTACTTCGGGTGCGCGATGGCGGTGCGGCGCGACATGCTGGGTGTCATCACGCCGTTTCCCGCGTTCCTGACCGAATCCCACGATCTGTGGATCGCGACGGTCGCAAACGCGACGGGCCACATGACCCACGTCGAGACGGCCACGGTGCGGCGACGCGTGCACGACGCGAACGCGTCGTCGCCGCGACCGCGCGGATTGCGCCGCGCACTCGGATCGCGCTGGATGCTGGTGCGCGCGTGGCGAGAGGCGCGTCGACGGCCTCGACGGCCGGCGTGAGTCAGACGCCCTGGATGTCGCCTGGAGGGCCGACCGGTTCGGGCCTGAGGTGACCGCCCTTCGGCCGCACCCGCAGCATCGCGGGTCGCTCGATGAGTACCCAGCTCAGCCACGCCAGTGCGAAGGTTGCGATGATCGTGATGAGGATGTAGATCGGCATCCCGAGAGCGACGCCGCCGACCAGCACCACCAGCTGCTGCACCGGCCATGCGTAGATGTAGAACCCGTACGACACGTCATTCCGCGCGACCCACGAAGGTTGTGGGATCCAGGTCGACAGCGACAGGAGTCCGTAGGCGAGGAGCGGCGCTGAGGCCTGGCCGCCCCATCGGGGGATCAGCCAGATGAATGCGACTGCCGCGACGAGCGCTGCAATGCCCAGCAGTCTGTTCACGCCCCACTTCTCGATCAGGAAGAACATCAGTGAGCCGCCCAGGAAGAACGGCAGCAGTCGGGCGAACAGCTCGAAGCTCACGTCGAGACCAACGCGCTGAGCGCCCCCGATCAGCGCGTACATCGCCACGCTCAGCGCCCACAGGACGCCGACGAGGATGGGCGATCGTCGGAACACCGCGACGAAGCCCAGCACCCAGATGACGATGTAGCAGAGGAACTCGTAGAACAGCGTCCACAGCGAGCCGTTCCACGCGCCGGGGTACGGGACGCTCTGAAGCGTTGCTCCGATGCTGTAGTGGTCGATGTAGAGCGCGAGGTTCCCCCACACGTATTGGAAGGGGGTGATCGGCGTCGTGAAGAACCCCGCCAGCGAGCCCTGTTCGATCAGGAGCGCTGCCGGTGCGAACACGAAGGCGGTGACCACGAGAACGACGACGAAGGCCGGGTAGATACGGGCGACGCGATGAAGGAGATACTCGCCCGGGGATGTGCGCAGGCGGCTGCGCGTGATCAGGAAGCCGCTGAGAACGAAGAACCCGGCGACTGCCCAGCCGCCCAGGTTCTCGCCTTGGATCGATGGCCCCGATCCGTGGCCGGCGACATACCAGCTGTGTGCGAACAGCACCAGCGCTGCCAGGATGAGGCGGAAGAGGTTGAGGCTGTTCCTGCGGAAGGGGTATGGCGTGCCGCGCAGCGCCGCCGACAGGGTCACTTCAGCAGGTTCCGCGACGACATCTCCGCCAGAGAGCGTTCGTAGTCGTCGCCCTCGATCGGTTCGGTGAGAGCCCACTCGACGAAGCGGGCGACTCCCTCGCGGAACCCGATCGAGGGAGAGTAGCCGAGGATACTGCGCAGTCTCGTGGTGTCTGCGATGTTGTGACGGATGTCGCCGAGCCGGTAGTTGCCCGATACCCGTGTAGGCACCTCGGTGCCGAACGCGGCGAAGAGCGAGTCGATGACCTCAAGCACAGTGGTGGCGACCCCGGAGCCGACGTTGAACACCCCACCCGCCGCACCGGGGTGCGCTGCGGCGCGGAAGGTGGCCTCGACCACGTCGTCGATGTAGACGAAATCACGGCTTTCCAGCCCGTCCTCGAAGATGTTGATCTCCTTGCCCTGCCGGATCAGGGTCGAGAAGATCGAGAGGATCCCGGTGTACGGGTTCTTCAGAGACTGACCGGGACCGTAGACGTTCTGGTAGCGCAGTGACACCGGCTCGATGCCGATCGTCGGAGCCACAGTCAGGATGAGTGACTCCTGCACCTGTTTGGTGATGCCGTACACCGACGAGGGGTGAAGCTTCGCGTTCTCGTCGGTCGGGAGAACAGTGAGGGCGCCCGCGCCGGACAAGTGAACCTCGAAGTCACCGGCCGCCATGTCGGCGTCCGCGCGATGCGGCGGGTAGACGATCCCCCCCTCTTCGGTGCGGTACGCTCCCTCGCCGTAGATCGAGCGGGACGAGGCGAGCAGGATCCGCCTCACGCCATGCGGCTCGTTGGCGAGGAGATCCAGCATCTTGGCGGTGCCGCCGACATTCGTTTCGGTGTACCGGTTGATCTCGTACATGGACTGGCCGGTGCCGGTCTCTGCCGCCAAGTGGACGACGACCGTGGCGCCCGCCAGCGCGCGGCGCAGATCGTCGGTCGAGGTCACCGTGCCGTGGATGACCTCAGCCACGCCATCGAGGGAACGCAGCAACGGCGACGTCACGGCGGGGTCGTCGCCATGCACCTGCGGGATCAGCGCGTCGAGGACGACGACCGTATGGCCGTCCGCGACGAAGCGCCGGGCGAGGCGCGTGCCGATGAACCCGGCTCCGCCGGTGATGAGCACATGATCGGGCATGCGGGTGACTCCTGGCGTGGGGACCCGCGGGCGGGGTCAGAGGGCGACGATGTGCGTCAGCGTCGATTCTATCCCGGCCCGGTTTCCGTCCTTGATGACCTTCGGCAGTTCGGTGATCGCGTGCAGACGCGACATCACGCGCGCCCGGGCCGCCCGCGCCGTGCGATGCCAGCCGTGAGCCTCGGCGAGCCGCCGCGCCTCGGTGTAGTACGTGCGCTCGTCACGGAACCGGCGCCCGTCCAGGAGGGTCTTCTGCGAGACGCTGCCACCGTGTCTGCGATAAGAGAAGGCCAATGTCGGGTTGTAAGCGAGCGTGCCGCCGTCGAAGGCGATGTCCATCAGCAGTGCGAGGTCCTGGATGATCGGCAACCCTTCGCGAAAGTCGATGCGCTGGAGGGTCTCAGTGCGGAAGGTTAGAGAAGGCCAGTAGAGCCAGTCGCCGCGGATCAGGCTGGTCGCCATCCGCTCCCCAGTGAGTACGGCCGTCCCCTCCCCGCCGCGCGGCGCGAGGACACCTTGCTTCACACGATCCGCGAGAGGGTTGACGATCGTGCCGCGCTCGTCGATAACCCGCACCCCCGGCTGGATGACGTCCGCGTCCGGCACCTTCGTCATCGTGTGGGTGACCACATCGACGTAGTTCGGATGCAGCAGATCATCGCAACCGAGTATCGCGATGTACTCGGTCGTCGCCCGCCTGATCGCCTCCCGATAGTTCTCCGTGATGCCGAGGTTCACCTGATTGCGCGTGTAAGAGACGCGGTCATCGTCGATCGCGGCGAAGTACGCCGGCACGGTGTCGTCCGGGTAGCAGTCATCGATGACGATCAAGCGCCAATCGGGATTGCGCTGCGCGCGCACCGAGTCGACCGTCGCATACAGAAGTGCGGGTTCGCCCCAGAAGGGCACGAAAATCTCGAGGGTCATATCTCCACCAGGGTAGGGGAGGTCCCCGGTGCCCACCTGTGACTGCCAGGGTGCTTCGTTACACTGGAAGACGCGGCGGTGCGCTCTGCCCGCCGCGTCGCCGTGTCCGCGGTGACCGCGAATCAAAGGGCACTCTCCATGGATCTTCTCGTCGTCGGCTCCGGGTTCTTCGGACTCACCATCGCGGAGCGTGCAGCATCCGTTGGCCGCAAGGTGACGGTCATCGACCGCCGGCACCACATCGGCGGCAATGCGTACAGCGCAAACGATCCCGAGACCGGCATCGAGGTGCACCAATACGGTGCGCACCTGTTTCACACCTCCAACCCGACCGTGTGGGAGTACGTGAATCGCTTCACGACGTTCACGAACTACGTCCACCGCGTCTACACGAATCACAAGGGGATCGTCTTTCCGCTGCCGATCAACCTCGGCACGATCAACCAGTTCTTCCAGGCCGCGTACTCGCCGAACGAGGCGAAGGCGGTCATCGCCGACCTCGCTCGTGAGTTCGACGTCAAGGATGCCGCGAACCTCGAGGAGAAGGGCATCGCGCTGATCGGTCGCCCGCTATACGAGGCTTTCATCCGCGACTACACCGCGAAGCAGTGGCAGACCGACCCGAGGAACCTGCCCGCGGAGGTGATCAGCCGCCTTCCGGTCCGGTACAACTACGACAACCGCTACTTCAACGATACGTGGGAGGGTCTGCCGACCGACGGGTACACCGCGTGGATCGAGCGGATGGCCGATCACCCGAACATCGACGTTCAGCTCGGTGTCGACTTCTTCGACCCAGCGCAGCCGCTGAACAAGGAAGCCACTGTCGGGCAGCTGCCCATCGTCTACACCGGACCGATCGACCGCTACTTCGACGACGCCGAGGGGGCGCTCTCCTGGCGCACCCTCGACTTCGAGAAAGAGGTCCTGAGCGTCGGGGACTTCCAGGGCACGTCCGTCATGAACTACGCCGACTCCGACATCCCGTATACGCGTATCCACGAGTTCAAGCACTTCCACCCCGAGCGCGCCGATCGCTACCCGGCCGACAAGACTGTCGTCATGCGCGAGTTCTCGCGCTTCGCTTCGCGCGACGATGAGCCGTACTACCCGGTCAACACCGCGGAAGACCGCGCCGGCCTGCTGGCCTACCGCGAACTTGCGAAGGGGGAGAAGGACGTCTACTTCGGTGGCCGGCTCGGAACGTATCAGTATCTGGACATGCACATGGCGATCGGCTCGGCGCTGTCGATGTGGAACAATCAGCTCGCCTGACGCGGCGCCCATAGACTCGACTCCGTGACCACAGCCGCTGTCGGCGCTCCGGGCTCGCCCAGGCGCTACCTCCACGCGCTGTGGCTCCTTTCCGCGCGCGACCTGCGCGTCCGGTATGCCACGAGCGCGCTCGGCTACCTGTGGTCGGTGCTCGACCCGCTGGTGATGAGCCTCATCTACTGGTTCGTCTTCACGCAGGTCTTCGGCCGCGGCGTCGGCGAAGAGCCGTACATCATCTTCCTCATCACTGCGCTCCTGCCGTGGGTCTGGTTCAACGCCGCTGTGTCGGACTTCACGCGTGCGTTCAACAAGGACGCCCGTCTGGTGCGCTCCACCGCCATCCCGCGCTCGATCTGGGTGAACCGCATCGTTCTCAGCAAGGGCGTCGAGTTCCTCTTCTCGATTCCCGTGCTCGTCCTGTTCGCCGTCTTCTCCGGAGCGACCGTCGGCTGGGGCATCCTCTGGTTCCCGTTGGCGGTGCTGCTTCAGACGGCACTGCTGGTCGGGTTGGGGCTGCTCGTGGCGCCGCTGTGCGTGCTGTACACCGACCTGGAGCGCACGACGAAGCTGATCCTTCGTGCGCTGTTCTACGCCTCACCCATCATCTACGGCGTTTCGGACCTGCCCGCGCCCTTCCACCAGATCGCCGCGTTCAACCCGCTGGCGGGGATCTTCACGCTGTACCGGGCCGGGTTCTTCCCCGACCAGTGGGACACCCTGAGCGTCGTGATCGGCGCCGTCGTGAGTATCGCACTCCTCGGGCTCGGCATCCTGGTCTTCCGCCGTCTCGAGCGTCCCGTGCTGAAGGAGCTGTGATGGCAGGGGTGGCGATCGAGGTCCGCGACCTGGGCGTGCGCTTCCGGCGCAATCGCCGAGGACGGCGGAGCTTCAAGGACCTTTTCGCGGACTCGTCGCGCCGGTCGAAGCCGGGTGAGTTCTGGGCGCTGCGGAACGTGTCCTTCGACGTGCGTCCTGGCGAGTCGATCGGGGTGGTCGGCCGGAACGGCCAGGGCAAGTCGACACTGCTCAAGCTCGTTGCCGGAGTCCTTTTGCCCGACGAAGGCAGGGTGACCGTGCACGGCGGGGTCGCCCCGCTGATCGAGATCACCGGCGGATTCGTCGGTGACCTGACAGTGCGCGAGAACGTCCGCCTCACGGCGGGCCTGCACGGGATGTCACGGGCCGAGGTCGCGCGGCGATTCGATGGGATGATCGACTTCGCCGAACTGCGGGACTCGATCGACACGCCCTACAAACACCTGTCGAACGGCATGAAGGTGCGTCTGGCCTTCTCCGTCGTCTCTCAGCTCGAAGAGCCGATTCTGCTGGTCGACGAGGTGCTCGCGGTAGGCGACAAGGCGTTCCGCGAGAAGTGCTACCGGCGCATCGACGAGCTTCTCGCCGAGGGGCGGACGCTCTTCTTCGTCAGTCACAACGAGCGGGATCTGCGGCGCTTCTGCACGCGCGGCCTCTACCTGGACAAGGGCGAGCTGGCCCTGGATGCCCCGATCGGCGAGGTACTCGACCGCTACAACGCGGACTACAACGCGGGCTGACTCCCGGCCGGTGTCGCCCCGAGCGGCGGCATCGGTCGCCAAGAGGAGTCTCGGGCGATCTTGTGGCCGTCGCGGATGCCGCGGAAGAGGTTGCTGGTGCCTCGCACGGTCCGCTCCACGGCAAGGAGGCGGATGAGCTCCTTGCCGAACGTGAGTGCCGTCCCAGCGCCGAAAAGGATCGGGTTGTAGACACCGACCGAGCGGTAGTAGTTCTTCATGTGACCGCGGTTGCGCATGATGTAGTACCGGTACGCGTTGCTCGAGGCGTTCATGTGGCGGATGCCCATGTCCCACTGCTTGATCTCACGCGTGCGCCGCAGCACGAACTCGTTCACGATGACCGAGGTCGTCTTGCGCGAAGCGAGCCAGCCGTACAACTGGTCATCCCAGTAGATGAAGAACCGAGGGTCGGGCAGACCGATCTGCTGCACGATGTCGCGGTGGATGAACATCCCCTCGAAGCATCCGGAGTTCATCTCCTTGTAGCCGGACTCGTCGAAACCGGCGGGCGCGAACGGGATCGGGATACCGAGGGGCTCGGCGACGCGGTACTGCCAGTAGAACTCGCTGCCGTCGTAGTCGTAACGGCGGCCCTGAATGCTCTTGAAGCGCGGCGCCCAGGCGCCCATCCGGGCGAGCCCGTCGGGCAGCACCTCGACGTCATCGTCCATGAGCCACATCCAGGTGGAGCCGAGCTCGTAGGCGACCCGCATCCCCTCGCTGAATCCGCCCGAGCCGCCGGTGTTCGTCTCCAGCCGCCGATAGACCAGTTCCGAGCCGAGACGTTCGCGAAAGGACTCGACGACCTCGGTGGTGTCATCCACCGAGGCGTTGTCGACGATGACGACGTGTCCGGGCTTGGGGTCCATGCGCGTGATGCTCTCGAGCAACCCGGTCAGCAGCCGCGAACGGTTGTACGTGACGATCGCGATCGTGGCCGCCGCAGGGTCAAAGGCGACGACTGAGCCCGGGATGCCCGCGGGCGTGGAGGTCGAACTCATGAGGTCTCTCCGAACGTGCGTCGCCACGCCTCAAGGGAGGTCATCTCCTGCTGTGCCTGGCGATAGCGCCTCGAGAGCGTCGGCCACTCCCGACGAAGGCGCCGATGGAGTCGGACGCTGTCGATCAGCATCCGGCGATACTTGGCTCGGTCGCGGACATAGATGTTCTTGCCGGAGCCGTCTGCGGCCGACACGAGCGCGGAATCGTACAGCGGCACGCGCCACCAATAAGCGTCGTTCTTGCCGAATTCAACCTCGGGCTGAGCGACGTTCTCGGGCCGCGGAGCGTGGAGCCAGTGGGCGAGGAGCGTGGAGAACGTGAACCAGCGGAGGCGCAGCCCGGTCGGGTTGTCCAGGTCGTGCAGCGACATCCGTCGGAAGACCTGACGGCCGTGCCGGGATCGCATCGGCACACCAGAGTCCTTGTGGACTCGCGTCTCCGGGAACTTCTTTGCCAGTGCGCGTGCCGTGGGCATCGCGGTTGCCAGTCCGGCACGCATGTGCGCCGGACCAGACAAGATATCTCGCAGCGCGCGATGCCGTAGCGCAACCGGGTAATACTGCATCATCATCAGATGCTTCAGATCCACGCGTCGGCTGTGGCGCAGCAGGTTTCCGCCTCCTGGAACCGGCGAGTGGAGCAGCGCTGCGACTATGCGATTGCGGGCGTGGAAGTACGCCTGCCAGTCGATCGTGTCATCCTTGCCGACCCACGAGACGTGCCAAAGGGCAACACCGGGCACGGACACTGTCGGGAATCCGGCGCGGCGGGCGCGAAGCGAATACTCCGCGTCGTCCCACTTGATGAACGCCGGTATCGCCAGGCCGACGGTGCGGATGACCTCGGTGGGGATGAGACACATCCACCACCCGTTGTAGTCAGCGTCCAACCGCATGTGCAGCATCGGCGTCTGTCGCAAGTTGGACGCCGAAAAGTCGTGGGGGAGCTTCTCCTGATAGAGCGCGCGCCACATGAACGGCTCATCGTCGACCACCTCGGCCCAGGCGTGCAGCTTGGGACGGTCGAGGAGATCGAACATGTGGGCGCCGACGATTGTCGGTGTCGACGCGTAACGCCCGAACACGATCGACCGCCGAACGGACTCGGGCTCAATGCGGACGTCATCGTCGAGCAGCTGTACGAAGTCACTTTCCGGCCGTTCCAGCGTTTCGGCCATTGCCCGCGCGAATCCCCCGGAACCTCCGAGGTTGGGCTGGGTGATGATCTGGAGCGTCTCGCCCAGGGCGGCCGAAACCTCGCCGAACTCCGGCTGGGCGTCGACCCGACGATCGCCTTGGTCGATGACGAAGATCCGGTCGACGAGCTCCAGGACGTCGGGCTCGTCCGCGAGGCTCATCAAGGTCCAGATGCAGTAGTCCGGTTTGTTGAAGGTGGTGATGCCGATGGAAGCTTTGCCCGTCCGTACCGGCTCCTGCTCGGTTGTCCACTCCGCACCCTGGAACAGGACATCCTTGTCGTCGGCGACGAGATCGAACCAGATCCAGCCACCGTCGCTGAATTGGTCGAGCACGAGGGGGAACGTGTTCTCGGCAGTGCCGTCCGCTTCACGTGTCTCAAGGCGCTGACTCACGCCGGAGCCCGTGGACCGGTAGATCAGGATGGTGCAGGGACCCTCGGTTCGAACCGACAAGGTGAGCTCGCGCACCGCCGTCCAGTGCTGCCAATAGGACGCCGGGAATGCGTTGAAGTACGTCCCGAATGACACCCGTCGTCCGGCGACGACCCGTGCCCTGTTGCGACCGAGAATGTTTCCCATGTGCGCCAGGTTGGATACTCGGACGGGTTCCTCGTCGATGACAGACCACGTCTCGGGATCTGCGTACAGCGGAAGAAGGTCCGGATCGCGGTCGGTGGGAAAGACGACGTTCTGAAGGACATGAACCACGGGGAGGAGTCTCCGAGTCAGCTGCGGGGGCGCCGGGCGTCGGGCCGAGAAGCCAGCCTACCCTGCGTAGTTCGGACCTCCCTGAGTGCCTTCCGCGGGAGGGAGCGTGGGTGCGGCCGGCGTGCGAGGCAGGTCCGGTCCGTCGCCGATCGCGTCGATCCGTTCGCGCCACGAGCGGGACTGGCCCGCGCGCACCGCACAGAGCACGAGCAGCAGCCAACCGAATCCGAACAGCGCGAAGCTCTCGAACATCGAGTTGACCAGCAGGGTGATCAGCAGCAGCGGCGTCCAGGCGTAGACGACCGAGCGCCGCTCGCTCGCATCCAGCCACGACCGCACCAGGGCCGTGCCGGCGAAGGCCGTGAACAACAGCAGGCCAATCCACCCGAGCTGCAGCAGCACGTCGAAGTAGGCGTTCAGCCCGGTCGCATGGCTGGTGCGCAGTCCGTAGTTGATGGCGCTGAACGGGAACTCGGCTGGATCCCAGGGACCGAACCAACCCCAGCCCTGCACCGGTTTCGAACGCAGGTAGTCGACCATCGTGTTCCACAGGTCGACCCGCCTCGAGAAGTCGGTGCCGGCGCCCAGAAGGGCGATGATCGGATGCCGCGCCGCATAGCCGATGATCACACCCACCACGACGAGGCCGCCGAAGGCGAACTGCAGCGCGGAGCGCCGCTCCGGGCTGGTGTGCCGCACGAGGGCGAGCGCGGCCACGGCGAGGCCGACGGCCAGTGCCAGGACCAGGACGGTGGGGGAGTCGCTGAGCGCAGCGAGTCCGCCTGCGAGCACGACCGAGAAGACCGACACGCCCACGCGGACGGACTGGGTGCGGTACTCGATCAGGAACGTGATGAGGGCGATCACCGCGGCGAAGCCCAGCAGGTTGCGCGTTCCGAAGATCCCCTGGATCGGGCCGAGCTGGGCGATGTTGCCCTGGATGCCGAGCAGCCGGAAGGGCATGTCCAGAAGGACGCCGGCCACGATCTCGACGCCCAGCGAGATGGACAGCAGCACGCGCATGACATCCCCGAGCGCCCGCGCGGTCTGGAGGGTGTCGCGGACATGCCCGATGGTGACGGCGAGGAAGGCGAGGGCGGCCATCGAAACCCAGCCCCACAGCGAGGCGGGTGTGCTCTGGCTCCAGAACGCGCTGATCAGCGCCCAGGCCACGAACAGCACCAGGGTGGTGGGCACGAGCCGCACCAACGAGATCTCCCGGCGTCGGGAGACCAGGATGCCGATGCCGAGCACGCAGAGCCCGGCGATGATCGAGACGTACGTCACCCGGCCGGCGATCCGCTCGATCGCGAACGAGGAGAACACCGCACCGAGGACGGCGATCGTGTACGCGCGGGCGAGCGCTGCCGACGCCAGCACCGCGATCCAGCGCGCGGAGGAGGCGCCTCGAGCCGCGTCGGTCACGAGATCCGCGTGGTCAGCTCGCCACGCTCGATCGCGATGCGCAGCTCGGCGGCGCCCTCGCCCATGTGCGGCGACTGCTTGATCTTGAACGGGAACATGACCAGGAACAGCCAGCCCCACAGCAGCAGCGGGCTGGATTCGGCGAGGCCCTGCACCAGGAGGATGGCTCCGATCAGCGTCGGCAGCAGGGTCAGCGGCGAGTAGGGCCGGTCGGCATCCAGATCCCATCGTGGCCGATCGACGGCGAAGAACCACGAGCGCCAGATGTAGGCGAGATACGCCATCCCGAGCAGGATCACCCCGATCGCGCCGAGCTGGAAGAACACGTCGATCCACACGTTGTGCGCCTGCATGACCGTCTCGCCGTGATCGAGGATCCACCGGTCGAACGCTGGGTCGCTCGTGATCCACGGAGTCGAGAACCCCCAGCCGATCACCGGTCGCTCCACGGCGCGCTCGAGCACCGCCTGCCAGATCATCTCCCGGCCTGTGAGGTCGGAGCTGCGGCCGAGCGCCGCGAAGATCGCGTCCCGCAGCAGCCAGAAGGCGGCGGCGCCCCCCAGCCCGACGATGGCGAAACCGAGGTAGTAGCGGGTGCGCTCGCCGGGGCGGCGTGCGCGACGCATCAGCAGCACCGTCAGCAGGACGATCACGACAGCGGCCGCCGCGACGTACGCCGTGGCCGACGCCGCACGATAGAACAGATAGGCGGCGACGACGATCCACCCGCCCAGCAGCACGCGGCGCGGTGCGCCGGCGGCGAAGCGGACCGCGAAGACGACGATCGCCAGAAGCGCCACCGGGCCCAGCAGGTTCGCGTTGCCCATGATGCCCTGGATCCGGCCGTCGTCGAACAGGTTGTTCCGAGACCAGTAAAGGATCGGGTCGACGGGTTCGGTGCGCGGCACGAAGCCCGGCAGCAGCGGAACCCGTACGAAAAGCGAGACCCACAGCTCGAAGACGAGCGACAGCGCCAGGACCCACTTCAACGCGGAGGAGATGGCGCGGATCACTTCACGCCAGGTCAGGACGCTTCCGACGAAGAGCGCCTGGAGCGTGGTGATCCCCAGCAGGAGCAGTGTCAGCGCGGTCGCCTCGCGCCACTGCGACCAGATGAGCGACAGTCCCGCCCAGAGCACGTAGGCCATGGTGAACCAGGGCAGACGCCGCCATTGCACCGGAGGCCGCACGGCGAACCACAGCCCGAGCGAGAGCACGCCGCTCGCGATGGTCATCACCGCGGTGGGCAGTTCGCCGATCGCGTTGATCCACGCCGTCCCGGACAGCGCCGTGAACAGCACGAAGATGCACCAGCCGCGGAGCATCAGGTGACCCGTCTTCTCGCGGACCGGTGCCGCCGGCGGGGTCGACGCCGGGTGCTTCGTGTGGACGGCCATCGTCTGATCAGGCTAGCGCCTGGTCCGACGCCCCCGTGCGGTGATGACCGTACAGCGCTGACTGCGCGGCGACGACGCGGCGCGACCCTACGCTGGAGGCATGCTGGTGCGGATCACGAACACTCCCCGGAACTACGACTGGGGCAGTGCCACGCTGCTCGCCGACCTCCAAGGGCGCGCAGCCACCGGCGAACCCGAGGCCGAGATCTGGTTCGGCGACCACCCGGGCAGTCCTGCGTTGGTCGACGACGGGCGGCCGCTCGGCGAGTGGCTGGCCGAGCATGGCGCGAGCACGGGGGCGCCCGCGCGCCTGCCGTACCTGCTGAAGCTGCTGGCCGCGGCATCCCCCCTCTCCATCCAGGCGCACCCCTCACGCGCACAGGCGACCGAGGGCTACGCGCGGGAGGAGGCTGCCGGCGTGCCCCGCGACGCCCCCGAGCGCACGTACCGGGACGAGAACCACAAGCCGGAGCTCATCGTCGCGATCAGCGACTCGTTCACCGCGCTGGCTGGTCTGCGCGACATCGACGCGACCCGTCGACTGCTCGCTGCGCTCCGCCCCGCCGGTCACGCACTCATGGCCAGGCTCGAAGGGCCGGATGCCGCGGCCGCACTCCGCGACACGCTCGCGTGGCTGCTCTCCGGTCAGGCGCAGCCCGACGTCGACGCGATCATCGCTGCCGCAGCGACGACGGACGACACGGAGTTCGCCGCCGAGCTGGCGCTGACGACCGACCTCGCCTCCCGACACCCCGGGGATCCCGGTGTCGTGGTGGCGATGCTGATGAACCTGGTCACGCTGCAGCGGGGAGAGGGGATCTTCGTACCCGCGGGCGTGCTGCACGCGTACCTGGACGGCCTCGGCGTCGAGCTGATGGCTGCCAGCGACAACGTCCTGCGCGGGGGGCTCACGCCCAAGCACATCGATGTCGGCGAGCTCCTCCGCGTCCTCGATTCCACGCCCGGCCCGGTTCCCGTGCTGCGTCCTCAGCGACTCGGCGGCGGGGCCGCGCGGTATGTGACCGATGTCCCGGACTTCTCCCTGCTGCGGATCAGCGTCGCGCCCGACGGATCCTCGCGCGTTCCGGTCGCGGGGCCAGCCATCGCGCTCGCCGCGAAGGGCGTCATCGAGGTCCGCGGCAACCGGTCGGGCGAGGCGATCGAGCTCCGCCCCGGTCAAGCACTACTGGTGACCCCGGATGAGCGTCACGTGACGCTTTCGGGTTCGGGTGAACTCTTTCTGGCTCAGCCGGGCGCGACATCGGCCGTCCGCGGCGCGTCCTGACGGCAATTACGGCTGTTCCACACCTTCGTGCGGACGACCGCGACACGCCGACGGCGCGTCGTAAACGTTCATGCGCGAGGTGAGGCTTTACGATCTGCGACTTGACCCAGGCGAACTACACCGGTGTAATTATGTCTACACGCGAACCAGCGTGGGGGTGAGAAGGTGGGAGAGCGAGATGACGGGTTACCGTTCCGGCGTTCCCGATAATTGGTTCGTCGATCCTGTTCAGCTGGGTGTCCCGGGGGTTCGTCGTCCTCTTGAGGGCGAAGATGGGAACCCCCTGGGCTGGCAGACCGACGCCCTGTGCGCGCAGACAGATCCAGAGGCGTTCTTCCCGGAGAAGGGCGGCTCCACCCGAGACGCGAAGAAGGTCTGCACCACGTGCGATGTTCGGGGCGAATGCCTCGAGTACGCCCTGCAGAACGACGAGCGCTTCGGTATCTGGGGCGGGCTCAGCGAGCGCGAGCGCCGCAAGCTCAAGCGCCGCGCCAGCTAAGCGAGCGGCCGCACCGGCGCCGGTACGGCGCTGACGGTCGGTTCCGACCGACAGCGGCGCGTGCACCCGGCACGGCCGGGCGACGCGCCTAGGCTGTCCACGTCATGCCCGCCAGAGTCCACGCCATTCTCGTCGTGCGCCCCGATGGGCGCACCCCCGCCGCACATCACCTGCGCCGCACCCTCGCCGCGCTCGCGGACCAGAGCCGACGGGTCGATGCGCTCACGATCGTGGTCTGCGGAGACGACACCGGTGTGACGGCGGTGGCCGCGGCATCCGGGGCCGAATCCGTGATCAGTGCGCCCGCTTCGACCGGGTTCGCCGCCGCCACCGCGATGGCGACCCTGCGGCTGACCGGCGACGCGGTGTGGATCCTCGCGCAGGACACCGCGCCCGAGCCCGAGGCGCTGAGCCGTCTGGTCGGTGCGCTCGAGCTGGGTCCGTCGGTCACGTTCGCAGCCCCGAAACTGGTTCGCTGGGACGACCGTGCCGAGATCGTCTCGCTCGGCGCGAGCGTGACGGCGTTCGGTCGCAGCGTCGGCCTGGCCGATGACGAACTCGATCAGGGCCAGCACGACGCGCGAGAGGACGTGCTCGGCGCGGACATCCGCGGCGTCCTCGTCCGCACGGAGGCATGGCGCGAACTCGGCGGCATCGATCGTGGTCTGGTCGGCGCCGACGAAGGCCTCGACCTCGGCGTGCGGGCGCGGCTCGCCGGCGCGCGCGTCCTGCTCGTGCCGACCGCCCTCGTCGCGGTCGCCGGAGACGGTGTCGCGGGGCTGCCGGTCCCGCTGACCGGCGCGCGCCGTCGACGACGGGCGTTCGCCTCGCGCACCGCCGAGCTGCATCGACGCCTCGCCTACGCGCCGCCGCTGGCCGTTCCCTTCCTGTGGCTTGCGATCCTGCCGACCGCGCTGTGGCGCTCGATCCTGCAGATCGTGCGCAAGCAGCCGTCACTGGTCTGGCCGGAGTGGGGAGCAGCCGCCGTGGCTGCGGTGAGCCTGCCCGCCGTCGCGCGGGCGCGCTCCGGCATCCGCACCACGCGGAAGGTGTCGTGGACCCAGCTGGCGCCGCTGCGAGTGACCCGGCGAGACCTGCGCGAGCAGCTGGACGACGACGCCGACTCCACGGCGCCGTCCCGCCGCGGAGAGCTGCGCTTCTTCACCGGTGGGGGCGCATGGCTGGTGCTCGGCACCCTGGTGGTGTCGATCGCTGCGTTCCCGGCCCTTGCGGCGTGGCCCGTGCTGGGCGGCGGCGGACTGGCCCCGCTGGCCGCGACCGCGGCGCAACTGTGGGCGGAGGCGGCCTACGGTCTGCGCGCCTCGGGCCTGGGTACGGTCGGGCCGGCCGATCCGTTCGCCGCGGTCCTCGCGATCATCGGCAGCCTCTGGCCCCTCGAGCCGTCCCGCGCTCTGGTGGTGCTGTGGCTGCTCGCGCTGCCCCTGTCCGCGCTGGGCGGCTGGTTCGCCGCCACTCGCGTGACCGACCGGTCCCTGCTGCGATTCGCCGGAGGCGCGATCTGGGCTCTGGCGCCTACGCTGATGGCCGCCCTCTCGCAGGGGCGTCCCGGCGCGGTGATCGCCCATCTGCTGCTGCCCTGGCTCTTCTACGCCGGCTCGGTCGCACATCGCTCCTGGGTCGCGTCGGGCGCGGCATCCGTCGTCTTCGCGGCCGTTGTCGCCTCGGCACCCTCGCTTGCGCCCGCACTGATCGTGATCTGGATCGGCGCGATCGTGCTGACGGTGATCCTGCGGCGCGGGCGCGGCGTGGCGAGGGTCATCTGGCTCGTCGTGCCGGCGGCGCTGCTGGCGGCTCCGATCGTGTGGCATCAGCTGCGCGCCGGGAATCCTCTCGGGCTCCTCGCCGACCCCGGACTGACCTGGCTGGGAAACCAGGTCGGCGCCGATGCCGCCGGCCGCGCGCTGCTGGCGGCGGGCATCCCGACCTCCGACATCGTCGGGTGGGTCGGCTTCGTGCCCGGATGGCCGACGTGGTGGGTGCCGCTGCTGGCCGCGCCGGTGGCACTGCTGGCGCTCATGGCGCCGCTGACCCAACGATGGGCCGCCGGTGTGGTCCTGCTGGTGATCGCCGCGCTGGGCCTGGCCACCGCGTTCACGGCGGTGGGCGTCTCGGTCGCCTTCGCGCAGTCGCTGCCCGCGCCGCTCTGGCCGGGGGCGGGTCTCAGCCTGGCGTGGCTCGGAGTGCTCGGCGGAGCCCTGGCCGCACTCGACGTCGGACTCGCACCGCGGCTGGCCTCGGCGCGGACCGCGGCCGCCGTGATCGTGATGCTGGCGCTGACGGTGCTGGCGCTGCCGAGCCTGTCCGCCATGGCGCGCGGGACGTCGACCCTCACGAACGGACCGCAGAGCACCCTGCCGGCCTACGTCAGCGCCGCCGGACGCGAGGACCCCGACGTCGGGACGATGATCCTGACCCCGCAGAACGCCGGGGGCGTCTCGTCGCGCGTCGTGTGGGGCGGCAGCGAGACGCTCGACGGTCAGGCGACCATGATCTCCACCCGCTCGAAGGCGACCCCGGCCGACGAGAGGATCGCAACCTTGACTGCCGATCTTGTGACCTCCACCGCCGACAGCGCCGTCGCCGACCTGGCCGGATACGGCGTCAGCTTCGTACTGTTGGCGCCGACCGCAGCGCCGGAGTCCGACGCCGCGCGTGCCTTCCGACTGGCGGCCGCCACGGCGCTGGACCAGCGCGATGACCTGGACTCGGTCGGCGAGACGGCCAAGGGCGTGCTCTGGCGCGTGACACAGCCGACCGCGCCGCGGGCGCAGGCCTCGGCATCCGTTCATGAGATCGCACGCGGTATCGCGTTGGCCCAGTTCGCCGCTGTCGCGGTCGCACTGCTGCTGGCGATCCCGACGACCGCGTCCCGACGCGAGGCACGACGCACCTCACGCATCGTCGGCCCGCACTGGCAGGAGGGCCGATGAGCGACCGCCGGGTATTCCGCTGGGCGACCACGAGTGCACGACTGCTGGTAGGCACCCTCGTCGCGATCGGCTTCGTCATCGCCGTCGTCACGGCGGTCTCGCTGCCGTGGCCGACCGTCGCCCGCGCACCGGTGGCGATCACGGCGATGCCGGCGCCCTCGGCGAGCGTGGTCGTCTGCCAGGGAGGGCTGCTGGCGCTCGGTCGCGAACTGGAGGACGTCGGCCGCATCGTGACCGCCGCGCCCCAGACGGTGACCAGCGGCGTGGCCGAGGGGCGTCCGGCGCCGACGTCGCGTTCGCTCACCACACCGGCATCGGACGGCACGGCGCCGGCCACCGCGGTGGTGGCTGAGCCGATGGATGGCACACGCACCGATGTCGCGGCATCCGGGTCCTCCACGATCGTCGCGGACGACCTGAGCGGCTTCGCCGCATCCGCATGCCGGCCGGCGCTCATGGAGTCCTGGCTCGTCGGCGGCTCCGCGGCGACCGGCGCATCCGACACACTCCTGCTCGCGAACCCGGGGACAGTGGCGGCGACCGTGCAGCTGACCGTCTTCGGTGCGAGCGGACCGCAGGTGCCCGCGGGTGCGGGCGAGCTCGTCGTCGGCCCGGGCGCGCAGATCGTCCTTCCGCTGGCCGGTCTGCAGCTGGGTGAGGAGAGTCCGGTCATCCGGGTGACCGCGATGGGAGCACCCGTGCAGGCGGCGCTGCAGGCCAGCATCACGCGCACGCTGGTTCCCGGCGGGGTGGATCAGGTCGGCGCGATCGCGGCTCCGGATCGCATTCAGGTCATGCCGGGCGTCACGGTCACCCAGAATCCCGACGCGGAGGGCACATCGGATGCCGCGACCGTCGTGCGCATCCTCTCGCCGGTCGAGGACACCACCGCCGTGGTCACCGCCTCCGCCGTCGGGACGACGTCCTCGAGTGCGGCGCCGATGACAGTGCCGCTCACGGCGGGTATCCCGACGGAGGTGGACCTCGGCGGGCTCGCTACCGGTCAATACACCGTCGAGGTCTCCGCAGAGGCCACGGTCGTCGCAGCGGTATGGCAGACGACCGGGTTCGGCGAGGGTGCCGACTTCGCCTGGTACAGCGCGGCGCCGGCGGTCGCGGGGCCCGGACTGTTCGCGACGCCTCCCGGTCCGACTCCGGTGCTCACTCTTGGCAACCCGACCGCGGAGCCGGTGACCACGACGGTGGACGCGGTCGATGGGAGCTTCTCCACCGAGGTGACCGTCCCGCCGGGCGAGAGTTCCTCGGTGCGACTCACGTCGCGCAGCGTGTACCTGCTCGACGCGGGCGGCGACGGCATCCGTGCCGGGGTGTCACTCACCGGCGACGGCGCACTCGCCGGTTTCCCGGTGTGGCCCTCGGATGCCGCGGCGCAGCAGATCACCGTGTATCCCTAGCGGCGCGGATCGACCCGGCTCGGCTCAGAAATACCGGAAGCGCTCCGGACCCAGATCCCACGGGTCGCGGTCGAGATACTCGGCGGCGGCGCGGAAGACGCTGCCCTCGATCATGATGCGGCGGTGCAGATCGTCGTCCCGGTGTAGGTGGCTCAGCCGCTCGATCGGCAGCCGGTAGAGGATGATCCGCTTCTCGGCGGTGAGCACCCGCCAGCGGGGGATGCCGTCGTCGTCCGCCGCCGGGGGCATATCGCCGACTTCGAAGCTCACATCGCGAAGCTCCGGCCACGCCGAACGGAGGAACTCGGCGGCGGTGCCCACGGCGAGATCGAACCGCTCCACGCGCGTCTCCAGAGGCGGAAGCGGCGGGCGGACGATGGGACTGCGACCCTCGCGGCCGTGGCGGCCGTGACGCGCCGGCCGACGCGCCGGCGAAGCCGCCTCTTTGCTCCGACGCCATGCCATGCGTCCATCCTATGGGCCCCGCGCGGGCGGGCTCGGGGTGCACGGATCCGACTGCTCAGCCCGCAGCAGGCGCGGGATCCGGGCGCGCGCGGGCGACGCTGCGGCGCGGCATCCCGTCGATCGCTCTGCCGCTGGATAGCGTGGTTGCGATGCGCCAGAGACTCTGCTCGAAGGTGGGATGCGCCCGAGAGGCGGTCTCCACCTTGACGTACGACTACCCCGACCAGATGGCCGCTCTCGGTCCGCTGGGGGCCGGTGGTGATCCGCACGCGCATGACCTGTGCGCGATCCACACCGACCGGCTCTCGATGCCGCGTGGGTGGGTCGTGGTCCGGCACGAGACCATCGCACAGCGTTAGCAGCAGCCCCGCCGGAGTCTGAGGCCACCCCGAAGCGTGGTCTGGGACAATGGCCGGATGAGCACCGACCTCACCACCCCCGCACTGCTGGACTATCGCGTCGCCGACCTGGCCCTCGCCGAGGCTGGTCGGCATCAGATCCGGCTGGCCGAGAACGAGATGCCGGGCCTGATGGCACTGCGCGAGGAGTTCGGTCCGTCGCAGCCCCTCGCGGGCGCGCGCATCGCCGGGTCGCTGCACATGACGGTGCAGACCGCCGTGCTCATCGAGACCCTGGTGGCGCTGGGCGCGCAGGTGCGGTGGGCCAGCTGCAACATCTTCTCCACCCAGGACGAGGCCGCAGCGGCCATCGCCGTCGGGCCGCACGGGACCGTCGATGCTCCCGCCGGGGTTCCGGTGTTCGCGTGGAAGGGCGAGACGCTCGAGGAGTACTGGGCGTGCACCGACCGCATCTTCGACTGGTCGGCCGAGGGCTACCCCGGCCCCAACCTGATCCTCGACGACGGGGGCGACGCGACGATGCTCGTCCACCTGGGGGTCCAGTTCGAGGCCGCCGGCGCGGTCCCGGATGCCGCGGGCGACGACCCGCACGAGTACCGCGTGGTCCTGCAGACGCTGCGCGCGAGCCTGGCCGCCGACCCCGACCGCTGGACCCGGATCAGTCGTGAGCTGATCGGCGTCACCGAGGAGACCACCACGGGCGTGCACCGGCTGTACGAGCTCGCGGCATCCGGGACACTGCTGTTCCCCGGGATCAACGTGAATGACTCGGTCACCAAGTCGAAGTTCGACAACAAGTACGGCATCCGCCATTCGCTCCCGGACGGCTTGAACCGCGCGACGGACGTGCTGATCGGCGGCAAGACGGTCTTCGTCGCGGGATACGGCGACGTCGGCAAGGGCGCGGCCGAAGCGCTTCGCGGTCAGGGCGCGCGTGTGGTGGTCGGCGAGGTGGATCCCATCTGCGCCCTGCAGGCCGCGATGGACGGGTTCCAGGTCGCCCGACTGGAGTCGGTGCTGGGAGACGTCGATCTCGTCGTGACCGGAACGGGCAACAAGAACGTCATCACCGTCGAGCACCTGCAGGGACTCAAGCATCTGGCGATCGTGGCGAACGTCGGCCACTTCGACAACGAGATCGACATGGCCGGGCTGGAGCAGCTCGCCGGTGCCGAGGCGATCGAGATCAAGCCGCAGGTGCACGAGTGGCGGCTGCCGAACGGACGCAGCGTGCTCGTGCTGAGCGAGGGACGCCTGATGAACCTCGGCAACGCCACGGGGCATCCCTCCTTCGTGATGAGCGCGTCCTTCACCAACCAGGTGCTCGCCCAGCTCGAGCTGTTCACCAACGTCGACCAGTACCCGGTCGGCGTGCACGTGCTGCCGAAGGCACTGGACGAGAAGGTCGCGCGTCTGCATCTGGCCGCGCTCGGTGTGGAGCTGACCGAACTCTCGCCCGAGCAGGCGGCCTACATCGGAGTGCCCGTGGACGGCCCCTACAAGCTGGATCACTACCGCTACTGAGTCATCCGGCGCCCCGTCGCGGGTGCCTCCGCGGTCATAAGTTGCGGGTTCGGGCGGCTCCGCGCTCGCCGAAAGTGACTGCCGAGCGCCGGGCGCCCCCGGCGGGGGTGGCTCCGCGGTCATAAGTTGCGGGTCGCGCGTGCGGAGGGGTCGCCGAAAGTGACTGCCGAGCGCCGGGCGCCCCCGGGCGGGGGTGGCTCCGCGGTCATAAGTTGCGGGTCGCGCGTGCGGAGCGGTCGTCGAAAGTGACTGCGGAGCGCCGAGCGCCACGCGTCGCGGGTGGTTCCGCAGTCATGAGTTGCGGGTCACGCGTGTGCTCGCTCGCCGAAAGTGACTGCGGAGCGCCGAGCTCCCCGGCGCGGGGGGCCCCGCAGTCAGAAGCGGCGGGTTGCGGGTGCGGAGGGGGCGCAGAAGCGGACTGCGGAGCGAGGCGCGTCCGGAACTCAGCGCTCCGGGAACCCGCGGGGGACTCCGGAACTCAGCGCTCCGGGAACCCGCGGGGGACTCCGGAACTCAGCGCTCCGGGAACCCGCGGGGGACTCCGGTGGAGCCCGTCAGCGCCGCCACTCGCTGCCCCTCGAGCTGCAGCGCGCGCAGCTCGCGGTCGCGCCGGACGGCCACGACCGCGCGCAGGAACGTCTCGCCGTCGACCGCGGGGACGGGCGAGACGTGCACGGCGGTCTCGCCGGCGAGGGATGCCGCCAGCCGAGCCCGCGCGGGCGGCTGCATGGCATCCGCGTTCTGAGTGAACTGCGCGATGCGTCGTGACAGCCGATCCGGCAGGCGGGCGACGTCGGCGACCGCTGCCCACCCGGCCAGGGCCGGCGGAACCGGCGGTGCGGGCGGCGGCAGGCGAGGTGTGCGGGTGCGCTCGGAGTAGGTTCCGGCCAGAAGATCGCCGAGCCGCTGTGCGCGGGGCGTGAATGCGCCGACGAGCGCGGCGACCGCGCCGAGGGTGAGCCAGATCTCCAGGACTCCGGCGAGTGCGCGGATGAAGGCCTGCCGGAATCCCGAGGCACCGCCGTCGGTGCGCACGATGCGTCCACCCACCGCGAGTTTGCCGAGACTGCGGCCGCGGGTCATCGTCTCGACCACGGTCGGGATGACGACGGTGACAGTGACCAGGGTCGTCACGGTCAGGATCGGCAGCGCGACCACGTCCATGAGGCTCTGGCCGACGAGCCACGAGGTCACCAACAGGAACAGGAGGAGCACCCCGACGCCGAGGAGGACGTCGATCAGCGTGCCGAGCCCGCGCAGGAAGAACCCGACCGGCTGGACGTCCAGGGCAACGGCCTCGCCGGTGAGGACCTCGTCCTGCTGGATCTCGATCACCCGGGCAGGACCGGCGGCGGGATCCGAAGCGGGCATGGGTACAGTAAACCAAATGGATCTCGACGCTCTCGCCGCCGCGCGACGCGACGAGTGGGCGCGGCTGGACGAACTGAGCCGAACGCGACGGCTCACCGGGACGCAAGTCGACGAACTCGTCACGCGCTATCGGGCCGCGTCGGCGGACCTCGCCGACATCAAGACCTCGGCGGGTCGTACGGCGCAGGGCGACCACGTCTCGACGATGCTCGCCCGCGCCCGGCTGCGCCTCACCGGCGCACCCGAGAACGTCGCACGCCAGATCCCGCGCTTCTTCGCCCTGCAGCTGCCCGCCGCCCTCTATCGCGTGCGGTGGACGACGCTCGTCATCGCGGTGGGCTTCGTCGCCGTGGGTGCGCTGGTCGCCTTCTGGGTCTCCGGCGACCCCGCGCTGGTCGCGTCCCTGGGCAGCCGCGCCGAACTCGAGTACTACGCCGAGAACAGCTTCACCGGCTATTACAGCGAGAACCCCGCCGCCGTGTTCGCCGGCACGGTGTGGACCAACAACGCGTGGATCGCCGCCCAGTGCGTGCTGTTCGGCATCACCGGCGTGTGGCCGCTCATGGTGCTCGTCCAGAACGCGGTGGGCGTCGGTACCGCGGCGGCCGTGATGCTCGCCTTCGACCGCGGCGATGTGTTCCTTCTCTTCATCCTCCCGCACGGGATGCTGGAACTCACGTGCATCTTCGTGGCCGCCGCTGCCGGGCTGCACATCTTCTGGGCCTGGGTCGCGCCCGGCCCGCGGACACGCGGCGAGGCGCTCGCCGCCGCCGGGCGTTCGCTGGCCACCGTCGCCGTGGGCCTGATCATCGCTCTGGCCGTTGCCGGCGCGATCGAGGGATTCGTAACCGCGCAGCCGTGGCCGTGGCCGGTCAAGATCGGGATCGGCGCCGCCGCATTGGCCGCCTTCCTCTTCTACATGATCGGAATCGGCGGTCGGGCGCACCGCCGCGGTGAGACCGGCGACCTCACCGAGTACGAGGCGGGGACGTCCCGGCTCGTCGCCGGCTGAACACGCTTCGATGGTGATGCCGCGGCATCCGTGTTTTGAATAGCTAAAAAGTGTAGGCTGAAGCCATGGCCGACGGAGAGCAGCACAGTACGACGGCGGACGCGATCCGAGCCGCGGGGCTGCGGGTCACCGACTCTCGGCGCGCCGTGCTGGATGCGCTCCGGCGGCACTCGCATGCGAGCGTCGATGTGATCCACGCCACCGTGCTGCCCGGCATCCCGAGCACCAGTCCGCAGTCCGTCTACAACGCGCTGTCCGACTTCACCGATGCGGGCCTGGTGCGTCGTATCGAGCCGGCCGGGCACCCGATGCTCTTCGAACTGCGCGTCGGCGACAACCACCACCACCTGATCTGCACGGGCTGCGGCCGCATCGAAGACGTGGACTGCGTTGCCGGCGACGCGCCGTGTCTGCAGCCGTCAGACGCCCGTGGATTCACGGTCACGACCGCCGACGTGACCTTCTGGGGCACATGCGCCGAGTGCGCCACGCCTCGCCTCTGACATCCCGGCCCGCAACGGCCAGCACCCCGAACGGCCTCTGACCTCCGAATGGCTCTGACCCCCGAATGGAAGGACACCCCCATGACCGATGACACGATTCCCGAGATCGGCGACGATGCGAGCGGCATCGACCAGGCCGTCACCCCCATCGACACCCCGGTCGACGAACGCGACGACGGCGAGACGCGTCCGCGGCCGAATGAGGCTGAGGCGTGCCCCGTCATGCACGGCGACCAGCCGCACCCGACCACGGGTTCGGCCAACAGCGTGTGGTGGCCCAACCAGCTGAACCTGAAGATCCTCGCGAAGAACCCCGCCGTCGCCAACCCGCTCGGCGCGGACTTCGACTACAAGGCGGCCTTCCTGGCGCTGGACCTCGCGGCGGTCAAGAAGGACATCGAAGAGCTGCTCACCACCTCGCAGGACTGGTGGCCGGCGGACTTCGGCAACTACGGCCCGCTGATGATCCGCATGGCATGGCACAGCGCAGGAACCTACCGGGTCACCGACGGTCGCGGCGGCGGCGGCGCGGGGCAGCAGCGTTTCGCGCCCCTGAACAGCTGGCCCGACAACGTCAGTCTCGACAAGGCGCGGCGCCTCCTCTGGCCGGTCAAGAAGAAGTACGGCCAGAACCTGTCGTGGGCGGACCTCATCATCCTCGCCGGCAACGTCGGGCTCGAATCGATGGGCTTCAACACCTTCGGCTACGCCGGCGGTCGCCCCGACGTATGGGAGCCGGACGCGGACGTGTACTGGGGTCCGGAGACCACCTGGCTCGGCGATGAGCGCTACTCGGGCGACCGCGAGCTGGAGAAGCCTCTCGCCGCCGTGCAGATGGGCCTCATCTACGTCAACCCGGAGGGCCCCAACGGAGAGCCCGACCCGCTGAAGTCCGCGCACGACATCCGCGAGACCTTCAGCCGGATGGCGATGAACGACGAGGAGACCGTGGCGCTGATCGCCGGTGGTCACACCTTCGGCAAGACTCACGGTGCGGCCCCTGATTCGAACCTCGAGGGCAACCCCGAGGCGGCAGGGCTCGAGATGCAGGGTCTGGGCTGGAAGAACAACTACGGCTCGGGCAAGGGCGATGACACCATCACGTCGGGCCTGGAGGTCACCTGGACCTATCACCCCACCCGTTGGGACAACGAGTTCTTCCACATCCTCTACGCCTACGACTGGGAGCTCATGCGCAGCCCCGGCGGCGGCCACCAGTGGCGTCCGAAGAACGGGATGGGTGCGGACATGGTGCCGCTCGCACACGACTCCTCCCAGCGACGCGAGCCCCGCATGCTCACGAGCGACATCGCACTGCGCGTCGACCCGGAGTACGACAAGATCTCACGGAGGTTCAAGGACGATCCGGTGGCCTTCGGCGACGCCTTCTCGCGCGCGTGGTTCAAGCTCACGCACCGCGACATGGGCCCGATCGATCGTTACCTCGGGCCCGAGGTACCCACTGAGGAGCTCATCTGGCAGGACCCCGTGCCGGTCGTCGACCACGAACTGATCGACGCGGCCGACGCTGCGGTGCTCAAGGAGCGCATCCTCGCCACCGGGCTGTCGGTCGCGCAGCTGGTCACCACCACGTGGGCCGCGGCATCCACATTCCGCGGCAGCGACAAGCGCGGCGGCGTGAACGGCGCCCGTATCCGGCTCGAGCCGCAGAAGGACTGGCAGGTCAACCGCCCGACCGAGCTCGCCACGGTGCTGGCGGCGCTCGAGGGCGTGCAGGCCGAGTTCAATCAGGACCGTGCGGACGGCAAGAAGGTGTCGCTGGCCGACCTCATCGTGCTGGCCGGCAACGCGGCGGTCGAGCAGGCCGCACGGGCAGCAGGCGTGGAGGCGGAGGTCGACTTCCACCCCGGCCGCACCGACGCCACCCAGGAGCAGACCGACGCCGAGTCGTTCACGTACCTGGAGCCGGCCGCCGATGGGTTCCGCAACTACTACGGACGGAGCGCGGTCCTGCCGCAGGAGCACCACCTCATCGACAAGGCGAACCTGCTCACACTGAGCGCGCCCGAGATGACCGTGCTCGTCGGCGGCCTGCGCGTGCTCGGCGCCAACTGGGACGGTTCCGAGTACGGGGTCTTCACCGATCGCCCCGGGGTGCTCACGAACGACTTCTTCGTCCGCCTGCTCGACCTGGGCACGACGTGGACGCCGCTGGACCCCGGCTCGCAGGCCTTCGAGGGCACGCAGGACGGGTCGGGAGCCGTGGTCGGCCGTGGCACCCGCGTGGACCTGCTGTTCGGCTCGAACTCCGAGCTGCGCGCCGTCGCCGAGGTGTACGCGAGCGACGACGCCCAGCAGAAGTTCGTGCGCGACTTCGTCGCCGCGTGGGGCAAGGTCACCGAGCTGGACCGCTTCGACCTGGTCTGACCCGCACCATGCAGAAGCGGCCCGCCCCGATCAGGGGCGGGCCGCTTCTGTCAGCGCGGAGCGCTGCGACGTCTCTACCGCACGCGCGCTTCGCGCTGGGCGGGCGGGGCGACCTTGGGTTCGAAGAGCGCACGGTGCAGGAAACCGGCGAGCACGGCGCCGACCAGCGGGAACACCAGGAACACCCAGAGCTGGAGGAGCGCGTCGCCGCCGCCGTAGATCGCGGTGGCGATCGAGCGGGCCGGGTTGACCGAGGTGTTGTCGATCGGAATGGACGCGAGGTGGATGAAGGTGAGGGTCAGGCCGATCGCGAGCCCCGCGAAGTTGCCCGCGCCGCGCTTGGCGTGGGTCACACCGAGGATCACGAGCACGAAGATCGCGGTGAAGAGGATCTCGGCGACGATCGCGGCCCCCAGTCCGAAACCGCCCGGCGAGTGCTCGCCGAAGCCGTTGCTCGCGAACCCGCCGTCCTGCGCCGTGCTGAGCCAGTTCGCCGGTCCGAACAGCCCGATCAGCACGATCAGAGTGGTGCCCAGCGCTCCGCCGACGATCTGGGCGACGATGTATCCTGGGGCGTCCTTCCACGCGAATCGGCCGGCGGCGGCCAGGCCGAAGGTCACAGCCGGGTTGAAGTGGCCGCCCGAGACCGGGCCCCACGTGTAAATGGCGGCAAGCAGGGTGAGACCGAACGCGAGCGCCACGCCGACGAAACCGACACCGAGCGAGGTCCCGTTCTCGCTGACGCCGAAATCGGCCGCGAAGAGGGCGGTGCCGATGGATCCGAAGACGAGCACGAACGTGCCGAGAGCCTCAGCGACCAGCTTCGTCGCTGTGCTGGGCTCAGTGGTGGTATCCGACATGGCGGACTCCTTTCCTTCGTCGTGAGCGTATCGCCACGGCGCGCGCGGCCGGCACTGTGACGCCGCGTGTCCTTTCGGACAACGGCGCGGGCACGCGACCGCTCAGAGCCGGCCGGCGGCCTTGAGCGCGAGGTAGCAGTCGGCGATCTTCGGCGGGAGACCCTCTGCGGAATCGGCGACCGCCTCGGCTCCCGCACGCCCGATGGCCGCCGCGACCCGCGCCGCATCGCGCGCGGTCTGCTCGTTCGCCGCCGCTCGATACACGTCCGCGGCGGTCCCTCGGTCGTCGTCCGCACGGGATTCGTCCGTGGAGGTCACCGTGCCGACCAGGACATGGGAGCGCCGCGTGAGAGCCGGCAGCGACCCGAGGAAGCCGCGGGCCGACTCCGGTGCGTCCTGGGCGGTGAGGACGACCACCAGCGACGGCCGGGAGGTGAGCGTGCGCACCTGTGCGAACGCGGCATCCCAGTCCGTGTCGATCAGCTGCGGCTCGACGGGTGCCATCGCGTCCACGAGCGCGGGAAGCAGTGCGGGCCCCTCCACGCGTGTCACGCGGGCACGGGGAACGCGGTCGAACATCAGCAGGTGCGTGTGGTCGCCGGCGCGGGAGGCGAGGGCCGCGAGCAGCAGCGCCGCTTCCATCGCGGCATCCAATCGGACGCCGTTGCCGACACGCGCGGCGGCCGTGCGGCCCGTGTCCAGGAGGATCACGACGTGGCGATCACGTTCGGGCCGCCACGTCCGCAGCATCGTCGTGCCCGCTCGCGCCGTCGCGCGCCAGTCGATCGACCGGACGTCATCACCGCGGACGTATTCGCGCAGACTGTCGAACTCCGTGCCCTGGCCGCGCACCTGCACGCTGGTGTTGCCGTCCAGTTCACGCAGGCGGGCGAGCCGCGAGGGCAGGTGCCGGCGCGCGGTGAACGGCGGCAGCACACGCAGCGCGCCCCGCGTCGGCATGCTCACCTGGCGCCCGGCCAGTCGCAGCGGCCCGTCGGCGCGGATCACCACGAACGCGGAGCTCAGTTCGCCGCGGCGGCGGGGGAGCAGCGGAACGACGACACGGCGACGCTCACCGCCGGGGACATCGATGTCCAGGCGGTCGGCGGACGCGCCCGCGGTGGGCTGCCACGCATCGCGGAGCCGGCCTCGCACCCCGCGCCGGCCGGTGTTCTCCAGCCACAACTCCGTCTCGACCGGCCGCCCGAGCATGGCGCGTCCCGGCACGCGGCGGTGAATGCGGATGTCGCGGGGATCGGCCGCGGCGGCCGCGTCGGCGAACGCGAGGCCGGCGCACAGCACGATCCAGCCGGCCGCGGCCACCCAGGCGTCGACACCGGCGACGGAGAGCAGCACGACGGGCACCACGCCGAGGGCGACGAGGAGTGGGAAGCGGCCGGTGACGAACATTGCGCTCCTTGCTGGCTTATGGATCTCGATACGCTCGCTGGCGCTCGCTACTCGATCTTGACCCGACCCGCATCAACGCGGGCTTCGCTCGCATCGATCCGGATCGCGTCAAATCGGCACGCGGGTCTGCTGCAGCACGGAGCCGAGCACGGCGTCGACCGAGACGCCCTCGAGCTCGGCGTCGGGGCGCAGGCGGATGCGGTGCCGCCAGGTGGGCACGAGCATCGTCTGCACATGGTCGGGGGTGATCGCCGGGTAGCCGCCCAGCCACGCCCACGCCTTGGATGCCCCCAGCAGCGCCGTCGCCGCTCTCGGGCTGACGCCGAACTGCACCGAGGGGGAACGACGGGTCGCCTGGGCGAGATCGACGATGTAGGCCAGCACGTCGTCCGCCACGGTGACGGCTGCGGCGGCCCGTTGCGCCGCGCGGATCTCCGAGGCATCGACGGTCTGCCGCAGCCCGGCCGCGGCCAGGTTCTGCGGGTCGAAGCCCTCGGCGTGGCGTCGCAGAACGGCGAGCTCGGTCTCGCGCGGCGGGATGTCGACGATCAGTTTCAGAAGGAACCGGTCCAGCTGCGCCTCGGGCAGCGTGTACGTGCCCTCCTGTTCGATCGGGTTCTGCGTGGCGGCCACGAGGAAGGGATCGGGGAGCGCGCGGGTGACGCCGTCCGTGGAGACCTGTCGCTCCTCCATCGCCTCCAGAAGGGCGGACTGGGTCTTCGGGGGTGTGCGGTTGATCTCGTCCGCCAGCACGACGTTGGTGAAGACCGGGCCCTCGCGGAACTCGAACTCTCCCGCCCGCGCGTCGTAGATGAGCGACCCGGACACATCGCCCGGCATGAGATCCGGCGTGAACTGGATGCGCTTGGTGTCCAGGCCCAGCGCACCGCTGAAGGCCCGCACCAGCAGCGTCTTGGCGACGCCGGGCACGCCTTCGATCAGCACGTGACCGCGGGCCAGCAGGGCGATGAGAAGCCCGGTGACGGTGCCGTCCTGGCCCACGACCGCCTTGCCCACCTCGATGCGCACCCGGTTCATGGATTCCCGGAGTGCGGCATCGTCCAGGGTGGGGCTGTCGGATGCCGGGGCGGCAGCGGCCTGCTCGGCGGTTGCCTCGCGGGGGCTGGGGTCTGTCATCGGGTGTTCCTTTCAGGGCGTACGGCCGCGTGCACGGACTGCTCGAGGGCACGAAGATCTTCACCGAGCGCGACGAGGTCCGCGTCGGTACGGGGCAGTTCGTCGATGAGGATGCGGCGGACCGCGCCCCGGTCCCGTGCCGCCCGCGCGGCCGCGGCATCCGCGATCTCCTGAGCGGACGCCGAAGGACCGAGGCCGAGCATCCGGGACAAGCGGGCCAGCGCACCGATGCGCAGCTGATCGGCCGCGTGAAGCGCGTCGCGGGCGTGCGCGTACAGCCGCGCCCGCCCCTCGGTCGTCTCCGCCGCGCGCACGGTCACCGGCATGCGCTCGGCGACGAGCGGGCCGAAACGCCGGCCGCGCCAGATCCCGGCGGCGATGCCGGCGACCAGGAGCACGACGATGACCGGGCTGACCCACGGTGGTGTGAGCTCGCCCAGCGAGGAATCCGCGTCGGTGATGTCGCTGTCGCCGATGTCGGGCAGATACCAGACCAGCGTGGCGTGCCGGCCGAGCAGGTTCACCGCGAGGGCCGCGTTGCCCTCGGCGGCGAGGTGCTCGTTCGTGAACAGCGCGCGACCGTCGACGGCCGCCACGCGGCGGCCGTCATCCTCTTGGACGAGGAGGCCGTATCCACCTCCGGTGGGATAGCACGAGGTCGCCAGAGGGCCCGGCGCGTAGATCGCGCCCGGGGAGAGGGAACCGGCGCGCTCCGCCTCAGCAAGCTCGCACGCGGGAGGAACGGCAGCGCCGGGACCGACGCCGTGGGTCGTCGCGCCCGGCAGAAGCAGCCGCAGAGTGCGTGAACGCGGGTCGATCAGGACGACGTCCGTCGCGGCATCCGCGACGGCCGTGAGGGCCTCGTCGGAGAGGTATGGCGCGTCGGCCATCGTGAGGACCGCCGGACCGCGCGCGAGCGCGGCCTCGGCGGAGGTGCGGTCGCGGGCGACGACGACCTCGACTCCGTGATCGCGCAGAACCTCGGCGAGGGCACGCGCGCCGGTCGGGCCGGCCGATTCAGGGTCCAACGCCTCGCGCTCGGCCCACTGGCCGATGCCCGCTAGCGCCGAGCCGGCGATGCCGACGGCGACGAGCACCGCCGCGATGACCACCCATCCGGTGATGCGCCGGCGGCGCTGCGGAGGCGCGGTGCGCGTGTCGAGCGCCGTCACGAGCTCGCCCCGGCCAGGACGGGCAGCACCGGCGGCATGGCACGGACGGTCTCATCCACGGAGACCACGCGGCGATACAGATCCTCGGTGCCCGGGCGACGCAGGTACCGGACGTCGTCGAACGCCGCGGCGGCGGATTCGAGCTCATCCGCGTGCCCGGGGAACGCGCGCGCCGCGGCCCGCGCGAACGCGTGCACGGTCGCCCCGGGGGGCGTGTCCACCGCGCCGCGCTCGACCAGCCCGCGTGCCAGCGCCCGGAAGCGCAGAACGATCGCGTCGTCCCAGTCGCCTCGGGCGGCGGAGGATGACGCCTCCCGGCGCAGCTGGTCGGCGCTGCGCTGCTCGTCCACACCGAACAGGTCGACGGTCGTCCGCGGACGAGCCGTGACCCGGGGAACGCCCCACACCAGGAACGCCGCGAGAATCACCAGACCGACGACGACCGCGGCCACGATGGCGACCCAGGGGCCCCACACCGCCGGCAGCTCCGCGGAGAAGAGGGATTCGAAGAACTCGGCGATGGCCCGGGCGATCCGATCGAGGGGCGTGGGCTCAGCGATCGCGTACCGCGGATCCGCCAGTTCGCGCTCGGCCCACCGGCGCGCCTCGTCGCGATCAGGGATGAGGGGCGGCACGGACTCGGCGAGCCGGGAGAGTGCGCCGGCTACGACCACGGCGACTCGGGGTCGATCTCTGTGGCCGGCGCCCCCGGCGCGGTCCACCGTGTCGCGGGCGGCGGCTCTTCGTCCGCCGCGGGCTGCGCGGGTTCGGCCGATGGCGCCGTGGCGGTCGCCGCGTACGGCGGCGACCCCACCGGCGGGTATCCCTGCTGCGGCGACCCCACCGGCGGGTATCCCTGCTGCGGCGGGGGAGCGGGCGAGGCCTGGCCGGACCACGGTGCGGGCGCGGTCGGCGGAGGCGGCGCGGGGGCGTAACCGGGATACGGCTGCGGGTACCCGGGGGCGCCCGGCTGTCCGGAGCCCGGCGCATGAAGCTGTCCGGCGTACGCGGGCGGGTATCCCTGCCCGGCCGGGTACCCGGGCACCGGATAGGCGGGCGGGCGCGGCGCGATCCGCCGCCCGATGTTCTCGCGGTAGGGATCGGCCAGACCGATCGCCCCGGCATCCCGTCGCTCGATGTAGGTGAGCAGGTCGATGTCCAGACCTTCGCGTCGCATGCGGCAGTCGATGTAGATGATCGCGGTCGCGGTGCCCTGGACCACGACGGCCACGGACTGGATGAGCAGGGTGACCACCTGGGTCAGCACCAGCGCGACCAGGATGCCGATGATCGCGGACGGCTCGGGGTCGCCGGTCGGGCTGATGATCGTCGTGAGCCCCGTGGTGAGGAACGAGAAGGGGATGCTGATGACCTGCGAGATCGCGCCGAACGTGAGCGAGATGATGACGATCGCGCCCAGCGCGGGCCAGAACCGGCCGCGGATGAGGATCCAGGCGCGCGCGATCGCACCGCGGATGGTGGCGTGCTCGAGGATGATGGTCGCCGGGACCAGCAGCAGCTTGGTCGTCAGCCACAGCGCCAACGGGATCGCGGCCAGGATCACCAGGATCGTGAGGGCGACGGCGAGGGGCAGTGCGGCCACGCCGACCGCGATGATCGCGGCGGTGACGATCGCGATCAGCACCAGCACCGCGACGGCGAGCAGCAGCGAGTAGCCGATCAATCGCCAGGCCACGGGCCGAACCCGCTGCCAGAGTGCACGGAGGGTCAGCTTCTCGGCGACGGCGGCGTGCGCGACCTCGCTGACCACGACACCCTGCACGATCACGCCGAGGGCGCCGGCGGCAAGGCCCAGAACGAGCGCGGTGATCGAGGTCAGCGCGATCGAACCGGCCATCACGGCCTCGAACTCGTCCGTTCCCTCGCGGAGGGTGTCCAGACGCGTGAACGAGGCCAGCGCGACCGCACCGACACCGAGGAGCACCAGGAGGTAGGCGGCGGTCTGCACGCACAGCGCGAATCCGAGCAGCACGCGCGGGTTCTGCCGCAGGGCGGCGAAGGATCGTCCGAGGATGGTGCCGAACGTCAGCGGGCGGAGCGGGATGATCCCGGCGCGGGATGCCGGCGTCCAGGCCGGATAGGCGGTCACGGATGCCCCTCCTCGTGCTGTCTGATTGCTTCGGGGGCTCCGCCCCGGGCCCTATCGTGTCACACCGATCGGCTGCGCTCGCGGTCGTCCGGCGCGTTGGCCGGTCCGCGTTCGGCCTGTCCACAGCCGCTGTCCACTACTCTGTGGGAAGCGCACGGGGAAGGCGCGAGAACGGCGCGCCCCGGCCCGACGCAAAGGACGAAACGCGAGATATGACATCACGCATCCTGGTGGTCGATGACGACACCGCCCTCGCCGAGATGATCGGCATCGTGCTTCGCACGGAGGGATTCGAGACCGCGTTCTGCGCGGACGGTTCGAAGGCGGTCGACATCTGGCGCGCCGAGCGTCCGGATCTGATCCTGCTCGACCTCATGCTGCCGGGGATGGACGGCATCGAGATCTGCACCCGCGTGCGTGCCGAGTCCGGGGTTCCGATCATCATGCTCACCGCGCGCACCGACACCGCCGACGTGGTCAAGGGCCTCGAATCCGGCGCCGACGACTACATCGTGAAGCCGTTCAATCCGAAGGAACTCGTCGCGCGCATCCGCACGCGGCTGCGCCCCGCGGCGCAGCCGGCGAACGAGACGCTGCGGATCGGGGATCTCACCGTCGACGTGGCCGCCCACGAGGTGCGCCGCGACGAGGCGCCGATCGCGCTGACCCCGCTCGAATTCGAGCTGCTGGTGGCCCTGGCCGCCAAACCCCAGCAGGTGTTCTCCCGCGAGATGCTGCTCGAGCAGGTCTGGGGCTACCACTACAAGGCCGACACGCGCCTGGTCAATGTTCACGTCCAGCGCCTTCGCGCCAAGGTCGAGCTCGATCCCGACAACCCGAAGATCGTCACGACGGTGCGCGGCGTCGGCTACCGCGCCGGCGCCGTGGTGTGAGGTCGTCGATGCCTCCCGCGACGGCGGTCACGGCATCCCGCCTCCCGGCGACGGCATGGCGTGACTGGCGCTCGTGGCCGGACAGCCTCGCGAACCTCTGGCGGCGCTCGCTCCGGTTCCGGACGATCCTGATCACGCTGGCGCTGACGGCGCTGGCCATCCTGGTCGCCTGCATCTGGATGGCCCTGGCGATTCAGAACGATCTGTTCCAGGCGCGCAAGGACCAGGTGCTCCGCGACTCGCTGCGGGCGACCCAGGCGGCGCAGGCGACTCTGGATGCCGCGGCCGTCCAGGGCGACACCGTTCAGATCCAGAATCTCTGGAACAGCGTGCGCACGACCCTGGCCGAGCGATCCTCGACCGACATGATCGCCGCGTTCCGGATCGATCGGGAACCCTCGCAGCTGGCACCGCAGAACTTCACCACCCCGGGGCTCACCGAGGAAGTGATCTCGGACGGCATGCACGAGGCGGTGCAGTCGGATGCCGCACAGCAGTGGTGGCAGTCCGTCGAACTGCCCCTGGCCGACGGACCGGTGCCCGGGATCATCGTCGGTCAGCAGCTCACCGTGCCCGACGTCGGCGGCTACGAGCTGTACCTGGCGTACGACCTGGACAGCGCGTCGCAGACGCTCGGCTTCGTCCAGACCACGCTGTGGATCGTCGGTATCTCGCTGGTCGTGCTGATCGGGGCGATCTCGTGGTTCGTGCTGCGATCGGTGACGATCCCGATCGGCGAGGCGGCGGACACGAGCGCCAAGCTCGCCGCCGGTGAGCTCGGTGTGCGTCTGCCGGTGCGCGGCGAGGACGAACTGGCCACCCTGGGGCGATCCTTCAACGCCATGGCCGACAGCATCGAATCGCAGATCAAGGAGCTCGCCGATCTGTCCCTCGTGCAGCAGCGATTCGTATCGGACGTCTCCCACGAGCTGCGTACGCCGCTGACGACCATCCGACTCGCGGCGGACATGATCAACGACCACCGCGAGGACTTCGACCCGTCCACCGCCCGGGCGGCCGAGCTGCTGAACGCACAGGTGCAGCGCTTCGAGACGCTCCTGACCGACCTGCTCGAGATCAGCCGCTACGACGCCGGTTCGGTGCAGCTCGAACTCGAGCCGACAAGCCTCGCGCACCTCGCCGAGGACGTGATCGGCTCGATGCATCAGCTCGCCGAGCAGCACGGCACCGACGTCCGCCTCGTCGCCCCGGGCGGGTACTCGCCCGTCGAGATGGACCCACGACGCGTACGGCGCATCGTGCGAAACCTCCTCGGCAATGCGATCGAGCACGGCGAGGGCCGGCCGATCGTCATCACGGTCGACAGCGACCAGCAGTCGGTCGCCTTGGGCGTGCGCGACTTCGGCCTCGGAATGACGCAGCAGGACGCGGAGCGCGTCTTCGACCGGTTCTGGCGCGCCGACCCCTCGCGCACGCGCACGATCGGCGGCACCGGTCTCGGGCTCTCGATCGCCCTGGGCGATGCACGCCTGCACGGCGGGGAGCTGGCCGTCTGGTCCGATCTGGGACGCGGCTCGAACTTCGTCCTCACGCTTCCACGTCACGGCGGCGTGCTGACCGCCCCGTCGCCCATCCGGGCCGACCCCGGCGATGACTCCGGCGCCGCCCTGGACGACTTCGGTCTCACCCAGCCCATCCAGATCCCGTCCGGGGACATGCCGGCGGATGCCGCGACCCGGGGGAGTGGATCATGAAGGCGCGCCGGGGCATGGTGGCGGCCGTTCTCGCGGCCGCCGCACTCGTGCTGTCCGCCTGTGCGGGCCTCCCGGCCAGCGGACCGGTCAATCCGGGGCTGGCGGCGGGGGATGATGCCTTCTCGCCCGAGTTCCTCTTCCGCCCCGACGAGCCGCAGCCCGGAGCGACCCCCGAGCAGATCGTCGACGGCTTCGTCCGCGCCGGGTCCGGGCCGGGACCCGCCGCGAACTGGGATGTCGCGCGCATGTTCCTCGCCCCCTCGATCCGGGAGACGTGGAATCCGGAGGCCAGCGTCACGATCGACCTGCCGGACGCCCGTACGACGGTCTCGCCGACCGAGGGTGCCGTGGCGCTCTCGCTGGTCGCCGTGGCGACGGTCGACCAGGCCGGCGCCTACCAGCCGGCCGAGGCGGGTGCCACCCAGCTCTCGTTCCGCCTCGCCCAGCAGGACAACGGCGAGTGGCGGATCACCGAGGCCCCGGACGGGGTGGTGGTCGACCGCGACGTGTTCGCGAACGTCTTCCATCGCTACTCACTGATGTACTTCGACCCCACGTGGCAGTTCCTGGTCCCTGACGTTCGCTGGTTCCCGACCACGAACGCGGCGACGCGGATCAGCAAAGCCCTCGTCAACGGTGCGCCGAGTCCCTGGCTTCTGGACTCGGTCCGCAACGCCTTCCCCGAGGGCGTGTCGCTGGCGCGTCCCTCCGTGCCCCTGGAGTCCGGGGTCGCGCAGGTGGCGCTGAGCGCGGACGCGCTGCTGATCGAACCGGCCACCCTCGACCGCATGCAGACCCAGCTGACCGCCAGCCTGGCCACCGCGGGTGTGTCCCGCGCGCTGATGTCGGTCGCGTCCGCACCGCTCGAGGCCGAACCCGTCTCCACCCGGTCGACGCGGGTGACGGGACCGCCCCTGGTGCTCACGGACGAGGGGTTCGGCTTCCTCGCCGGCGACGAGCTCACGCAGATTCCTGGCCTGTCGGCGGCGATGGCCAACGTGACCCCCGCGGCGATCCAGGTCGCGACCGACCGTGACTTCGCGGCCGTCCGGCTCACGGACGGCACGGTCGCGCGCGTGCCGGCGACCAATGGCATCGCCGTCGTGGACGTTCGCGCCGGTCTGGTCAATCCGAGCGCCGATCCGTTCGGCTACATCTGGAGCGTGCCGCGCGACCAGCCCTCGGCGGTCACGGTGTTCTCGGTCGACGGCCAGCAGTTCCCGATCGCCGACGCGTGGCCGGGAGCGACGCAGATCGTCGCGATGGCGGTCTCTCGAGACGGTGCGCGGGTCGCGGCGCTGCTCGTGGCCGGTGACCGGACCGAGGTGCGGGTCGCCGGCATCGTGCGCGGCGACGACAACCGACCGCTGCGGATCGGGGATCCCGTCCCCCTCGGCGCGCTGCCAGGAGCCGGGTCCGGCCTGGCCTGGCTGGACGACGTCAGTCTCGGCGTGCTGACCGCCCGCCCGGAGGGGCCCCTGTTCACCGAGCAGCTGGTCGGCGGCCCGAGTGCGACGATCGAGGCGCCGCTCGGCGCGGCGTCGATCGCCGGCGCAACCTCGATCTCGAGCGTGCGCCTGCGCGCCGAGGACGGCTCGCTGTACGTCAAGCGGGGCGCGAACTGGCAGCGCACCGCCGGCGGGATTCTGGTCCTGGCCACTCAGCAGGGCTCTCCCCAGTAGCGCGCGGCGCAGTCCTCCCCAGCGGGCCGGGAGCGGGTGCATTGCACCGATGTCCCCTGGCCGGTACGCCACGATGCTCCTGCGCCCCATCGTGGGCGGGTGGACACGTGGGGATGGATCGGCGCGACGCTGCGAGACGCGCTGGCCGAGGCGCTCGCGCTCGTTCTGCCGGTCGCGTGCGCGGGCTGCGACGAGCCCGATATCGCCCTCTGTGAGGCCTGCTGCGCCCTGCTGCGCCCGAGCGTGACGCGCAGCCGACCCGGAGTGTGGAGCGGCCTGCGCTTCGAGGGAGTCGCCGCGCGGGTCGTGCGCGCGCTGAAGGAGGAGGGCCGCACCGGTCTTGCCCGCCATCTCGCGCCGGCGCTGCGGGCAGCGGTGGACGCGGCGGAGGCCGGGGCATCCGGACACGGCGGGACGGCGCCGGCGCACACGGTCGTCGTGGTGCCGATTCCGACTTCGCGCGCCGCCTACCGGCGCCGCGGCTACCGGGTCGTCGAACTCGTGGCGCGCCACGCCGGCCTGCGACCGGCGCGGCTGCTCGCCATCGCCCGGGCAACGGCCGACCAACGCGGTCTGGACCGTGCCGGGCGCCGCCGCAATGTCGCGCGATCGCTCGTCGCGCGGGGCGCGACCGGCCTGCGTGTCGTCGTCATCGACGACGTCGTGACCACCGGAGCGACTCTCGACGAGGCGATCCGTGCCCTGCGCGCAGGTGGTGCCGAGGTGCTCGGAGCGGCGACCATCGCGACCACTCCACGCCACGGCCCGCGGCAGTGACGCATTTGGAACTCACAGGTGACAGGCGACCGGGGCCGGGATAGCGTTGGCATGACAAGGCGACTCAGGGTCCGCCCTTGGCCGGGTGGACCGGAACAAGGAGGTCAGGGATGGAAACCAGCATCGTCGGCGTGGGAGTGGGTATCACCGATCGCTTCCGCTCGGTTGTCGAGGACAAGACCGCCCGCATCGAGACCCTTGCGCCACGCGCTCAACGCGTGGACATCAAAGTGACTCACCGGGCGTATCACAACGGTCGCATGGAGGACGAGACGGTCGAGCTGACGCTCACCGGGCGGGGTCCTCTGGTTCGCGCCGAGGCAACGGATGCCGACAAGTTCGCCGCCCTGGACATGGCGGTCGACAAGCTGTGCGAGCAGCTGCGGCGCGCGAAGGACAAGCGCGTCGATGCCCGCAACCACCCCCGCGGTGCGAAGTTCGAGAAGGGGAGCGGCGAGCTCTCCGGCATCGACGTGCAGCCCGCTTCCATGGAGGTTCTTCGGGCCGTCGCAACCGGGGAGATCCCCGTGGTGACCGGCAGCGAGGATGAGGCGGACTACACGCCCGTGGTCATCCGCACCAAGGAGTTCGATCCGGAGTGGATGGCGGTGGAAGAGGCCGTCGACCGCATGGAGCTTGTCGGACACGACTTCTTCCTCTTCATCGACGCGCGCACCGACCACCCCAGCGTGGTCTACCGGCGCAAGGGCTGGGACTACGGCGTCATCTCGCTGACGACTCAGACCGCGCCCGCCGCGGTCGCGTAGCGAACGTCCCGCTCACGCGCAGAGCGCGGAGCGGACGAGAACGGGATGCCTCGCACGAGGCATCCCGTTCCCCTGTCAGTCGAACATCCCGCCGAGCAGGCTTCCGATCACGAGGCCGCCGAGGATCCCGCCCATGGGGTCCCCGCGCCGCTGTCCGCCGCCGTCGCCGCCATAGCCCCACCCGCCGGGTCCTCCGGGCGGCCGTGACTGGTCGATGTCGCGCTGGGCGAGCTGGAGCCCCTCGCTGGCGAGGTAGGCGATCCGGCGGGACATCGCCAGCGCCTGCTCGCGGTGGTCCTCATCGATGGCGGTCGCGGCCGCTGCAGAAGCGCCCAGATACCGGTCCAGATCGACGCGGATCCGTTCGGCCTCGGCGACGCGGGTACGGGCATCGGCGCCGATCCAGCCGCGGTGTCCGGCGATCACGTCGCGGGCGACCGCGAGCTGCCGGTCCGCGTCATCGATCGAGTGCCGCACCTGGTCCAGCGGAGGAATCTGGCGGGCCGCCCGCTCGCGCGCGGTGGCGATGGCGGCATCGAGTCCGGTGTTGGCCGAGCGAAGGCGGGTCAGATCGGTGAACGGATTCGTCTTCGCGCCGACGCGTGGCAACGACGCGAGCGCCTGCTCGAGCGCAGCCACGGCGGTATCAACGGCCGGTGCGGGCGGAGCATCCCGCGCCTCCACCAGATCTCCGCGCGAGTCCTCGACGACCGCGGCGAGGGTCGATTCGGCCCGGAGCGCCTCGATCTCAAAGGTCTCGACCGCGTCGATCAGCGCCACCGCCCGTCGACCGGCCTCGATCGCGGTCTCCAGCGCCAGGTTCGCCTGCTCGCGCTGGCCGGCTTCGCGCCGACGCGTGGCGATGCCCGCGCTGTGCTGGGCGAACTTCAGCAGCTGCTCGGCTTCGTCCGCGTTCTCGGCGATCTGCCTCAGCGCACCCTCGGAGTAGCGCTCCGCGAGGCGGGCGATGGTCGCGCGCGTGTGGGGGAGCCGGGCGCGCTGGCGCTCGGCATCCGCCTCGAGCGCGGCGAGGATCTCGGGTGCGCGGCGGGCTTTGGCGATGGGCCCGGCGAGCGCCGCCGTCCGGTCATCGAGCAGCTCCTGAGCCCACTCGCTGAGTTGGACGATGCGCGCGTTGCGGGTGCGCAGCTCCTCCGGGGTGTCGGGGATCTCGTCGAAGTTCAGCTGGTTGAGATGGAACGCCTCCTGCAGGTGCTGTCGCACCGAGGTGAGGGCCTCGCGCAGCTCGCGGGTCGGTCCGACGCCGAGTTCGGCCTCGGCGAAGTCGAGTTCGTCGGTGGTGATGCGGATGCGCTCGTCGGCGGCCACCAGCGCCCTGCCGGCCTCCCGGGCGAGGTCGGCGTCCTTCGCCACCAGCGCTTCCTGCTCTTCACGCTTGCGTTTACCCCAGAATCCAGCCATGAGTAGATCCTAGGTTCGCTTTCCCGAGCGCACGCCAGAGGTTCGCGGCAGGCGGACCGGGCGCGCGAACCGTGGCGTCCGCCGGGGGTGCCGCGGCGCCCGATGACGGGGAGGCCGCCGCGACCGAGACGGAGCGTGCGGGAACCTCACCTGCGGGGCGTCGATCCCTCCGCACCGCAGGATCCCGCGAGGCTCACGCGTTGTCGCCGGTGTCCCTGTGCCGTGGCTTGCGCGCGGGCCGGTCGTCCCCGTCCGGACGGCGCGGTCCGCCGGAGTCAGGACGCAGTTCGATGAGCTTGCCCGAGATGCGCGTGTCGGCGAGCCGTGCAAGCGTCTCGGCGGACAGATCCGCCGGCAGCTCGACGAGCGAGAAGTCGGGACGGATCTGGATCACGCCGAAATCGCCGCGGCTGAGTCCGCCCTCGTTGGCCAGCGCGCCGACGATCTGGCGCGGCTCGACGCGGTGGCGCTTGCCGACCGCGAGGCGGTAGGTGGCCATCCTGCTGTTGCTCGGCCGTTGCCGGCGCTCGGGTCGCTCACCTCGATCGTCGCGGTCGAACCGCCCCGGGCGTTCGCCCCGGTCGCTGCGGTCATCGCGGTCGAACTTCTGTCGGGCCGGTTCCGGCTCGAGCAGCAGCGGCGATTCGCCCTGGGCGACGACGGCCAGCGCCGCGGCCACATCGACCTCGGGGACGTCGTGGTTGCGCACGTAGTGGGCGATGACGTCACGGAAACCGTCGATCCGCTCGGTCTGATCCAGCGCGGCCGTGATGCGGTCGTCGAAGCGCGCGAGGCGGGTCACGTTGACGTCCTCGGCGGTGGGCAGCTGCATCTGCGTCAGCGGCTGACGAGTCGCGCGCTCGATCGCCGCGACGAGGCCGCGCTCGCGCGGTGTCACGAAGCTGATCGCGTCGCCGGTGCGCCCGGCACGGCCGGTACGCCCGATGCGGTGCACGTAGGACTCGGTGTCGGTGGGGATGTCGAAGTTGACCACGTGGGAGATACGGTCCACGTCGAGCCCGCGGGCGGCGACGTCCGTCGCCACCAGAATGTCGAGCTTGCCGGACTTCAGCTGGTTCACGGTCCGCTCGCGCTGGACTTGGGCGATGTCTCCGTTGATCGCGGCGGCGCTGTAACCCCGGGCGCGCAGCTTCTCGGCGACCTCTTCGGTCGCGCTCTTCGTCCGCGCGAAGACGATCATGCCCTCGAAGTTCTCGACCTCGAGGATGCGGGTGAGCGCGTCGATCTTCTGCTGGAAGGACACGATGAGGTACCGCTGCGTCGTGGACGCCGACGTGGTCGTCTTGGTCTTGACGGTGATCTCTTCGGGGTCGTGCAGGTACTGCTTCGACATCCGGCGGATCGCGGCCGGCATCGTCGCGGAGAACAGCGCGACCTGCTTGGTCGACGGCGTGTCGGCGAGGATCGTCTCGACATCCTCGGCGAAGCCCATCTTGAGCATCTCGTCGGCTTCGTCCAGCACCAGGTACTTCAGCTCGGACAGGTCGAGCGTGCCCTTGTCGAGGTGATCCATGATGCGGCCGGGAGTGCCGACGATGATGTGCACGCCGCGGCGGAGCGCGGACAGCTGCACACCGTAGCCCTGACCGCCGTACACCGGCAGCACGCGGACGCCGCGGGTGTGGGAGGCGTACTTCTCGAACGCCTCGCAGACCTGGAGCGCGAGCTCGCGCGTAGGGGCGAGCACGAGGGCCTGCGGCGTCTTCTGTGCCACGTCAAGGCGATCGAGGATCGGCAGTGCGAAGGCGGCGGTCTTGCCGGTTCCGGTCTGGGCGAGACCGACGACGTCGCGGCCGGCCAGCAGCGTGGGGATCGTCGCGGCCTGGATGGCGGACGGGGTCTCGTACCCGACGTCGCTGAGTGCCTTCAGCACCGCGTCGCCCAATCCGAGGTCGGAGAACGTCATCGCGGCGGGCTCAACAGGAGCCTCGGTCTCGATCGGGGTGTCGACGGAAGTCACGCTTCAGGATAGTGCCGCCAGCTGGGAGACCGCGGCAAAAGCCGCGGTCTCACGCGATCGCGGTGCGCCGGGTGAGGTCCGGATCCCGCGGCGCGACCAGCCACCCCGCGATCGTCATGACGACCGGGACGGCCACGGCGAGGATGCCCAGCCACGGCCACGGGGCATCGGCGAATCGCAGGTAGTCCTGGCTCGTCTGCGACATCCCCCACGAGGGGATGAGGCCGGCGGCCGTGCCGAGGCTCGTGCCGACGCCGACGACGATCGCCGCCTGCCACGCGTTGATGCGACGACGGATGCCGCGGCCGGCCCCCACGGCGGTGAGCGTCGCGTCGTCCGGCCGCCGTTCGAAGCGCGCGAGACTGAGGCAGATCGCGCCGGCGCCGATCACGAGCACGACGGCGACGCCGGAGATCAGCCACAGCCACGGCTGGATCGGGTCCGGACCGCGCTCGACGCTCACGGCGAGCGAGCCCTGCTCGCCGATCCGCACGGCCTCAGCGGATGCGCGGATCGCGTCGACGAGCTCGTCGCTCGCCGGCTCCGCGTAGGCCGCGAACATGACCTGCGGCGCGAGCGCGATGCCGAGCCCCCGCGCCGTCTGCGGGGCGATCACCGTCTGCAGCATGCCGGGTGGCCGCTCCAGCCGAAGCGTCCTGGCAGGAAGCTCGTGCACGGCGGCGGGCTCCGGCAGGGACGCCGCGGAGGCGGTGCCGCTGTAGTACGCGTTGAGCGCGTCGTTGTAGCTGCTCATTCCGGCAGACGTCCACTGCACGACCTGCGCCGTGCCCTCGTCCTCGTAGTTGCCCCACCGATCGACGGACAGGAGGGCGCCGTCGCGGAAAGCGCTGAGGATGGCGGCGTCGATGCGTGTACCGAGCACGGTCTCCAGCTCGTCGGGGTCCACGATGGAGAGGGAGCCCGACGTGAGCGCCGCCTCGGGGTCGCACAGCTCGCAGTCGGTGTCGGCCGTGGCCACCGACCACACCGGGAAGTCGGGGTCGGACGCGGTATCGGTGGCGGTGTCCCACGGAACCGCGCCCGGGGCCAGCACCAGCCCGGTCGCGACCGGCTGCGTCGGCGCGAGGAGGTCCTCGGCCGCGCGGATGTACGCGTCGGCGTCGGCGCTGTCCTGCGTCCACATCTGGACGGCGACGGCGCCGAGCGACCCGCTCCAGCCGTAGCTGCGCTGCGATGCCGAGGCCGTCATCGCGGTCATGGACAGCGCGAATGATGCGACGAACACGCACGCCGCGATGGCGGCGAACGCGGGAACGACCCGTGACGGGTTCGCGGCGGCATCCCGTCCCGCGATGCGCGGAGCCAGTCCGAGCCTCGACAGGCCGAGGGCGATCATCGCGAGGGTCCAGTGCCCGGCGATGAGGATGCCGATCTGGAACAGCAGCGGACCCAGGAGGATGCCGAACAGCGCGACGACGCGCAGCGGACTGCTATAGTCGATATCCGCCATCGCGTCCAGGGCGGCGATCAGCAGCGCCCCGGCGATCGTGCCGGCGAGCCCGAGGATGGTCAGACCCAGGCCCCACAGCGGACGCTTCGGCTTCAGCTCCGCGGGCCGCCGCGACCCGCGCAGCGCGCCCAGCACATCGCCCCGCGTGGCCGCACGCGCCGGGGCGACGGCGGACAGGGTGCCCACGAGCACCGAGAAGACGAGGATGCCGACGACCAGCCCCCAGGGGATCTGCACTCCCCAGTGACCCCAGAACGACCCGCGCACGCCGTCGTCGGTGAGTGCCAGCGCCCCGGCCGCGAGCCCGATCCCCGCCGCGGCCCCGACGACCCCGCCGGCGAGTCCCAGCACCGTTCCCTGCAGCACGACGACGCGGAACACGTCGCTGCGCGTCGCGCCGACGCTCGCTGCGACGGCGAGCGATCGCTGCTGGCGCCGCGCGGCGACCGCGAACGCCGCCCCGGCGAGGAGGACGATGAGGTACCCGGAGAAGACGGCCACGATCGAGCCGCTCACGAGCGCCTGCCACACGAACGCCTCGGACGCGGACCCCACGACGGTCGCTCCGGGCGGTGGGCTCAGTACCAGGTCCCGCGCGTAGGTGATGAAGCCGGCGTGGTTCAGCGTCGTCAGCTCGGTGAACTCCGGCTGCCAGTCGGCGACGAACCACCGCACGGTGCCCTGTGGCACGAGCGCGCGCGCCGCATCGGGCAGGAACAGCATGTCGTCCGAGGCGCTCCGGTCGATCTGGCGCATCGTGCCGGCGATGGTGAACCGCGTGCCCGCGTCCGCCACGACCACGTCGTCGCCGACGCGCGCCCCGAGACGATCGAGCAGGCCCGGACTGACCATCGCCTCGTCGTCCCGCGTCGGAGGCTCACCGGAGAGGATCGCGTAGCGCCCCTCGAAGAGCGGATCCCAGACCGGGCCGACGGTGACCGGCGTGCTGCCGATTCCCGCCTGCGTCTGGACATGGACCGCGCCGCCCTCGAGCACCTCGTGCGCCGTCGCCGAGCGCGGCACGAGATCGGACGGGTCGGTCGGCGGCGGCAGTTCGGGATTGGTCGGCCGCCCCGTCGTGTCGGTGTCGACGCCGGTGAACCGTGGCTCGTCCGCCGACTGCCACCTGCTCGGGTCCGGCCCCCCGGCCACGGCGATCCACGATTCGTGCCGCCCGAGCTCGAGCGTCGCGCCCTGCTCGGGCGTCGGGACGTGGCTCTGCCAGAACACCGCGGCGCCCGTCATCGCGAGCACGGGCAGCGCCACGAGCATCATCACCAGAGCGCTGGAGCCTCGTGCCCGCCACACCTGCCGCCGAGCCAGCCGCAGATCGGCGCGCAGCCGTGCCGATCCGCCCCTGCGGGCCGGCGACAGGGGAGTCGGTGGGCGCGCCGCGGCATCCCTCGTCTCCTCCATCACCGCAGTCACCGGACACCCCCGGCCAGGAGTGACTCGGCGCCGGCGCGGCGCGTCTCATCGACGATGCGTCCGTCCCGGAGGAACACGATGCGGTCCGCCCACGCGGCGTGCCGCGCCTCGTGCGTGACGAGGATCGCCGCGGCGCCGGCGTCCACTCTGGACCGCAGCATCTTCAGCACCATCTCGCCGGTGACCGAGTCGAGGGCGCCGGTCGGCTCGTCGGCGAGGATCAGCCGGCGTCCGCCGACGACCGCCCGCGCGATCGCGACCCGCTGCTGCTGCCCGCCGGAGAGGTCGTCGGGATAGGCGGCGACCTTCTCGGACAGGCCGACGGATGCCAGAGCGTCGCGCCCTGCGCGCCGCGCGACCCTGGCGCGGAACCCGTCCAGCTCGAGCGGCAGCGTCACATTCTCGAGCGCCGTCAGCGTCGGGATGAGGTTGAAGTCCTGGAAGACGAATCCGAGCGACCGCCGACGCAGCTGCGCCAGATCGCGTGGCGAGGCGGTCGACAGATGCCGTCCCTCGATGACGACCTCGCCGGTCGTGGGCTTCTGCAGGCCTCCCGCGATGGACAGCAGCGTCGACTTGCCCGAACCGGACGCGCCCATGATCGCGACGAGTTCGCCGCGTGCGATCTGGAGGTCAACGCCGGAGAGGGCGGAGACGGCGGTCTCCCCGACGCCGTACTGCTGAGTGACGCCGATGAGCCGCAGGACCGCGTCGCTCACCGGGTCACCCGTGTGTCGTCCCGCTGCGCGCGCTCGACGGCCGGAGCCGCTCCCGCTCCCGTCCCCGAGGGACGCCCGCGGCGCGGCCGCTCGGTCGACAGCTCCAGCGCCATGGCGTGCTGCGGGTGCAGCGCGAGCCGCTGCTCGGTGTGGTCGAGCCAGCGCACTTCGGCCTCCGCTTGGAAGATCATCGAGTCGACGACGAGCGCCCACGCCAGCTCCTCCGGTCCATCCGGGCTCGCCCCCGCGTACTTCGCGCGGTTCAGCTCCTGCAACTGGGCGAGGGAGGCCCCGCGCTGGATCTGGATCACCTCCGCGACGGCGACTCCCGGGAGGGTCGCCGCGACGGCGAGCTTGATCGCGAGCTCATCGCGGGTGCCCTGTCCGCGCTCGACGGGGGAGCCCAGCCAGGCCTGCACCTCCCTGTGTCCGGCTTCCGTGATCTCGAAGTAGATGTGCCCGCGCTCGTCGGCATCGCCCTTCGCGACGAGTCCGTCGCGCTCCAGACGGTCCAGCGTGTTGTAGATCTGCCCCACGTTGAGCGGCCACGTCGAGCCCGTGCGGCGGTCGAACTCCGCGCGCAGCTGATAGCCGTAGCACGGCCCCTGGTCGAGGATCGCCAACAGGCTCTGTCGTACGGACATGTCCGCTCCTTTGTGCATACCGAGTATGTAATTGCCGAGTATATACATACCCGGAAACATGGCAAGGGCGGCGTCGAGGCGCCGGGGACGGCGGAAGCGGCATCCAGCGCATTACAAGGTCACGGGCGGATAACATAGGCAGGTATGCCCGAGCCCGTTCCGGGCGGCAGCCGACAGCCCGACAAATTGGGAGTTCTCCGTGGCCAACCCTCTCGAGAAACTGCTTCGCGCCGGCGAGGGCCGGATCCTCCGGCGCCTCCAGCAGGTCGTGAAGGCCGTGAACGCCCTCGAAGAGGACTACGCGCACCTGACCGATGAAGAGCTGCGCGGCGAGACCGCCGAACTGCGCGCCCGCTTCGAGGCGGGCGAGACCCTCGACCAGCTCATGCCGGAGGCCTTCGCCGCCGTGCGCGAGGCGTCCCAGCGCACACTCGGTCAGCGGCCGTACGACGTGCAGATCATGGGCGGCGCGGCCCTTCATCTCGGCAACATCGCCGAGATGAAGACCGGCGAGGGCAAGACGCTCACCGCGGTCTTCCCGGTGTACCTGAACGCGATCGCCGGCAAGGGCGTCCACGTCATCACGGTCAACGACTACCTCGCGTCCTACCAGTCCGAGCTGATGGGCCGCATCTACCGGGCGCTCGGGATGACGACCGGGACGATCGTCGCCGGTCAGACCCCGGAGATCCGTCGCCAGCAGTACGAGGCCGACATCACGTACGGCACGAACAACGAGTTCGGGTTCGACTACCTGCGCGACAACATGGCGTGGCGCAAAGAAGACCTCGTCCAGCGCGGGCACTATTTCGCGATCGTCGACGAGGTCGACTCGATCCTGATCGACGAGGCACGGACGCCGCTGATCATCTCGGGTCCGTCCTCGGGCGAGGCGAACCGGTGGTTCGTGGAGTTCGCGAAGATCGCCAAGACGCTCGAGGCGGGCGTCGACTACGAGGTCGACGAGAAGAAGCGCACGATCGGTGTGCTCGAGCCCGGCATCGAGAAGGTCGAGGACTACCTCGGCATCGACAACCTCTACGAGTCGGCGAACACCCCGCTCATCTCGTTCCTGAACAACTCGATCAAGGCGCTCGCACTGTTCAAGCGGGACGCGGACTACGTCGTGATGAACGACGAGGTGATGATCGTCGACGAGCACACCGGGCGCATCCTGGTCGGACGACGCTACAACGAGGGCATCCATCAGGCCATCGAGGCCAAAGAGGCCGTGCCGGTCAAGGCCGAGAACCAGACGCTGGCGACCGTCACTCTGCAGAACTACTTCCGTCTTTACGACAAGCTCGCCGGGATGACCGGTACCGCCGAGACCGAGGCGGCGGAGTTCATGTCGACCTACCAGCTCGGCGTCGTTCCCATCCCGACGAACAAGCCGATGATCCGCAAGGACCAGTCCGACCTCGTCTACAAGAACGAGCAGGCGAAGTTCGACCAGGTCGTCGAGGACATCGTCGTGCGCCACGCGAGCGGACAGCCCGTCCTGGTCGGCACCGTGAGCGTCGAGAAGAGCGAATACCTGTCTCGGCTGCTGGCGAAGAAGGGCATCAAGCACGAGGTCCTCAACGCCAAGAACCACGCACGCGAGGCCGAGATCGTCGCCCGCGCGGGCCGCTTGGGCGCGGTGACCGTGGCGACCAACATGGCAGGGCGTGGCACCGACATCATGCTCGGCGGCAACGCCGAGTTCCTCGCGGTCCAGGAGATGAAGGCCAAGGGCCTGGATCCGGTCGACACGCCGGAGGAGTACGAGGCGGAGTGGGATGCCGTGTACCAGGGCACCCGCGACCACGTCGCCGACGAGGCGACCAAGGTCGTCGAGGCGGGCGGGCTCTACGTCCTGGGCACCGAGCGCCACGAGTCGCGGCGCATCGACAACCAGCTGCGCGGACGTTCCGGCCGCCAGGGCGACCCCGGAGAGAGCCGCTTCTACCTCTCACTGACCGACGACCTGATGCGTCTGTTCCAGTCCGGTGCCGCCGAGGCGATCCTCGCGCGGACGAACTTCCCGGATGACGTGGCCATCGAATCGACCATGGTCTCGCGTGCCATCAAGAGCGCGCAGTCCCAGGTCGAGGGCCGCAACGCCGAGATCCGCAAGAACGTGCTCAAGTACGACGACGTCCTGAACCGCCAGCGCGAGGCGATCTACTCCGACCGCCGGCACATCCTCGAGGGCGATGACATCGCCGGTCGGGTGCAGCACTTCATCGAAGACGCGATCAACGCCGTCATCGACGACCACACCGGCTCCGGTCACACCGAGAGCTGGGACTTCGACGCGCTGTGGACCGAGCTGAAGACGCTCTACCCGGTGGGTGTGACGATCGATGAGGTCGTTGCGGAAGCGGGCACGAAGGGCCGCATCACGCCCGAGGGACTCAAGCGCGAGATCCTCTCCGACGCCATGATCGCCTACGGCATCCGTGAGGAGACGCTCGGCACGGCCGCCACGCGCGAGCTCGAACGACGCGTCGTGCTGCAGGTGCTCGACCGCCGCTGGCGCGACCACCTCTACGAGATGGACTACCTCAAGGACGGCATCGGCCTGCGCGCCATGGCCCAGCGCGACCCGCTGATCGAGTACCAGCGCGAGGGCTACCAGATGTTCCAGTCCATGATGGGGCAGATCAAGGAAGAGACGGTCGGCTACCTGTACAACCTCGAGGTCGAGGTGCGCCGCCCGGCCGAGGGCGAGAGCGACGCCGCCGCCGAGGTCGAGGCCAAGGGACTGGCCATCGTGCCGGTCGAAGGTCAGCGGCTGGAGTACTCGGCGGCCAACGACGCCGGCGAGGTGGAAGTGCGCAACGATCGCGGTCAGGTACAGCAGGCTGCCACCAGCCGGCTTCGCCAGGCCGCGGCATCCGCCGCCCCTGCGCCCGCGCCGGTGAAGGACGCGCCGCGCGGAACGTTCGGGCAGCGGACGGATGCCGCACCGGCGGCCGCCCCGCAGAACCGCGCCCAGCGCCGAGCGGTCGACAAGAAGAAGTGATGGTCGGCGGGCCACTCGTGACCCGGTGGCCCGCCTGAGGTCTCGATACGCCCGCTTCGCGGGCCGGTTGTCCCTTAGCGAGCGCCGGCGAGCGTATCGAGACACGCCCTGCCCCGGCGCGCGTCACCACCGGCGCGCATTGACCCGCGTCGCGGCAACTATCCTGAACCGATGAACCCCCTTCGCGCCCTGGACCAGTCGAGCAAGCTGAAGGACGTCCTCTACGAGATCCGCGGCCAGGCCCTCGTCGAGGCCCACCGGCTCGAGAACGACGGCCACACGATCCTCAAGCTGAACACCGGCAACCCCGCCGCGTTCGGGTTCGAGGCTCCGTTCCAGATCGTTCGGGACATGATCGAAGCCATCCCGCACGCGCACGGGTACAGCGACAGCAGGGGCATCGTCTCCGCCCGCCGCGCCGTGGTGTACCGCTACGAGCAGCTGGAGGACTTCCCGGCGTTCGGCCCGGACGACGTGTTCCTGGGCAACGGGGTGTCCGAGCTGATCACGATGACCATGCAGGCGCTCCTGGACGAGGGCGACGAGGTGCTCATCCCGGCTCCGGACTACCCGCTCTGGACGGCGATGACCAGTCTCGGCGGCGGCACGCCGTTGCACTACCGCTGCGACGAGCTCAACGGCTGGCAGCCGGACCTGGAGGACATCCGGGCGCAGATCACCCCGCGCACCAAGGCGATTGTGGTCATCAATCCGAACAACCCGACCGGGGCCGTGTACACGCGGGAGGTGCTCGAGGGCATCGCCGCCATCGCGCGGGAGCACTCCCTGCTGCTGCTGTCCGACGAGATCTACGACCGGATTCTCTTCGACGGCGCCGAGCACATCCCGATGGCGACGATCGCGCCAGACCTGCTGTGCCTGACCTTCAACGGTCTGTCCAAGACCTATCGCGTGGCCGGCTATCGCTCCGGGTGGTTGGTCATCACCGGCCCGCAGGATCACGCGGAGGGGTTCCTGGAGGGCATCAACCTGCTCGCCTCGACGCGACTGTGCCCCAACGTGCCGGCACAGCACGCCGTTCAGGCCGCGCTCTCCGGAGTGCAGTCGATCGACGCGCTGATCGGGCCGTCCGGTCGACTCCACGAGCAACGGGATGCCGCGTGGCAGGGTCTCGAGGCGATCCCCGGCGTCAGCTGCGTCAAGCCCGCGGGCGCGCTGTATGCGTTCCCCCGCTTCGATCCCGAGGTGCACGAGATCCGCGACGACGCCAAGTTCGTCTACGACTTCCTCGTCGCCGAGCACGTCCTGCTCGTGCAGGGCACCGGATTCAACTGGCCGACACCCGACCATGTGAGGATCGTGACCCTCCCCGAGGCGAGAGTGCTCTCCGAGGCGATCGAGCGGCTCGGCAACTTCCTGTCGTCGTACCGGCAGTGACCGGCTCGGCGGGACAGCGCTGGCACGCCCCTCGGCCCCGTCGTCCGGACGCGGTTCGCACCCACCGCGGGCGCGCCCGTCAAGCCCTTCCTGTCCGGCTGAGATGGGTCCTATCGTGACGTCATGTCCATCGAATTGAACAAACCCGCGCTCCGTCACGCCCGCTCCCTGGTTCGCGACGGAAACGTCGTTCGCGACGAACGCGACGACTGGTCGGAGGCGGCGCCCACCGCGGACGAGGAGAACGCGTTCATCGAGCGCGACGGCTGGACCGAGTACTCGCACTGGCACCTCGGCGTCGACCACAGCGAGAACCCGGAAACCAAGGGCGCCTACTCGTTTCCCTTCGGCGACTTCCGCAAGGTCCATCGCTCCGGCGTGATCGCCGGTGAGAGCCGTGCCGGCCAGTTCGACCACATCGAGATTCGCGACGCCCTGAAGAAGCTGCTGGAGCTGATCGACTCGGAGTGACGCGGCGGGTGAGACGATCCGGCCCGCCACGACGCTGGGGCGGCCCGGACGCCGGTCAGAGGAGGGCGAGCGAGGTCGCTCGCCAGCGCCCGTCCATGCCCTCCAGCCGCAGGGCGACGGCCCGGGTACGGGCCGGCCCCTGCACGATCACGACCGCTTCGACCACGCCATCGGCCGGCGACGAGTGGTGCACCGAGAGCAGCGCATGCACAGGGCGTCTCGCGGGGACGCCCCGCGCGCTGCGGGCTCGTGCGGCCAGGTTCGCGCGGGTCACGAGTTTTCGATACGCGTCCTCGGTGAGCCAGCGGGCGAGCTGGTCGACCTCGCGCACGCCGGCGAAGACCTCGAGCACGCCGCGCGTGAGGTTGCGCAGGAACGGCTCCGGTGCGGGCAGGTCCGTGGACGGTGTGCGCTGCGGGGCGAAGAACTCCGAGAGCTCGAGCGCGCCGGCCGCGGGATATGCGCGGGCCGCACGCGAAGGCGTCGTTGCCATGAGTGCCAATCTCGACGGGGGGATGTCTTGCGGAAATTAGAACACACGGCAAGTTCCCAGAAAAAGATCCGAAGCGCACCTGTGGAGAACTTCTCATCCAGTCGTGATGATTGCCCTACTCTCGCTGAGTGCGCTGGGATCGCTTCTTCGACGACCTCGAGGGTCAGCTCGCTTCGGAGTGGGAGGCCGAGCGCGCGGCGCTGGACACCGAGGCCGAGCGGCTCCGGCTGTCGCGCGTCCTGCTGCGTGAGCGCCTGAGCGCACTCATGGATCGCGGCCGGGAGACCCCGGCCCCGTCCTTCGAGGTCGCCGACGGCACCGTGCTCGCCGCCGAGGTGACCGGGGTCGGAGCGGACTGGGCCGCGCTGGAGGGAGGACGCTCCGGCGCGCTGATCGTCCCGTTCGGATCCATCGCGGCCATCGGGATGCCGCACGCCGACGTGCTGCGCACCGCCCGGCCCGCGGCGGGACCGGGAACGCTTGCCGACCGGATGACGCTCGGCTTCGTGCTGCGCGACCTGGTGCGACGGCGGGTAGCCGTCAGCGTGCATCTGGTGCACGGGCGCGTGCTGTCCGGAACGATCGATCGCGCCGGCGCGGACCACTTCGATCTCGCCCTGCACGAGCCGGGAACGCCGCGCCGGGCGGCGGATGTCACCGGACACCGCCTCGTGCCGTTCTGCGCCCTGGCGTGGATCCGGCTGGACGCAGGTGCGGCCCTGATCTGATCGGCGAGCGTGCAGTCGCGGCACGGAGCCGGTAGGGACGGCCCGCCCGCCGCGCTCAGTCCGGCTTGCCGACGATCCCGGTGCCCCAGAGCTCGGGGAAGCTCGCCTCATTCGACTGGCGCCACAGGGCCATGCGCCGCGCCTCCTCGGTCTGCGCGTCGAGGTACTCCGCCACGCTCGCCTCTTCGATCCGCCAGCGTGCGGGCGAGCCGACGCGCATCCCGCGGAGACGGCGCTCGTCCACGAGGGCCATGACCTCGTCCACCGATATCCCGAGCACCTCCGCGACCTGGGCCGGAGCCAGCAGGCGCACGTCAGACGTCGGAACCCGGGACATGTCCCCATTATGTGCGCGGACCCGTCCGCGCCGAGGGAGCACGCGCGTGCTGTGGATAACCGCAGCAGCGGTTCGGCGCTCTGCGTCACCATGGTGACATGACCGCAATCGAGACTGCTCGGCCCCGACCGCGTGCCTTCTGGGGGGACGCGAGGTTCATCCTCGGCATCCTGCTGGTCGTCGCCTCGGTCGCGGGTGTCTGGTTCGTCGTCGCGGCTGCCCGGCAGACGGCGCCGGCGTTCGCCGCAAGCCGCACCATCGTGCCCGGCCAGGCCATCTCCAGCGACGACGTACGCGTGGTGGAGGTGGCCCTGGGGCAGGTCGGCGAGGCGTACCTGTCGCCGGACGCGCTGGCCGACGGCCTGGTCGCGACCCGGACCATCGAATCCGGGGAGCTGGTTCCGCGCACCGCGGTGGGCGATGCGGCCGGTCTGCGCACCACCAGCCTCGTGCTGCGCAGCGCCGTCGACGTACCCGCCTCGGTCGGGGCAGGCTCGGTGGTCGAGGTCTGGGCGGCGCCGCTGCTGGAACGCGGACGCTACGACGCTCCCCGTATCCTCGTCGCCGACGCGACCGTGGTCTCGGTGACCCGGGACGACTCGATGATCGGCGGCGGCTCGGCCGCGCTGGAGGTCGTCATCCCGCGTGCCGACGTCGCGGCCGCGCTGGCCGCCATGGCGGACGAGTCGGCGCTGTCCGTGATCCCCACCTCGGGCGCGACGCGGTGAGGGTCATCGTCGCGGTGGATGAGCCGCACGGGAGCGCGCTGGCGGACGGGTTGGCGGGCGAGCGTGTCGAGGTCATCGCCGTGGTCGCGGCATCCGCTGTCACGCTCGCGGCCGAGGACGGCGCGTTCGGGTCGGACGGCGAGACCCTCGCGCGGGCGCTCGCCGAGGCCGACGCCGTCGTGCTCGAAGTGTCGCGGGCGTCCCTGACCGCGTCGACCGTGGCTCTGTGCGACCGGAACGCCGTCCGGATCGCCCCGCTCAGTTCGGGTCCGCCGGATGACCGGATCGCGGCCGCCTTCGGCCTGGAGCAGACGCTGCCGCTCGAGGTGGAGCCCTGGCTGCTGGCGGAGCGGCTCACCACGTCTCCTCCGCCCAGGACGGCGCACGGCTCGAGCGCGCATCACGACGCCACCGGAGGGATGCCGCGCACCATCGCGGTGTGGGGACCGGCCGGTGCGCCGGGGCGGACCACCCTCGCGATCGAGCTCGCGGTCGAGCTGGCCCGCGGGGGCAGGCACGTCGGACTCGTGGATGCCGATTCGCACGCGCCGTCCATCGCGCTGGCCCTCGGGCTGGCCGACGAGGCGCCCGGCTTCGCCGCGGTGTGCCGGCAGGCCGAACTCGGGGGACTGGACGCGCGCGAGCTCACGCGCATCAGCGCACCGATCGCGCGCACCGGGGTCGACGTGCTCACCGGGCTGAACCGCCCCTCGCGCTGGCCGGAACTCAGCGAGTCCCGTGTCGCGGCCGCGCTCGGCGCGTGCCGCGAGTGGGCGGATCACACCGTCGTCGACGTGGCCGCGTCCCTCGAGCGCGATGAGGAGATCATGAGCGACCTCGACGGTCCGCGCCGCAACGCCGCCACCCTGGCCGCCCTGCGCAGCGCCGACCTGGTGGTCGCGGTGGCCGCCGCCGACCCGCTCGGGATCTCCCGGTTCCTGCGCGCCTATCCGGAGCTGCGAGCCACGATCGGTGCGACACCGGTGGTCGTCGTGGCCAATCGGCTGCGCCCCGGCGCCCTGGGCATCGACGCCCGGGGTCAGGTGCGCCGCACCCTGGATCGCTTCGGGGGCGTGACCGACGTCTGGTTCGTGCCGACCGATCCTCGCGCGGCCGATGCCGCTCTGCTGGCCGCGCGCCCGATCGCCGAGATCTCGCCGCGCTCGCCGATTCCCCTCGCCGTGCGACGGCTGGTCGGCGAGGCCGTCGCTCCCGTCCCGGTGCCGGAGCGTCGCATCCGAAGCAGCGCGCGCCGTCGCGCGGTCCCCGCCTCCGCATAGCCCGGTGCATCGCGGGGCGGAGCCGCGGCATCCTCTGCCCTCGTGTTCACTTGCCCTGGATGTACCGAACGCACCGCTTTTCACGTACGTCCAGGGCAAGTGAAGTGGGTGCGGCCGGCCCGCGGCCGCGCCAACTCTAAGCTTGAGGGATGTCGACGCTCAGCGATCTCGTCTACGCCCAGGGCCGCTCGAGCGCGGAGGACGTGGAATGGCTCCACCGGCTCGCCGGTGACGGGCAGCTGCTGGCCGACCTCGCGTTCGCCGACATCGTCTTCTGGGTCCCGACCGAGGACGACTCCTTCGTCGCCGTCGCGCACACTCGACCGAGCGGCGCGGCGACGCTCTTCTACCGCGACATCGTCGGCGACCGGGTGCGGCCGCAATGGCGCACGCAGGTGCGCGACGCGTTCCAGGGCACCCGGATCGTCGATTCGGCATCACCGGACTGGTTCGAGGAGACTCCCACCCGCGTCCGCGCGGTGCCCATCGTCCGTTCCCGGGGGACAGAGCCCGCGCTGACGATCGGCGTGCTCACCCGGCACACCAACCTCGGGGAGGCGCGCACACCGTCGCGGCAGCAGATCACCTTCAACGACTGCGCCGACGATCTGTTCGGCATGATCGGTTCCGGTGGCTTCCCCGACCTCGCGGCCCCGTCGGCGCCGCGCCGCGGGGCGCCGCGTGCATCGGACGGGCTGATCCGCCTCGACGTCGACGGGATCACCACGTTCGCGAGCCCGAATGCGCTGTCGGCGTTCAATCGGCTCGGGTTCGACGACGAGCTCGAGGGGGAGTCCCTGATCGAGGTCGTCACGCGGATCATGCCCGGTCGGCGCGAGTTCGACGAATCGCTGCCGGTCGTGGTGACGGGCCGCGCTCCGTGGCGGACCGACATCGAGGCGCGCGGTGTCACGGTCTCACTGCGCACGATCCCCTTGCGGGACCGCGGCACGCGGATCGGGGCCATCATGCTCTGCCGCGATGTGACCGAGATCCGCCACCAGGAGCAGGAGCTCATCACCAAGGACGCCACGATCCGCGAGATCCACCATCGGGTCAAGAACAATCTGCAGACCGTCGCCTCGCTGCTGCGCATCCAGGCCCGCCGCTCGCACAGCGAGGAGGCGCGTGAGGCGCTCAGCCAGGCCATGCGGCGTGTCGCGGCGATCGCCGTCGTGCACGACACCCTCTCGGAGGGTCTCGCTCAGAACGTCGACTTCGACGAGGTGTTCGCGCGGGTCCTCAAGCTCGTCGCCGAGGTCGCCGCCGCGCCGAACACGCGCGCGCGCACGCACTCGACGGGCCGGTTCGGCACGCTGCCCAGCGCGTACGCCACGCCCCTCGCCCTCGCCCTCACCGAACTGGTCACGAACGCCGTGGAACACGGGCTCGCGGGCAAGGAGGGCGACGTCGAGATCATCACCGAACGCACGGAAGAGCGCCTCGAGGTGCGCGTGCGCGACACCGGGTCCGGGCTGCCCGAGGGTCAGGTCGGGCAGGGCCTGGGCACGCAGATCGTCCGCACCCTCATCCAGGGCGAACTCGGCGGCACGATCGACTGGCACACGCTGGTCGGCAGCGGCACGGAGGTCACGATCGACATCCCGATGCGCTACATCGAGCGGGAGAGCTCGTAAGCAACAAACCGGATGCCGTGGCCGAAGCGGTCGGTCACCGCGTCCCCATCGTGCAGACCACGCGTGGCGTGTCGGCTGCTCGGTCGGGACACGGGCAAGGCTCCGCGGCCGAAGGGCCGCGGAGTCGACGTGCGCCGAGGATCTCGATACGGCGGCTTCGCCGCCTACTCGATCTTGACCCGACCCGGGTCAACGCCGCTTCGCGGCATTGACCCGGGTCGCGTCAAGAAGCGCGACGAGCGCGGGCGGCGCGGCGCTTGAGAGCGCGGCGCTCATCCTCGGAGAGTCCGCCCCACACGCCGGAGTCCTGCCCCGATTCCAGGGCGTACTGCAGGCAGATCTCCGTCACGGTGCATCGTGCACAGACGGATTTGGCCTTCTCGATCTGATCGACAGCCGGGCCGGTGTTCCCAACAGGGAAGAACAGCTCGGGGTCGACGGTGAGGCAGGCAGCCTTATCGCGCCAGTCCATGGGGGGGCTCCTTGTGACGATGACGGGTGTTTCAGAGCCCGGATTCGGGTCCGCTACCCTGTGGGGATGTGCGAGAGATGTCTCGCCCCACCTCGCTGTGGGAGCACACGGCTCTCATAATGGTCCCACAGGGCGGTGGGCGAATCAAGCGTTCAGCGGCACGTTAAGTGCCGTCTTGCTGAGGATTCGCCCCGTGGTGTAGAGGTTTTCCACAAGACAGCGACGACTGACAAGAGGGTTCTGACCAATGCGCACACACACGGTGGATCGACTCGCGGCATTCGTGCTCGGGCTCGAGGGACTCGCGGTGGCCGCACTGGTCGGGTGGCAGATCTGGGCGCTCGCGGTCGGGGACACCGGCTCGGTGCAGAGCGCCGTCGCGCTGATGGTCCTCACCGCGGTGGGGGCGGTAGCTGTGCTCGCGTTCGCGGTGGCCACCTGGCGTGGCCTGTCCTGGGGCCGCTCGGGTGGCGTGGTCACCCAGCTGCTGATCCTCGCCGTGGCGTTGGGTGCCGTGACCGGGGCCTACGCATCGCCGACGACGGGTCTGGCCCTCGCCATCCCCGGTCTGATCGCGCTCGTGCTGCTGCTGTTCGCGGTCCGGGCGGCGGGCCGGCAGGCCCGCGGCCCGGCATCCGAATAGCGGCTGGCGCGCAGCCGGCTCAGGCGGCGTCGATCCCGACGAGCTTGCGCACCCGGGCGACGTGCCCGGTGGCCTTCACGTTGTAAAGCGCCTCCTGGATCCGGCCCTCGGCGTCGATGACGAAGGTGGAGCGGATGACGCCCTGGTAGACCTTGCCGTAGTTCTTCTTCTCGCCCCACGTGCCGTACTCGTCGAGGACGACATGGTCGGGGTCGCTCAGGAGGTCGTAGGTGAGCCCGTCGCGCTCGCGGAAGCGGCGCAGCTTCTCGGGCAGGTCCGGGGAGATGCCCAGGACCGTGTAACCGGCGGCCTGCAGCGGTGCGAGGCTGTCGCGGAAGTCGCACGCCTCGGTCGTGCACCCGGGGGTCATGGCCTCGGGGTAGAAGAACAGCACGACGCCATGGCCGCGCAGATCGTGCAGTGAGACGGTCTTGTCATCCTGGTTGAGCAGGGTGAAATCGGGGGCGGGGGATCCGGGCTTCAGAACGACGGTGCTCATCCCACCAGAGTAGGGCGATCCCGCGTGCGCGCGGGCCGCCGCCGGTCAGGGCTGATGACCGAACGTCGACAGCAGTCGTTGGAGCGAGTCCAGTCGCGCCGCGCCGTTCGGTCCGAGGCGACCCTCTGCGACCGCCTCCACGATCGCGCAGTCCGGGGCATCCGGGAGGTGGGTGCAGCCGCGCGGGCAGTTCTCCGCCACTTCGGCGAGCTCGGTGAAGGCGCCGAGGATGTTGGCCGGATCGACGTGGCCGAGACCGAACGAGCGCACCCCGGGCGTGTCGATCACCCATCCGTTGCCACCGTTCCCGCGGTAGCGCAGCGACACCGTCGACGACGAGGTGTGGCGGCCGCGGCCGGTCACCTCGTTGACGTGCCCGGTCGCGCGCATCGCACTCGGCACGAGGGCGTTGACCAGCGTGGACTTGCCGACACCCGAGTGGCCGACGAACACCGTGGAATGCCCGATCAGCTCGGCGCCGATCCGTTCTAGCGGCATCTCTTCCTGCGCACTGGTGAACACCTCCAGGTCGAGCCCCTCGAAGTGCGAGAGGAACTCGGCCGGGTCGGCCAGATCGGTCTTGGTCACCACGAGCAGCGGACGCACCCCGGCATCCAGCGCCGCGACGAGATAGCGATCGACGAGACGCTCCCGCGGTTCCGGGTCGGCGGCGGCGACGACGATCAGCATCTGATCGGCATTGGCGACGATGATCCGCTCGACCTGGTCGGTGTCGTCGGCTGATCTGCGCAGCAGCGACGTGCGGTCTTCGATGCCGACGATGCGCCCGAGGGTGCCCTCGTCGCCGGATCTGTCGCCGACGACCCGCGCGCGGTCGCCGGTGACGATCTGCATCCTCCGCAGTTCGCGCGCACGAGTGGCGGAAACGCGCCGCTCATCGGGAGTGTCCTCGTCGACCAGGACCGTGTACCGACCGCGGTCGACGCCGAGCACACGAGCGATCACGGCGTCGGCGTGCGCGGGCCGGCGTTTCGTGCGGGGGCGGTTCGCCTTGGGGTTCGGTCGCGCGCGCAGCGTCGTCTCGTCGAACTCGGGTTCGTCGTCCTGGTCGTCGTCCAGCCAGCTCACCGGGATGCAGACCTCAGGAGACCAGGTCGTGGAGCGGCTGCGAGTGGGCGCCGTCGTCGGGCGCGCCGTCCAGCATCGCCTGCCACAGTTCCGGGAACTCCGGGAGCGTCTTGGCCGTCGTGCCGATGTCGTCGATCTCGATCCCGGGGACGGCGAGGCCGATCAGGGCGCCCGTCGTGGCGAGCCGGTGGTCGTGGTGCGACCGCCAGGTGCCGCCGGTCAGGGCGCGGGGGACGATCCGGATGCCGTCGGGCAGCTCCTGCGCCTCGCCTCCGCGAGCGCGCAACTCGCTCACCAGCGCCGCGATGCGGTCGGTCTCGTGCCCGCGGATGTGGCCGATCCCGTAGAACGTGCTCGGCGCATCCGCGAAGGCGGCGAGCGCGACCAGCGTGGGGGTGAGCTCGCCGGCCGCGGACAGGTCGAGATCGACTCCGGCGATGCCGTTGCCGGCGGTGACCGTGAGCGAACCGCCCCGGCGAACCGCTCGCGCACCCATGAGGGACAGGATCTCGGTGAGCATCGCGCCGGGCTGTGTGGAGTGGGCGGGCCAGCCGGTCACCGAGATCGAGCCGCCCGCGATCATCGCCGCGGCCAGGAAGGGCGCGGCGTTGGACAGGTCGGGCTCGATTGCGACGTCTTTCGCGCGCACCGCGCCGGCGGGGACGACCCACTCGCCGGGAGCGGGGCGTTCGACGTGCACCCCACGGTGTGCGAGGGACTCGATCGTCATGTCGATGTGGGGCATGCTCGGCAGGCGCGCGCCGCGGTGGATGAGGTGCAGGCCGACATCGAACCGCGGCGCGGCCAGCAGCAGGCCGGACACGAACTGGCTGGACGCACTCGCGTCGACGACGACTTCTCCGCCGCGGACGTGTCCGTGGCCGCGCACGATGAACGGCAGGGACCAGTGGCCGCCGTCGTCGATGTCGACGCCGACGTCGCGCAGAGCCTTGATCATCGTGCCCATCGGCCGGTGCAGCGCACTCTCGTGCGCCGTCAGCGTCACGTCGCCGCGCGCGAAGCCCGCCAGCCCCGCGACGAAGCGCATCACGGTGCCCGCCTGGCCGCAGTCGACCTCGGTCGCGCCCTGCAGCGGCCACACAGGTGTGACGACGAGGTCGTCGCCGTATCTGCCGGTGCCCGGGCTGCGGTCGATGCCGACGCCGAGCGTGCGCAGGGCCGTGATCATCCGGGCGGAATCGTCCGAGTGCAGAGGCGAAGCCAGGCGGCCCGGGCCGTCGGCCAGCGCCGCGAGGATGAGCTCACGATTGGTGAGCGATTTCGACCCCGGCACTGTGATTGTCGCCCGCAACGGACCCTCGGCCGTCGGCGCGGCCCATCGACCGCGCGCCGACGGTTTCGGAAGGTGGGAATACCGGTCACCAGTCATCGGGTTCTACCCTACTGAACCGTTGCGGACAACAAGCAGCGACGCAACCGGAGAAAGTGAGCCGCATGATCGCCGTGCTCGATCGGCCAGCCGCCGACGACGTTCCCGCGCTCGACCTGGCCTGGGACCTTGCCGCCGTAGACTGGCGCGTGATGATTGACGAGGCAGAGGAAGCCACCGACGCGCGCACCCAGTTCGAGGTGCAGGCGCTTCCCTTCATGGATCAGCTTTACGCGGCGGCGATGCGGATGACGCGCAATCCGGCCGACGCGGCCGATCTCGTGCAGGAGACGTTCGTGAAGGCGTTCGGATCCTGGGCGACGTTCACTCAGGGAACCAACCTGAAGGCGTGGCTGTACCGCATCCTCACCAACACGTACATCAACATCTATCGCAAGCGGCAGCGCGAGCCCTACCAGGGAACGATCGACGAGCTCGAGGACTGGCAGATGGGTGGCGCGGAATCCACCACCGCCACGAGCAGCCGATCGGCCGAGGCCGAGGCGATAGACCGGATGCCGGCATCCGTGGTGAAGGACGCTCTGCAGGCGATCCCCGAGGACTTCCGGTTGGCGGTGTACCTCGCGGACGTCGAGGGCTTCGCATACCAGGAGATCGCCGACATCATGAAGACACCCATCGGCACGGTCATGAGCCGTCTGCATCGTGGCAGGCGCATGCTTCGTGAGCTGCTGGCGGATTATGCGGCCGAGCGCGGCATCAGCGCAGCCGCGACAGGGAGCAGGAAATGACCGACTGCGGCTGTGAGAAGGCGCGACGCGACCTGGAGGAGTACCTCCGCCACGAGGTGTGCAAGACGTCACAGAGCGATATCGCCCAGCATCTGGAGAACTGCCCCAGCTGCCGGGATGAGGCGCTCGTGTCGCGGACCCTCACCGAGGTGGTGGCGCGCGCGTGCAAGGAGACGGCACCCGAAGAGCTGCGCGATCAGGTGCTCAGCCGCCTGCGTGCGGCGCAGGCGACCCACTGACGCGAGCGGCGGCATCCGTCACGGCGTGAAGACGAGCAGTGCGCCCGGGGCGACCTCGATCTGCAGCGGCAGCATCCCGATCGGATCGCCGTCCGCGTAGGCGGTCACTCCGGGGGCCGCGAGCCGCACCGACCGGACGCGGTATGTCTCGACCTCGGGAATCGTGGTGTGCGTCCCCCGGTACACCCTGGGCAGCAGCCGAAGCAGTCGCAGGCGCCCGGCGGGCCGCACGAGGACGACATCGAGCAGCCCGTCCGCCGGGTCGGCGTCGGGGCAGATCGGGATGCCGCCTCCATAGCTGCTGCCATTGCCGACGGTGCCCATCACCAGGTCGCCGTCGAACCGCTCCTGCGTCCCGTCCGCCATTTCCAGGTCGACCTGGTACGGGATGCCCTTCAGCGTGAAGAACTCCCGCAGAAGTGCGATGTTGTAGCGCGATCTGCCTCGGGGCCAGCGCATGGCGTTCGCGCGGTCGTTGACGCGCGAATCGAAGCCGCTGGCCAGCACGCTGCCGAAGTACGCCGTCGAGCCGTCGCTGCGCCTGACGCGGGCAAGGTCGATGCGCCGCGTTCTGCCCGCGGCGATGGCGTCGGCGGCGGAGTCGGGGTCGAGCTCCCGCAGACCCACTGCCGTCGCGGTGTCGTTGCCGGTGCCGGTGGGGATGATCCCGAGGGGTACCGAGCTGCCCGCGAGTTCCTGGATCGCGAGGCGGACGGTTCCGTCGCCGCCGGCGACGGCGACGGCGTCCGTGCCGAAGTCGATCGCCGCGCGCAGCAGGCGGCTGGACTCCGCTGCGCTGCCGCCGCTGATGATGGTCGTACGCACCCCGTGTGCGCGCAGACGCTCGGCGGCGCGGGTCGCCGGGCCGGTCTGCGCGCCACCGCGGGCGGCCGGGTTCACCAGCAGGGTGACATTCATTCGGCGTTCTCGGAGGATGGCGCCGCTGCGGGCGTCCCCGTCGGCGGCGGCACGAGAACGCCCGGATTCATGATGCCCCGCGGATCGACGGTGTCCTTCACGGCGCGGAGGATGGCGATCCCGAGGCCGCCGATCTCTGCCTCCAGATAGGGCCGGTGGTCGCGGCCGACGGCGTGGTGGTGAGTGATCGTTCCCCCGGCGCCGACGATCGCGAGCGAAGCGGCATCCTTCGCCCTGCGCCACTGCCCGGCCGGGTCTGTGGTGAGCGCGGCGACCACCGTGAAGTAGGCGGAAGCGCCCGCGGGATACACGTGCGAGATGTGACACAGCACGAGCGGCTTGGTGCCTTCGCCGCCCAGGCTCGTCGTCAGCGCGTCGGTGACCGCGGTCTTGAGGGCGCCCAGATTCGCCCAGGTGGTCGCGGTCTCGAGGGTCTCGGCGAGAACGCCGATGTCCAGGAGCGTGTCGCGCAGTGCGGGGGAGGAGAACCGGCCCCGCTCCCACGACCGTGCCGGACCTTCGCCGCGGGGCGTCCCGCCGTGGCGACGGAAGAGGGCATCCGTCTTCTCCCGGACGCCCTCGGCCTCACCGGGGTCGGCTCCTTCGAAGGTCGCCACGGCGAGGCAGCCGCGGGCGCGGGTCAGGTGCCCGCCGAGAACGGCGTTCACGCGGGTCTCGGTTGCGTCGCTCAGGCGCAGAACGGTCGGGCGGATGCCGCGCTGCGTGAGCTCGCGCAGCGCCGCCGCCCCGGAGTCGAAGTCGGGGAACGTCCAGGCGCCGTAGGCGGTCGCCGCCGCGAGCGGGCGGATGCGGAGGGTGACGGCGGTGAGAACGCCGAACGCGCCCTCCGAGCCGAGGAACAGTTCGCGCAGGTCCGGCCCGGCCGCACTCGCCGGCGCCCTGCCCAGACGCAGTTCACCGACCGGGGTCGCGACCAGCAGGGCATGGACGAGCTCATCGAAGCGCCCGTATCCCCGGGACGCCTGTCCACTCGAGCGCGTCGCCGCGTAGCCGCCGAGGGTGGCGTACTCGAAGCTCTGCGGAAAGTGGCCGATCGTGAAGCCGCGCGCATTCAGCATTTCTTCGGCCTGCGGCCCGGTGGTGCCTGCACCGAAGGTGGCCAGCAGCGAGGTCTCGTCGAGGTCGCTCAGACCGGCCGTGCGGGAGAGTTCGAGTGCGATCACCGGCCCGGCGCTCGCGGCGACGGGGGCAACGCCTCCGACCACGCTGGTTCCCCCGCCGAACGGCACGACGGCGATGCCGGCCCGGTCGCAGAGAGCGAGGACAGCCAAGACCTCGGCGTGGGTTCCGGGTGAGACGACCGCGTCGGGCGCCAGCTGCAGGTCCTCGAGGCGCCGCGCGAGCAGGTCGGGCGTGCTCTTGCCGCCGAGGTGCAGCGCACGCACGGCGTCATCCGCGGTGGCGTGGGCATCGCCGACCACGGCGACAAATTGACTGAGATCGCCGTCGTCGAGTCGTGACCGCGTGAGCGTCGGGGCGCCGCGGCGGGGGACCGGATGCGCCTTGCCGGGCAGAAGTGTCGCGACCAGGGCCTTCGCGCCGGCGGGAAGCCGGGCGGGCTGCGTTCCCCAGGCGTCCCAGGCGGATCGAGGTCGCGCATCGGGCACCATCGACGCGTCCGGCTCCTGGGGCATCGACGCAACCATGGTGACAGTATGACATGCTCTGTATGGTTGTCACATGGCGGGAACAAGCGGACAGACCGAGGCATCGGTGCTGGACGCTGCCCTGGACGAGGTGCTGGCGCACGGGATACGCCGAACCACCGCGTCCGACATCGCCCGCCGGGCGGGAGTCTCGCGCCAGACCCTGTACCGCTACTGGCCCGACGTGCAGGCACTGCTGGCCGCCCTGGTCACGCGCGAGCTGTTCGCGGTCGTCCCGCGCGGCGGCTCCGCCGGCTCGCTCGACGAGTTCGCCGCCGGCATGGTGGAGACGGCGGATCGGATCAGGGCACTGCCGCTGGTGGACCGCCTGCGCGAGACCGACCCCGAGCTCTTCTCGCGGTACATCCTCGAGCGCCTCGGCACGAGCCAGCGCGGCATCCATCGCGAAATCGCGGCGCGCGTGGAGAAAGGACAGGATGCCGGGTTCATCCGGCCCGGTCACCCCGACCGACTCGCCGCCATGCTGCTGCTGATCGCCCAATCCGCGATCCAGTCCGCGCCGCTGGTGGCGGAGTGGCTCGCGCCGGAGGACTGGCGGCGCGAACTGCGGTGCGCGGTGGCGGGGTACCTGGCCATCCGGGACGAGGGATGATGGCTCAGGTCGTCGGCCGTCGACCGCACTCCACGGCGCTGAACGCCGCCCGGCGCCGGCGGGAGCTGGCCGCACTGGGCGATCACCCGGACGTCGACGTGCTCGTCATCGGCGGCGGCATCACCGGCGCGGGTCTGGCCCTGGATGCCGCCAGCAGGGGCCTGCGGACGGTCCTCGTCGAGCGCGAGGACCTCGCCCACGGCACCAGTCGCTGGAGCTCGAAGCTCGTGCACGGCGGGCTGCGCTACCTCGCCTCGGGACAGTTCGCCATCGCGCACGAGAGCGCGGCCGAGCGCCATCTGCTGATGACGCGGATCGCTCCACACCTCACCCGGCCGCTTGCTCAGGTGCTGCCGCTGTACGCCCCCGGACACATGGTCCGCGGAGCATACGTCGGTGTGGGCTTCGGGCTGGGTGACGGGCTGCGCCGTGTCGTGGGCACGCCGGGGGCGGTCCTGCGCGCGCCCGGGCCGATCGGGCGTGCCGAGACGCTCCGTCTGGCACCCGCGGTGCGCCGCGACGGGCTCCGCGGGGGCGTGCGGGGCTGGGACGGACAGCTCATCGACGACGTGCGCCTCGTCGTGGGCATCGCCCGCACCGCCGCGGGCTACGGCGCGCGCATCCTCACCCGCGTCGAGGCGGTGCACGCCACCGGCGACGGCGCGCTGCTGCGGGACACGATCACCGGCGGCGAGCTCCACGTGCGGGCGCGCGCGGTGATCAGCGCGACGGGTGTGTGGGCGGGTGAGCTCGACCCCGCGGTGGCGCTGCGCCCGAGCCGCGGCACGCACCTGGTCCTGGAATCGGCCCGGCTGGGCGGCTCGGACGTCTCGCTGACGGTGCCGGTTCCCGGATCCAGCGGGCGTTTCGTCTTCAGCGTGCCCGCGCCGCACGGTCGCACCTATGTCGGGCTGACCGACGTGCCCACCGCCGGGCCGCCCCCGGCGGTCCCGCAGGCCAGCGATGCAGAGATCGACGAGCTTCTGGACACGATCAACCGGGTGCTGGCCCGCCCCCTCGTGCGCTCGGACGTCGTCGGGACCTTCGCCGGATTGCGTCCGCTGCTGCGCATGGGCGGACCGCCGCGAAAGGGCGCGGACGATGCGGACACCAGCGACCTGTCCCGCCGCCATGCGATCGTCGAGTCGGACTCCGGCGTGCTCAGCGTGCTCGGCGGCAAGCTCACGACATACCGGCGCATGGCGCAGGACGGGATGGATGCCGCGGTCGCCCGCCGCTTTGCGGCGGACCGGGTGGCGCCGTCGCGCACGCGGTCCCTGCCGTTGGTGGGCGCATGGCCGCGCGAGCGGACCGGCGAGATCGCGGCGCCGCCGCGGCTGGTGCGCCGCTACGGGGCCGAGGCTCCGTTCGTGGCGCGACTGGCGGGCGGTCCGCCCGCCGCGCGCGGGGTGACCGCGCAGGAACTGCGGTGGGGTGTGCAGGCCGAGGGCGCGTTGACCGTGGACGACCTGCTGGACCGGCGGACCCGACTCGGTCTCGTCGCTGCCGATCGCGTCGCCTCGGAGCGGGCCGCGGCTGCGGCACTCGGCCGGTGAACGTCGCGTGTCCGGCGCGCTGAGTAGTGTGGGTGAATGGTTGCCCGCGACTGGAAGAACGCCCCCACCGACCCCGCAGCGGCTGCCGCTGTCGCGGCGAACGGGCTCGAATATCGCGTGATCGACACCGCCGACGCGGTGGTGTTCGATCCGTACCTGCAGGCCGAGACGCGCGGATTCCTCTCCGGCGAGCTGAGCGATGAGCAACTGGCCGGAGCGCGCGACGGTTTCGGGTTCCGTCGTTTCGTGGGCATCTACGATCCCGCTGCGCTCGACGCGTCCCAGCCGGTCGGCACCGTCAACTCGTGGGTCACCGAGATGGGCCTGCCCGGCGGTCGCGGTGTCCCGATGTGGGCCATCAGCGGCGTCAGCGTCGCCCCGACGCACCGGCGCAAGGGGATCGCGCGCGCCATGCTCGAGGGTGAGCTGCGCACCGCCTCCGAGCTCGGGCTGTCGCTGGCGGGGCTCACGGTGTCCGAGGCGACGATCTACGGACGCTTCGGCTTCTCGCCCGCGACCTTCGGCACGGACTGGTCGATCGAGACCAAGCGGGCGATCTGGACGGGTCCGCGGCCCGAAGGCCGCCTCGACTTCGTCGACCGGGAGGGGCTGCGCGATCTGCTCGCCGATGTGCACGGCCGGGTGCGCGCCACGCGTCCCGGCGAGATCGAGGCATGGCCGGGGCTGTGGCGTCGCATGTCCGGGACCGCTCCGGGGCAGGAGAACGCCCGCAAGGTGCGCGGCGTGCGCTACGCCGACGCCACGGGCGCCACGCGGGGCGTCGCGGTGTATGTCCTGTCGGACGAGGGGCGCGATTTCACCAAGCACGAGCTTGAGCTGCACTACCTGGTGAGCGAGACCCCGGACGCTTATGCCGCGCTGTGGCGGTTCATCCTGGAGCACGACCTCGTCTCGGTCGTGAAGGCCCCGCTGCGCTCGGCGGATGAACCGCTCAGGTGGATGATCGCGGACCAGCGCGGCGCGACCGTCGAAACGTCCGAGCACGGGTGGCTGCGCATCCTCGACGTGCCGGCCGTGCTGACCGCGCGGACATACGCGGCCGCCGGCGCCTTCGTGCTGCGGGTCACGGACCCGCTCGGCTTCGCGGACGGCAGCTGGCGGCTCGAGATCGACGACACCGGGAACGCGATCGCCACGCTGTCCGATGCCCCGCCGGACATCACGCTCTCGGTGAACGCGCTGTCGTCGGTCCTGCTCGGCGGGGTGCGAGCCTCGACACTCGCCGCGGCGGGACTGGTCCAGGCCCCGCCCGCGGGGCTCGCGTCATTCGACGCGTCGTTCGCCACGACCGAGACGCCCTACCTGAGCCTCTGGTACTGATTCCGGGCGCGGGCGCGCCGGCCGATACGACGAAGAGCGGATGCCGCGGGAACGGGTCCCCGCGGCATCCGCTCTTCGAAACGTGAGTCAGAGCGTCAGTGCCTGCTTCAGGATCTCCGCCTGCTGGCGCGCGTGCACCTTGGGTGAACCGGTCGCCGTGGATGCCGCCGATGCCCGTGAGATGCACGCGATCGTGCGCCCGTGCAGGTACTTGACCATCTCGAGGGCGATGAACGGCCACGCGCCCTGGTTCTCGGGCTCATCCTGCACCCAGACCAGCTCGGCGTCAGGGTAACTGTCCAGAACCGCATTGAGCTCATCGATGGGGGCCGGGTAGTACTGCTCCAGCCGTACCAGCGCGATCTCGGGGTTCGGGTTCTTGTCCAGCTCCGCCTTCAGATCCCAGTGGATCTTGCCGGCGTGCAGCAGCACCCGCTTGACGGCCGTGCGGTCAAGGCCCCGCGTGTCATCCAGCACGGGCTCGAACTTGCCCGTGAGGAAGTCCTCGACGGCGCTGGTCGCTCCGCGCAGGCGCAGCATCGCCTTTGGGGTGAACACGATCAGCGGACGCCGCGGACGGGCGTACGCCTGCCGACGCAGCAGGTGGAAGTACGATGCCGGCGTCGAGGGGCGGGCGACGATCATGTTGTCCTGCGCGCACATCTGCAGGTAGCGCTCGATGCGTGCCGAGGAGTGGTCCGGGCCCTGTCCTTCGTAGCCGTGGGGGAGCAGCAGCACCACACTCGACTGCTGGCCCCACTTCTGGTCGGCCGAGGAGATGAACTCGTCGATCACGGACTGGGCGCCGTTGGCGAAGTCGCCGAACTGCGCCTCCCACAGCACCAGTGCGTCCGCCCGCTCGACCGAGTACCCGTATTCGAAGGCCAGCGCGGCGTACTCGCTGAGCAGCGAGTCGTAGACCCAGAAGCGACCCTGGTTGTCGCCCAGATTGGCGAGCGGGATCCACTCCTGCCCGTTGGCGCGATCGTGGAGCACCGAGTGGCGCTGCACGAACGTGCCGCGGCGCGAGTCCTGACCGGCCAGGCGCACCGAGGTGCCCTCGACCAGCAGCGAGCCGAAGGCCAGCAGCTCGGCGAAGCCCCAGTCGATGGAGCCGTTGCGGCTCATGTCCAGGCGCTTCTCGAGAAGCTGCTGCAGCTTCGTGTGCACGGTGAAGCCGTCCGGCTTGTTGACGAAGGCGTCACCGACCATCTGCACGACCTCGCGCGACACGCCCGTCGTCTCGGGGGCACCGACGGCGGGTTCGAGGATGGCCTCGCTGACGATCGGCGAGGTGCCGGTCTCGGCGGCGTGCGTCTCGGCGAAGGCGACTTCGAGACCGTCCTGGAAGTCGCGCTTGGCCTGCTCGTACTCCTCCTCGGTGATGTCGCCGCGGCCGACGAGGGCTTCGACGTACAGGCGGCGCACGGAGCGCTTCGCCTCGATGAGGTTCGTCATCAGCGGCTGCGTCATCGAGGGATCGTCTCCCTCGTTGTGACCGCGGCGGCGGTAGCAGACGAGATCGATCACGACGTCGCGGTGCCACCGCTGACGGTAGGCGAAGGCGAGCTGTGACACGCGGACGACGGCCTCGGGATCGTCGCCGTTCACGTGGAAGATCGGTGCCTGGATGGTCTTGGCGACATCCGTCGCGTAGACGGACGTGCGGGCGTCCTGAGGCACGGTCGTGAAGCCGACCTGGTTGTTGACCACGACGTGGATGGTGCCGCCGGTGCGGAACCCGCGCAGCTGCGACATCTGCAGCGTCTCGACGACGACGCCCTGGCCTGCGAAGGCCGCGTCGCCGTGGACGAGGATCGGCAGCCACGAGAACGAGCCGATCGGCTTGCGGTCCTGCTTTGCGCGCACGATGCCCTCGAGCACACCGTCCACGGTCTCCAGGTGAGACGGATTGGCCGCGAGGTAGACCGGCAGCTCCTCGCCGCGATCGTCCACGAACGTGCCCTCGGTGCCGAGGTGGTACTTCACGTCGCCGGAGCCGCTCTTGCTGCCGACGGCGACCGAGCCTTCGAACTCGCGGAAGACCTGGCCGTACGTCTTGCCGGCGATGTTGGTGAGGACGTTGAGGCGACCGCGGTGCGCCATGCCGATGGCGGTGCCGTCCAGTCCGGCATCCGCCGCGCCCTGGAGGATCTCATCCAGCAGCGGGATGAGGGACTCGCCGCCCTCGAGGCTGAAGCGCTTCTGACCGACGTACTTGGTCTGCAGGAAGGTCTCGAACGCCTCGGCCTGGTTGAGCTTGCTCAGGATGCGCAGCTGCTCGTCGTGTCCGGGCTTCTGGTATTTCAGCTCGACATTCTCCTGGAACCAGCGGCGCTGCTCCGGGTCCTGGATGTGCATGTACTCGATGCCGATGGTGCGGCAGTACGAATCGCGCAGCACGCCGAGGATGTCGCGCAGCTTCATCTGGCGCTTGCCGCCGAAGCCGCCGGTGACGAAGTAGCGGTCGAGATCCCAGAACGTCAGACCGTGCTGTTCGATCTCGAGGTCGGGGTGCGTGCGCTGCACGTACTCGAGCGGGTCGATGTCGGCCATGAGGTGGCCGCGGACGCGGAAGGAATTGATCAGCTCCTGCACGCGGGCGGTCTTGTCGACGCGCTCGGCCAGGTCGACATTGATGTCTGCGGCCCACCGGATCGGGGCATAGGGGATACGCAGCGCGGCGAAGATGTCCTCATAGAAGTCGCGCTGCCCGATGAGCAGTTCGTGGACCTTCTTGAGGAACTCGCCCGATCCTGCACCCTGGATGACGCGGTGGTCGTAGGTGCTGGTGAGGGTGATCGTCTTTCCGATCGCGAGTTCGTTCAGCGTCTTCTCGCTCGAACCCTGGAACTCGGCCGGGTACTCGAGGGCGCCGACGCCGATGATGGCGCCTTGCCCCTTCATCAGGCGCGGCACGGAGTGTACGGTGCCGATGCCGCCGGGGTTGGTCAGCGAGATCGTGGTGCCCTGGAAATCGGCCGCCGTGAGCTTGTTGCCGCGTGCTCGGCTGATCAGATCCTCGTACGAGACGAGGTATTCACTGAAGGTGAGCGTGTCGGCGTGCTTGATGCTGGGGACCAGCAGTGCGCGCGTGCCATCCGGCTTGGGCAGGTCGATGGCGATGCCGAGATTGATGTGCGCCGGAGCGACCACGGACGGCTTTCCGTCGATTTCGGCGTAGAAGACGTTCTGGCTCGGGAACTCTTTGAGAGCCCGGATCAGGGCCCAGCCGATCAGGTGAGTGAAGCTGATCTTTCCGCCGCGCGTGCGGGACATGTGGTTGTTGATGACGATGCGGTTGTCGATCATCAGCTTCGCCGGGATGGTCCGGACGCTGGTCGCGGTCGGAACCGTCAGCGACTCTTCCATGTTCACGGCAAGGGACTTGGTCATGCCCTTGAGCACGGTGACCTTGTCGGCCTCGAGGTTCTCGGCCGTGGCCGATGGGGCGACCGCCGGCGCCTGCGCCGGGATCGGCTGCGGGGCGGCCGGCCGCGCGGTGGTGCGGGCGACGGGCTGTGCGCCGAGAACGGGGATGGGAGCCGTCACGGGGTGCGCGTCGTCTGCCGGAGCGGAACCGGCGGACTGCTGTCGTGGTGCGGGCGCACCGTCACCGTCAGTGCTCGTCCCGGGGCCGGTGGTCGCGGTGGTGTCAACGGGGTGATAGGCCTCGAGGATCGGCCACCACGCCTTGTCGACGGAGTTCTTATCCACCTTGAACTGCTCGTAGAGTTCGTCGACGAGCCATTCGTTGGCCCCGAACTCGCCTTCGCTCGACACTCCGACGCCCGTGATCTGGCTCGACACGCTCGATCGCCCGCTTTCATGACTTTGAGAGCGTGCGGGGCGATTTGTGTTGCCCACACGCACGACTGTTAAGCCTAACTCAGTCTGGTGGCGCCTTCCCCTGAGCGAAAGGTGGCGCGCCAACACGTTTGTGCATCGATATCCGCACAGCAAGAGTCACTACCCTTTCGGTATGGAGTTCTACGGTGAACAGCCCGAGGTGGATCTGACCTATTCGGATGTGTTCCTGGTCCCCCGCCACTCGTCCGTCACGAGCAGGCTGGACGTGGATCTCGCTCCGGGCGACGGAACGAACGCGACCATTCCGCTGGTGTCCGCGAACATGAACTCGGTGACGGGCGCACGACTGGCGGCGACGCTGGCGCGACGCGGCGGCTTGGGGGTGCTGCCTCAGGACATGCCCCTGCAGGAGCTGGATGCCGCCATCCGATGGGTCAAGGATCAGCCGGTGCGCTGGGACACCCCGCTCGTCCTGCCACCCGAGGCCACCGTGGCGGACGCCCTGCGCCTCCTGCCCGCGACCGAAGGCCACGGGATCGTCGTCGCAGACAGCTCGACGGGGCGTCTGAACATCGATGCCGTACTCGGAGTCGTGCCCGCGATGCGCCTCGGCACGGCACTGCCCGATGCGCGCCTGGGTGATCTGGCGCGGGGGAGGACGGCATCCATCGACGCGGACGATGTCGAGAGCGCCCGCCAGGCGTTCGATCTCATCGTGGCCGCCGACGCCGAGACGGTGTGCGTCCTGCACCACGGCTTCGTCGTCGGCACGCTCTCGCGCCGCAGCGCGCTCCGTTCGAGTCTCTATCGCGCCGCGGTCGACTCCTCCGGTCGGCTCAACGTCGCCGCGGCGGTCGGCATCAACGGCGATGTCGCGGCCAAGGCGAAGGCGCTGGCGGCGGCAGGGGTGGACGTGCTGGTCCTCGACACCGCCCACGGACACCAGGAGGGGATGCTGGAGGCGCTGCGCACCGTCGCGGACCTCGGCCTCGGCATCCCGATCGCAGCGGGCAACGTCGTCACGGCCGAGGGTGTGACCGACCTGGTGCGCTCCGGCGCCGACATCCTCAAGGTCGGCGTCGGGCCCGGCGCGATGTGCACGACCCGCATGATGACCGCGGTCGGGCGGCCGCAGTTCTCCGCCGTGCTCGAGACGGCGGAGGCGGCCCGGATGCTGGGCGCGTCCGTGTGGGCGGACGGCGGGGTGCGCTATCCGCGCGACGTCGCGCTGGCGCTGGCGGCGGGCGCGGCATCCGTCATGGTCGGCTCGTGGTTCGCCGGAACGATCGAGGCACCCGGCGAAGTGCAGGTCGACGAAGCCGGCCGCGCATACAAGGAGTCGTGGGGCATGGCCTCCACCAAGGCCGTGCACGACCGGTTCGGGCGGCTGGATCCGTACGACCTGGCCCGCAAGGAACTGTTCGCCGAGGGCATCTCGTCATCGAGGATCTACCTGGACCCGCTGCGTCCCAGCCTGGAGGACCTGATCGACATGATCACTTCCGGCATCCGTTCGTCCTTCACCTACGCCGGCGCGGCGTCGATCGCAGAGTTCCACGATCGCGCGCGCGTCGGGCTGCAGTCCGCCGCCGGCTACGAAGAGGGCAAGGCGCTGCCGGTCGGCTGGTGACCAGCGGCCAGGCCGGCGTCGAGGGGACGGATGCCGCCTCCCACTCGCGTCGCAGCACGCCCCGCACGACCGAGTCGTAGCGGGCGCCGCGGCTCTCGCTGCAATTTCCTGTCGGCGCTGTGCCGATCTGTGGCGCGCCGTGGCAGGGGCACTGGATCACCAGCCCTGCGCAGACGGCCATCGACCTTGCCGGGATCCTGACGTTCATGAAGGCCGTGATCGCGCTGGACCAGGCGCTGTGGGCGAAGAGGTCCGGCGGCGCGCTCACCGACGTCGCCGCGCTGCGGTCGGTCGCGGTGCGCGCCCCGATGCGCGCGGCAGCGCGGGTGCTCAGCGGAATCGACTTCGCCACACCCCTCTCGGATTCCGTGTGCGGCGAGAACCTGTGGCGCGCGAGCAGGAAACAGCCGCGCGAGGCAACAGGCGAAGGGATGCTGCGACCCGGGACAGCGGGCCGAAACGGCACCCGCGACCCGGGAGCCGCGGGCAGGAACGGCACCCGCGATCGGCCCGCTCTCCTGCCGTAGACTTACCGGCACGATGGACGACCCCCCCAGTAGACGCTCGCCCCACTGCCAGCCATCCTCTCCGGGGGGTGATGCGTGATGGAGTACGTCATGCTCGGCGCGGGGCTCCTGCTCACGGTCGGAACCGGCCTGTTCGTTGCGAGCGAGTTCGCGCTCGTCAATCTCGATCGTGCAGATCTCGAGGCGCGCCGCGACGCGGGTGAGACCCGGCTCAGTCTCACGATCAACGCGCTGCGGATCACCTCCACGCACCTCTCCAGCGCGCAGCTGGGGATCACCCTCACGACGCTGCTCACCGGCTACGCGATGGAGCCGGCGATCTCGAGCCTGCTCCGGCCGCTGTTCGCCGCGTGGGGCTGGCCCGAAAGCGTGGCGTCCCCGGTGGCGGTGTTCGTCGGGATCACGATCGCGACGATCCTGTCGATGATCCTCGGCGAGCTGATCCCGAAGAACTTCGCGCTGGCCATCCCGCGCCAGACCGCGAAGCTCGTGATGCCGTTCCAGGTCGGCTTCACGATGGTGTTCCGCCCGGCGATCGTGGTGCTCAACGGCAGCGCCAACGGCGTGCTGCGCCTCATGGGCGTCGAGCCGAAGGAGGAGCTGTCCGGAGCCCGCACGGCCGAGGAGCTCTCCAGCCTCGTCCGCCGCTCGGCGCTCGCCGGCGTCCTCGAGGAGGACACCGCCTCGCTTCTCGACCGCAGCCTCAGGTTCGCCCGGCTCAGCGCCGCCGACGTCATGACGCCCCGCCCCAGCATCCACGCGCTGTCGGCCGAGGACTCGGCGGAGGACGTCATCCAACTCGCCCGGCGCACCGGGCACAGCCGCTTCCCGGTCTACGAGGAGTCGATGGACGACATCGTCGGCATCGTGCACCTGAAGGCCGCGGTCGGCGTACCCCGCGCCCGCCGGGCGGACGTCCCCGCCGCCGCGCTGGCCACAGAGCCGCTCCGCGTCCCCGAGGCCGTCCATCTCGACACCCTGGTCTCCGAGTTGCGGGCGCGCGGCTACCAGATGGCCATCGTCGTGGACGAGTACGGCGGCACCGCGGGCGTGGTGACCCTCGAGGACCTGGTCGAGGAGATCGTGGGCGAAGTGCTCGACGAGCACGACCGGCGCCGCGCGGGCATCGTGCGCGGCGAGGGCTCGCTCAGCTTCCCGGGTGATCTGCGACCCGATGAGGTGCGCGATCGCACCGGCATCCGCATTCCGGAAGGGGATGTCTACGACACCGTGGGCGGCTACATCATGAGCGTCCTGGAGCGCATCCCCGTGGTGGGCGACAAGATCGAGATCGAGGACGGCACGCTGGATGTGCAGCGGATGGACGGTCGCCGCATCGATCGCGTCCGGTTCACCCACACCCCGATTGCAGAACAGGCATCGGATGCCGCGGGGCGGGGTGAGCGCGCATGAACGACTGGGCAGGAATCGCGTGGCTCTTCGTGCTGCTGGTGTTCAACGCCTTCTTCGTCGGCGCCGAGTTCGCCGTCATCTCGGCGCGGCGTTCGCAGATCGAACCCCTCGCCGAGAAGGGCTCGCGCTCAGCGAAGACCGCCCTCTACGCGATGGAGCACGCCACGCTCATGCTCGCGACGAGTCAGCTGGGCATCACCATCTGCTCGCTGCTGATCCTGAACGTGTCCGAGCCCGCGATCCATCATCTGCTCGCCGGGCCGCTCGGGCTGACCGGCCTGGGCGAGGCGATGGTGGACACCATCGCGTTCCTGATCGCGCTGCTGCTCGTGTCGTACCTGCACGTCGTGTTCGGCGAGATGGTGCCCAAGAACCTCGCGTTCTCGGTTCCCGACCGTGCCGTGCTCATGCTGGCAACGCCGCTGGTCTGGGTCTCACGCCTCTTCCACCCCGTCATCGTGGCGCTCAACTGGATCGCCAACCACGCGGTGCGCCTGTTCGGGGTCGAGCCTCGCAACGAAGCCGCCTCGACGTTCACGCTCGACGAAGTGACGACGATCGTGAACCAGTCGCGGATCGAGGGCGTGCTCGATGACGCGGCCGGCACCGTCTCGGCAGCGCTGGAGTTCACCGACAAGAAGGCCAAGGACATCGCGGTGCCGCTGACGCAGCTGGTGACCCTGCCCGTGTCGGTGACGCCCGACAAGATCGAGCGGTCGGTCGCAAAGCACGGGTTCTCGCGGTACGTGATCGTGGACGCCGCGGGCGCGCCGATCGGCTACGTGCACCTCAAGGACATCCTGCGCGCCGCCGAGGGTCCGGACGCGTCGGCCGACGTCGTCCAGCCGATCCCCAGGCGACGGATCCACCAGATGGTGCCGGTCCTCGAGACGACCGACCTCGAAGACGCGCTCGCGCTCATGCGCCGGGCCGGCCGTCACCTGGCACAGGTGCGCAATGCGGCGGGCGAGACCACCGCGGTGCTGTTCCTGGAGGACATCATCGAGGAGCTGATCGGAGAGGTGCAGGACGCGACCCGGCGTCGCCGCTGAAGCTCCGCGACCGTCGCCTCCGCGAGGACTCAGACCGGGCGGGCGCGCAGGTACTGCTTCGGCCAGTAGTCGATGTCAGCGCCGAGCTCGCCCGCGGCCCGCAGCGCGAAGTGCGGGTCGCGCAGCCACTCGCGTCCGGCCATGACTGCGTCGGCGTCACCGGCGGTGAGCACTTCCTCGGCCTGCGCGGCCTCGCTGATCAGGCCGACTGCGCTGACCGGAACCCCGGCGTCGCGGCGGATATGCGCGGCGAAACCGACCTGATACCCGGGCCCGGTCAGAACGTTCTGGTGCGCGACGAGTCCGCCGCTGGAGACGTCGAAGAAGTCCGCCCCGCGCTCCGTCGCCCATCGCGCGACGGTCGAGGTGTCCTCGACGTTCCAGCCGCCCTCGGCCCAGTCCGATGCCGAGAAGCGGACGAAAAGAGGCGCGTCGGGCGCGGCATCCCGAACCGTCTCGACGATGCGCAGAAGCAGGCGGGCGCGGTTCTGCAGCGAACCGCCGTACTCGTCGGTGCGCACGTTCGACAGCGGGGAGAGGAACTGGTGCAGCAGGTAGCCGTGGGCGGCGTGGATCTCGAGCACCTGGAACCCGGCCTCGACAGCTCGTCGGGCGGCCGCAGCGAAATCGTCGACGACGTCATCGATCGCGGCGATGTCCATCGCGTGCGGCGGGGCGAAGCCGTCGAAGGGGATCGCGGACGGTGCGACCGTGATCCATCCTCCGGCGGGGTGCGGCACGGAGCCGCGGTGACCGGACAACGGCGACCAGGTCGAGGCCTTGCGCCCGGCATGGGCGAGCTGCACGCCCGCGATCGCTCCGCGCGCCCGGATCGCCGCGACGATCGGCGCCCACGCGTCCCGCTGCGCGTCGTTCCACAGCCCCGTGTCCTCGGGGGAGATGCGCGCCTGCGCCGAGACTGCCGTCGCCTCGGCCATCACGACACCGGCGCCGCCGGAGGCGAACTGCGCCAGATGCGTGTGATGCCACTCCTGCGGTACGCCGTCCACCGCGCTGTACTGGCACATCGGCGCGACCCAGAGGCGGTTGCGTGCGGTGAGACCGCGCAGCGGAAGCGGGGAGAACAGCAGACTCATCGAGTGACTCCAACGCGGGTAGGGTGTCGGCATGTCCGACTCAGGCACGGCCGGTTCACGCAGAATCGGCGTGTGGACGGTGCAGGACACGGCGCGGGCCCTTCGGAGGCCAACCGTCGACGATGACAAGTATTCCCGCGGCGTCCTCGGCATGCGCACCGGATCCGAGGCGTATCCGGGTGCGGCCGTCCTCGGCGTCGAGGCCGCGTGGCGCACCGGCCTGGGGATGGTGCGCTATCTCGGACCCGCGGCGCCGACCTCGCTCGTGCTGCAGCGGCGCCCCGAGACCGTTACGGTCGACGGACGCGTGCAGGCATGGCTGATCGGCTCGGGCATGGACGCTGCGCTCAGATCGGATGCCGAGACCGCCGCGCTGCGCGGCATCCTGTCGTCGTCGCTGCCCGTCGTTGCCGACGCCGGCGCGCTGGATCTGGTGCCCGGGGCGATCGCGCCGATGATCGTGACGCCGCACGCGGGGGAGCACGCCCGTCTGCGCGCGGCTCTGGGGCTGCCCGAGGTCTCCCCGGCGGATGAGCGCACCCGCGCCGCCGCAGCGCTGGAGACGGCCGCCGAGCTCGGCGCCACGGTCGTGCTCAAGGGCTCGATCACCATCGTCGCCTCACCGGGCGGGCCGGCGACGGCGGTCTCGGCGGGAACGCCATGGCTTGCGACAGCCGGCACCGGTGACGTCTTGGCCGGCGCCATCGGCGCGCTCGTCGCCGGCGGGGGATCCGCGGGCGATCTCAGCGCCCTCGCGGCCGCCGCGGTATGGCTGCACGGCCGCGCGGCGTCCCTGGCGGCCGGCGATTTCGGGCCGGCCGGTGGGCCCGTCACCGCGATGGATGTCGCCGCGGCGCTGCCGCGCGCCGTCGCCGAGGCGCTCGCCACGCGCTGAGTGCCGACGTGCTGCGCGGCGGCCTGACGCGGCGCAGCAACGAACCCGGCGCGGGCGGCGCGGCCGCCTAGAATCGACAGGTGTCGAGACGCGCGGTGCTGTGGATCGGGTTCGCGATCGTTCATCTCGTCGTCGGCGTCCTCGGGTTCGTGCTGCCCGGCGAAGCGATGGGTGATGTCACCAACGTGTACGGCCCGTGGTCGACGGCCGCGATGGAGGGCCGCGGGATCGTCGGGATCAGCCAGGCGTGGGTCTATCCGCAGCTGGCCCTGGTGCCGATGATCCTCGCGCAGGGTTTCACCTGGATCGCGGGTTACGAGGTCGCGTGGGCGATCCTGGTCACCCTCTGCGACGCGCTCGCCTTCGCCCTGCTCGTCGGAAAGGCCCGCTCGCGCGGACGGATCGCGGGGGCGTGGTTCTGGCTGGCGTTCATCGTGCTCCTCGGACCCGTGGGCCTGTACCGACTCGACGGGGTCACGGTCGCGCTCTCGGTGGCAGCTTGCCTCTGGCTGGTCGGGCGCCCCTGGCTCGCGTCGATCCTGCTGGCGGTCGCGACCTGGATCAAGGTGTGGCCGGCCGCGCTGCTGGCCGCGGCGGTGATCGCCATCCGCCGCCGCGTCGCGCTGGTAGCCGGGGCGTTGATCGTGTCGGCGGCGACGCTCACCGCCGTGATCGCGGCGGGAGGCGGCCGGCACGTGCTCGGGTTCGTCACGGGCCAGACCGACCGTGGGCTGCAACTGGAGGCGCCGGTCAGCGCGTACTATCTCTGGCGCGCCGTGCTCGGCATCCCCGGTTCGTTCATCTATTACGACCGGGACCTGCTCACGTTCCAGGTCGCCGGCCCGCAGATCGACGCGGTGATCACCGTGATGACGCCGCTGCTCGTGCTCGCGGTGCTCGGTGTGGCGGTTCTGGGTGCCTACAAGGCCTGGCGCGGGGCGGTCTTCCTGAGGCTGTTCCCGCCGTTGGCGCTGTCTCTGGTCCTGGCGTTCGTCGTGTTCAACAAGGTCGGATCCCCGCAGTACATCGCCTGGATCGTCGCACCGCTCGTGCTCGGTCTCGTCGTGGACCGGCGGCGCTGGTGGCGCCCCGCCTGGCTGGGCCTGGGCATCGCCTTCCTGACGCAGCTGGTCTACCCGACGATGTACGGGGCGCTGCTGAACGCCGGTGCCATCCCGACGGCGGTCCTGACTCTGCGCAATGCGCTCCTGGTCGTCCTGCTCGCGTGGGCGATCGTTCGACTCGCGCGCGTCCCCCGGCGCGTCCCCGCGCTCCTGCCTGCCGCCATCCCGCTCGCCTGATCCGGAGGTTCCCATGCTCGTCGCCTTCTCCGTCGCTCCCAGCGGCACTCCCACGGACGCCGCACGCGGCATCCCCGACGCCACCGGCCCGGGCTCCGCGGACGCCTCGGTGCACGATGCCGTCGCCGCCGCCGTGCGGATCGTGCGCGAGTCGGGCCTGCCGCATCGCACCACCTCGATGTTCACCGAGATCGAGGGGGAATGGGACGAGGTCTTCGCGGTGATAAAGCGCGCGACCGACGCGGTGCTGCCGTTCGGATCGCGGGTCTCGCTCGTCCTGAAGGCCGACATCCGTCCCGGGTTCACCGGAGAGATCGAAGGCAAGATCGCGCGTCTCGAGCGCGCACTCGACACACCCCCCGACAGCGACTTCGAATCCGTCTGACCGGACAGGCCAGCCCACGTCAGGACACGGCCGAGCCGGCCGGTCGGCCTAGGCTGGGCGGATGCCAGAGCCGACATCCTCCGACCGCGCCGTGCGAGCGCTCGAGGACGTGACCGGAACCACCCGCCCCCGACGCCCCGGAGACGGGACCGATCCCGACGTGCCCGTCGCCGCCACCGTGGTGATCGTGCGGGACACTCCGGCCGGCCCCGCGGTCCTGATGATCGAGCGACCCGACCGGGGCTCCTTCGCCGGTGCCTGGGTCTTTCCCGGCGGCAAGCTGGAAGCCGCCGACCGCGCCGGGGCGGATGAGGTGCTCGGCGCCGAGCATGACGTGCTCGACGACGGGATCATCGAGCGGGCGACGTCGGACGAGCTGGCCGCCGCGCATCAGGCCGGGGCGCGGGAGACGCAGGAGGAGACGGGCCTGCGGGTGGATGCCGCGTCCCTGGTCGGCGTGTCCTGCTGGGATCCGCCACCGGGCATCGCGCTGCGCATCCGGACGTGGTTCTTCCTCGCGAGCGATCCGGGCGGGGACCTCGTCCTCGCGCCGGACGAGGTCGCGGCCGCCCAGTGGGTGCGGCCGGCCGAGATGCTGGCACGTCACGGCCGCGGAGAGGTCACCCTGTACCCGCCGACCTGGGTCACCCTGCACGATCTGGCCGGCCAGGCCGACGCGGACGCCATGCTCGCCAAGGCGCGGATGAGCGGCATCCGTCGTTTCGAGACCGTCGCGTGGCGCGGGGGCGACGGCCCCGTGCTGCTCTGGCAGGGCGACGCGGCGTACGAGGACGAGGCAGCGGACGCGGCATCCCGCCACCGCCTGGAAATGGCCGCCCTGCCGTGGATCTACACCCGCACCGACTGACCGGGTTCAGCGGTCGGGCGACTCCAGCAGCTGCCGCAGGTGAGCGCCCACGGCCGTCGACTCGATGAGGAAGCCGTCGTGCCCGAAGTCGCTGGTCACCACGACGGCGCCGTCGCCGAGAGTCGTCCGCACGCCGCGGGCGATGCGGTGCTGGCCGTCGACCGGGAACAGCCGGTCGCTGTCGATCCCGAGGACGAGGGTGGTCGCCGTGACGCGGCCGAGCGCGTCTTCGACTCCGCCGCGGTCACGGCCGACGTCGTGCGAATTCATCGCCTCGACGAGCGTGATGTAGCTGTTCGCGTCGAAGCGCCGGGTGAAGCGGTTGCCGTGGAAATCGAGGTACGACGCGACGGCGAACCGTCCGCCGTGGCCGAGCGGGCTCACTCCGGACTGCCATGACCGCTGGAATCGCTGGTTCAGTTCGGTCGGGGACCGGTAGTTCAGCAGCGCCATGCGCCGCGCCAGAGCCAGGCCACGGTGCGGCCCATCGCCGTCGCCGGCGTCGTAGTACTCGCCGCCCTGGAAGCGAGGATCGATGTGGATCGCCTCCAGCTGCACGGAGTTGAGCGCGATCTGGTCAGCGGTGTTGACCGGGGGTGCCGACAGGATGCCGAGGCGCTCCACCCGGTCGGGCATGCTGACAGCCCACTCCAGTGCATGCATCCCGCCCATCGAGCCGCCGACGACGCCCGCCCACACGTCGATGCCCAGTTCGTCGGCGAGACGAACCTGCGCGGCGACCTGGTCGCGGATCGTGAGATAGGGAAAGCGCGAGGCCCACTCGTACCCGTCGGACGCGATGCTCGACGGGCCGGTCGAGCCCTGACATCCACCCAGCATGTTGGGTGCGATGACGAACCAGGTGTCGGTATCGATCGGGGCCCCTGGGCCGACGATGTCGTGCCACCATCCCTCGGTGGGATGCCCGGGCCCGGCCTCGCCGCGCACGTGGCTGTCGCCGGTCAGCGCGTGCAGGATCAGCACCGCGTTGTCGCGTGCGGGGGACAGCTCGCCCCAGGTCTCGTAGGCGAGGCGGTAGGCGGGCAGCTCCTGCCCACCCTCCGTCCGGAAGGAACCGAACCCGGCGAAACGGCGCTCGCCGACGGCATCACCGTCGCGCCACGCGCCGGTGGCCGGTGGCCGGCCGAGCAGCATCCGCGCGTCGGACTCCGTGATCGGCGCGCTCGGCACCGTGTCTTCGGAGGTCTGCCAGTCCATCTGGCCATTCTCCCCGGTTTCCCGGCGGGCTCGACCGCGTGTTACGCCTGTCCGCGGGCGGGAGTACGGTGCTCGGCATGGATGTGATCGAATACCTGCTCGATTCCGATCCCGCGATCCGCTGGCAGGTCCTGCGGGACCTGACGGAGGCCTCCGCCGATGAGGTCGCCGCCGAGCGCGCACGCGTCGCCGTCGAGGGATGGGGGGCGCAGCTTCTCGCCGACCAGGCCGAGAACGGACTGTGGGACGACGGCGTGTACCGGCCGGGGTGGGTCGATGAGAGCCGACCGTTCTACGACGCCTGGACCGGGACGCACCCCTCGCTCGAGCTGCTGCGGGAGTTCGGCGCTGATCCGGCGGCGCCGGAGGTCGTGGAGGCGATCACCCTGGTTCGCGAGAAAGTGCAGTGGGACTACGCCGGCGAGCCGTACTTCCAGGGCGAGGTCGAGCCGTGCATCAACGGCGGTGCGCTGGCGAACGCCGCGTACTTCGGGCAGGACGGGTCGCACATCGTCGAGACGCTGCTGGCCGGTCAGCTGCCCGACGGCGGGTGGAACTGCTGGGACGAGGACGGCACCAGCCGGTCGTCCTTCCACTCGACCATCTGCGTGCTCGAGGGGCTGTGGGCCTGGGAGCAGGCGACCGGTGGATCGGATGCCGCGGCTGCCGCGCGCGCGAAAGGCGACGAGTACCTTCTCGAACGACGTCTGTTCCGACGCGCATCGACCGGAGAGGCGATCGACCCGCGCTTCACGATGCCCTCCTTCCCGACCCGGTGGTACTACGACGTGCTGCGCGGACTCGACTACTTCCGCCGAGCGCGCCCGGAACGGGACCCCCGCTGCGCGGAGGCCATCGAGCTCCTGCGCGGCAAGCAGCTCCCGTTCGGTCTGTGGAAGCTCGAACTGACCCACCAGGGCCCCACTCCGTTCGCGATGGGGGGAGAGCATGAGGGGTTTCCGAGCAGGTGGATCACGCTGCGGGCGCTACGCGTCCTGCGTTGGTGGGATGCCGCCTGAGACCACGGTCGCATCGCCGAAGCGCCCGGCCACGCGGTGACCGGGCGCTTCGAGCGTGCAGCGGTGCGGCGCTCAGGCGCGGGCGGCCTCGCTGACCTTGCGAGCGGCGGCCAGAGCCTGCTCGAGGTCGGCCTTGATGTCGTCGATGTTCTCCAGACCGAGCGACAGGCGCACCAGACCCGGCGTGACACCACTGGTGAGCTGCTGCTCGGGGGTGAGCTGGGAGTGCGTCGTGGAGGCCGGGTGGATCACCAGCGAGCGCACGTCACCGATGTTCGCGAGGTGGCTGAACAGCGTCAGCGTGTTGACGAACTCGCGTCCGGCCTCGACACCGCCCTTCAGCTCGAAGGACAGCACGGCGCCCACGCCCTTCGGGGCGTACTCGTTGGCCTTGGCGTACCAGGGCGAGCTGGGCAGGCCCGAGTAGTTGACCGAGGCGACGTCGGGGTGATCCTCGAGCCACTCGGCGGTCTCCTGCGCGTTCTGGACGTGGCGCTCGATGCGCAGCGACAACGTCTCGATGCCCTGGATCAGCAGCCATGCGCTCTGCGGAGAGATCGCGGCACCGAGGTCGCGCAGCAGCTGCACGCGCGCCTTGATGATGTAAGCGAGGCCGTCGCCGACGGCCGCGGTGTAGCTCGCGCCGTGATAGCTGGGGTCCGGAACGGTCAGGCCGGGGAACTTGTCGACGTTCTTCGACCACTCGAAGGTGCCGCCGTCGACGATGACGCCGCCGATGACCGTGCCGTGACCGCCGAGGAACTTGGTGGCCGAGTGCACGATGATGTCCGCGCCGAACTCGAACGGCTTGATCAGGTACGGGGTCGCGATCGTGTTGTCCACGATGAGCGGGACGCCGCTCTCGTGCGCAACGTCGGCCACGGTGCGGATGTCGAGGATGTTGATCTTCGGGTTGCCGATCGTCTCGGCGAAGAAGAGCTTGGTGTTCGGGCGCACAGCCGCGCGCCATTCCTCGGGGTCGTCCTGGTTCTCGACGAACGTCACGTCGATGCCGAGCTTGGCGAGGGTGTACTTGAACAGGTTGTAGGTGCCGCCGTAGATGGAGCTCGACGAGACGATGTGGTCGCCGGACTCGGCGATGTTGAGGATCGCGAACGTCGTCGCAGACTGACCGCTGGCCACGAGGAGGGCACCGGTGCCGCCTTCGAGCGCCGCGACGCGCTGCTCGACGACATCCTGGGTCGGGTTCTGGATGCGCGTGTAGATGTTTCCGAACTCCGCCAGAGCGAACAGGTTCGCGGCATGCGTCGTGTCATCGAAGACGTACGACGTCGTCTGGTAGATGGGGGTGGCGCGGGCCTTGGTCACGGGGTCGGGCTGGGCGCCGGAGTGGATCTGCTTGGTCTCGAAGCGCCAGTTCTCGGGTGCGGACATGTGCGTGCTCCTGCGGGTGGGTCGGGCGGCGACGGCGGACACCGGGGCCTGAGTCGAGACTAGGTAGTGGCGCGTTTGTCAACAACGAAGGGGAAATGTGACGTAACACCGGCGACCTGTCGCCGGGGCGCCGAGACGGCGACGTGGCGTTTCGGGGAAGCGAACGTGGGTAGCGTTGTCGCATGGCAACGCGACGTGCAGTGGTGACCGGGGCGAGCTCGGGGATCGGGGAGGCCGCGGCGCGCGCGCTCCGCGCCGGCGGCTGGGATGTCGTGGGCGTCGCTCGACGCGCCGACCGTCTGCAGGCCCTCGAGAAGGAGACCGGCGTGGTCGCGTTCGCGGCGGATCTGACCCGGCAGGAGGACGTCGATGCGCTCGCCGTGTGGCTCGCCGATACCGGCCCGGTCCACGCCCTCGTGCACGTCGCCGGCGGAGCACGCGGAACGGACCGCGTCGAGGACGCCAAGCCCGCCGACTGGCAGTGGATGTTCGACGTGAACGTCCTGTCCGCCCAGCGGCTCGTCGGGGCGCTTCTTCCTCAGCTGCGTGCGGCCGCGGCATCCGAGGGCCATGCCGACACCCTCTTCGTGACGTCCACCGCAGCGGTCACGGCCTACCCGGGCGGCTCCGGATACAACATGGCGAAAGCCGGCGAGGCGATGCTCGCGCACGTGCTGCGGCTCGAGCTCAACGGCGAACCGATCCGCGTCGTCGAGGTCGCTCCGGGAATGGTCTTCACCGAGGAGTTCACGCTCAACCGCCTCGGCGGCGATCAGTACGCCGCCGACCGCGTCTACGAGGGCGTGGAGAATCCCCTGACGGCGGATGACGTCGCGGACGTCATCGCCTATGCGCTCAACGCCCCTGGGCACGTCAACCTGGATCTGATCACCATGCGCCCGGTCGCGCAGTCGGCGCAGCACCTGCTCGCGCGCGGCCCGCTCCGCGTGCGCGGCGGAGCCGGCTGATGGGCTCCGAGGGAGTCTGAGGCGTGCCACGGTCGCTGGCCGAACTCGCCGATGAGGGCCTGATCGAGGCGGGGTGGGCGGGCGCCCTCGCACCGGTGGCGCCGGTGCTGGCCGAACTGGGCGAGCGCCTTCGTGCGGAGACCGCGGCCGGGCGACGATACCTTCCTGCCGGTGATCAGGTGCTCCGCGCGTTCCAGCGTCCGCTCGCTGCGGCGAAAGTGCTGATCGTCGGCCAGGATCCCTATCCGACGCCGGGCCACCCGATCGGGCTGTCTTTCGCCGTGGACAAGCACGTGCGGCCGCTGCCCCGGAGCCTGACGAACATCTACCGGGAACTGAATTCGGATCTCGGCATCCCTCCCGCGTCCCACGGGGACCTGTCGGGGTGGAGCGATCAGGGCGTTGTGCTGCTGAATCGTGTGCTGACCGTGGCGCCCGGCGCACCGGCATCCCATCGCGGGTGGGGGTGGGAGAAGGTCACCGAGCACGCGATCCGCGAACTGGTCGCGCGCGACGGGCCTTTGGTGGCGATCCTGTGGGGGCGGGATGCCGGCAACCTGCGCCCCCTGCTCGGATCCACCCCCATCATCGAATCGCCGCACCCGTCTCCGCTGTCGGCGAGCCGCGGCTTCTTCGGATCGCGTCCCTTCTCGCGGGCGAACGAGATGCTCGCGCAGCAGGGTGCCGGGCCCATCGATTGGCGCCTGCCGGGCTGAGCGTAGGCTGTCGGAATGCTGGAGGAGGAATACGACCGCGACCGTCGCAGGCTGCCTCGCCACCTGCGGAAACTGCCCGCCCCGGAAACGGAATTCTCGTACGCGATCCGACCTGTGGAAGACCGTGACATCCCCGACATCCGGGAGATCTACAACTACTACGTCACCAACTCCGTGGTCACCTTCGACGAGAAGAAGTGGACGCTGGCCCAGTGGCGTGAGAAGGCCGCCTACCTGGCCAAGCTCAATCTGCCCTTCCTGGTCGCGCAGTCCCCTTCGGGACAGATCCTGGGCTACGCGCTGGTGCAGCCGATGTCGAGCAAGTCCGCCTACCGCTACTCGGTGGAGAACTCGATCTACCTCGGGCACGCCGCCGCGGGGAAAGGCCTGGGGCGCGCGCTCCTGGAGGCCCTCATCGATGCCTGCGAGGCGGCGGGGATCCGCGAGATCGTCGCGGTGATCAGCGACAAGGGCGCCGAGGCATCCGTCGCCCTGCACGAGAAGCTCGGTTTCGTCGAAGTCGGACGCATGGGCCGAGTGGGGTTCAAGTTCGGTCGATGGCTGGGGACGATCTACATGCAGAAGCACCTCAAGCCCGCGAAGAAGAAGGGCCTCTTCCGGCGGTGATCAGTCGCGCGGCGGTCGCGGCGTCGCGGGGTCCGGCGAGCGTGGCGCGGGGTTCGGCGAGCGCGGGGCCGATTCCGGCGAGCGGGGGGCCGATTCCGGCGAACGCGGGGCGGATTCCGGCGGGCGGGGGGCGGATCGCACCGCGTCGATGAGCTCGCGCCACGGACCTTCCACCTCGGGATCCGCCAGCGCCGCCTCGCGCTCCGCGTCGCCGCACCGAGCGTCGACATGCCACACGAACCGGTCGGCGCCACTCGGCGGGATCGCGCGGGCGGGGTTCGCGGCATCCCAAGGGCACTCGTCGATGAGCGCGATCCACTGCGGTGCCGCGTCCGGATCGGGTTGGGCTCGCCATGTCCGCCGCAGACCCGCGAATCCACCGGTCCGGGTCACGGTGACGGCGATCGCGACGACGTCGTACTCCTCGTTACGGTTCGCCTCGTCGGGTTCAGGCGGTGTCGCCGCTTCGTCCATTGAGCACACCGACGCCCGTCCAGCCCATCCGGACCGCGTCGACCTCCTCCGATTCCTCACCGTACTCCGCCTCGGCCGCGGCGAGGGTGGCGCCGGCGAAGGCGCTGAAGTCCGCCGTCGGTGCCACCGTCCCGGACGTGAGGGTGCGGTACCAGATCACGCCGGCACGCTCCCAGGCTCGACCGCCCAGGGCTCGCGCGGTGAGGTAGAACGCATGGTTCGGGATGCCGGAATTGATGTGCACGCCACCGTTGTCGTCGCTGGTCTGGACGTACGCATCCATGTGCGCGGGCTGCGGGTCGCGGCCCAGCACGTCATCGTCGTACGCCGTTCCCGGCGCGGACAGGGAGCGGAGCGCAACGCCTTGGACGGCCGCCGTGAAGATGCCCGCGCCGATCAGCCACGACCCCTCGTCGACGGTCTGTGCGAGGTGGTGCTGTTCGGTGAGTGCTCCGAAGACGTCCGAGATCGACTCGTTCAGAGCCCCGGACTGTCCCTGGTACACCAGGCCGCCCTCGTGCTCGGTCACCCCGTGCGTGAGCTCGTGGGCGATCACGGTGAGCGAGCCCGTGAACCCGACGAACACCTCTCCATCACCATCGCCGAAGACCATCCGCTCGCCGTTCCAGAACGCGTTGTCGTAGTCGCGGCCGTAATGGACGGTCGCCAGCAGCGGCCCCCCGGCGCCGTCGATGCTGCTGCGTTGATAGGCATCCCAGAAGAAGTCGAAGGTCGTGCCGAGCCCGTCGAAGGCCTCGTCGACGGCGATGTCGCCGGTCGCCGGATCGTCCTCGCCCCGCACGCGGACGCCGGGCAGCCGTTCGCGCTGCTGCGCGTCCGAGATGGTGCGGTCGGGCGCAGGCCCGTTCTCGACGACGAGCGTGCCCGGCTCGTCGATGGACATCCGCAGGCGCGAACGAACGGGACGGTACTCGCGCGGCGCCTCGAGGGTCGTGCGCGCGGCGTGAGCGGCTCGCGCCCACGTGGGCTCTCGTGCGGCGGCGATCCTGGCAAGCAGATACGGGGGGACGATCGCGTGCGTCATGGTTCGAGGTTAACCCGCGTGCCCGACACGCTCCCGGATGCCGCCGGCTCGGTGCCGGGCCGCCGAGGTGCTCGCCTGTCGCAACACGCCGCCGGGGCGCGCGCTTTGCGACAGGGGAACCGTGGACCGGCTCGTACCTCGGTGCTCGCCTGTCGCAATGCGCCGGCGGGGCTGCAGATTGCGACAGGGGAGTGGCGCCCCGGAAGTCGAGGTGGCATTCGCGGCGTGAGGCTTGGCTCGGCGTTCGCCTGTCACAACACGCCGCCGGGGCGCTCGCTTTGCGACAGGTGAACCGCGGACCGGCTCGTAACGTGACGCTCGCCTGTCGCAACACGCAGGCAGAGCGTGCGCTTTGCGACGGGGGAGCGGCCGACGGGCTCAGGAGCGGGCGGCGATTGCAGAGCGCACGCGCGAGACGAAGACGCCCGGCTCTGCGAAGAGCTCGGTCTTGGTGACGCGGATCACGCGCCACCCCGCTGCGATGAGTTCCTCATATCGGCGGATGTCGCGTGCCCACTGTTCGGGATCGAGCAAGTGATGCTCACCCTCGTACTCCATCGCGATCTTCAGGCTCGGATAGGCGAGATCAACGCAGGCCAGCAACCGCCCGTCTTCGAAGACGTCGAAGTTCAGCTTCGGTTCGGGCAGCAAGGCGCCGATCAGGGTCAGACGCGCCCAGGTCTCCGGTCGGGATGCCGCGCGAGTACGCACCTGCGGGAGGGCGCCCCGCAGCTGACCGACGCCGACGCGCCGTCCCGACTGCGCCGCGGCCTCGAGATCTGCAGTGGTGGCGAGCGGGTGGGCGACCCGCCAGACGCGCACCGCGGCATCCCCCACTGCAATCAGGTCGTAGGGATCGTGGAGCACCGCGCCCAGCATCGCCCAGGTGGATGCCGGGCTCGTGAGCAGCAGGCCGGAGCGAGGGTCGCGGTGGACGGTCGTGAGGCGCGCGGAGGTCTGGTGACCGCGGACACCCTTGCCGCGCGGCAGCCGCGCGGGTCCGAACACCCCGACATCGATTCCGGGGCGCGCCACGATGCCGGCCGGAAGAGGGAGGCCCCAGATCACCGCGGCGGTGATGTGGCTGAAGAAGTGCCCCTCCGCAATCCCCACCGCGTATTCGCGTGCGCGACGCAGATGATCGCGTTCGAGGTCGCCGAGCGGGCGGCCCAAGCGGTCAAGCTCGACACCGGCCTCGGAGTCGACGAGCGCGCGGATGCCGTGGAACGGCCTCGCGAGATCTGCTCGGCGCAGACGGCTGGGCGGGACGCCGGCGCGAAGCGCGTCCGCGACACGGAAGCAGAGGCCGAGGTGGTCGGGGAGCATCGGGCGCAGCATCCACCCATGATCGAGTCGCGCGTCCGAGACGCGCGTCGCCGGTCCCGCACCGGTGGAGTCGAGTCGCATCCGCGCACCTGGGGAGGAACGCTGGCGGGAGTGAGCCCGAGGCAAGACGCTTCGTCCGTCGCAAAACGCCGGCGGGGGCGCAGTGTGCGACAGGGGAGCCCCGGGGGAGCCCCGGGGGTGCCAACTCGACCCGGGCGACCGCGCCTCTCGCCTGTCGCAACATGCCGGCCGGGGGCGCAGCTTGCGACAGGGGAACCCCAGCGAGGCAGCCGGGCGCGCAGGCAGCCGAGCGCGCAGGCAGCCGGGCGCGCAGACCGCACCGCGCGCAAACCCGGTCAGGGGGAGCCGGGGTCGATGACGGGGATCGAGGCGAGCAGACGGCGGGTGTAGGCGACCTGTGGCTGCATCAGCACCTTCTCGGTCGGTCCCTCCTCGACGATGCGGCCGTCCTTCATCACGATCACCTCGTCGCAGAGGTTCTGCACCACGCCGATATCGTGCGAGACCAGGATGAGGGTCAGCCGGTCGCGCACGCGCAGCTCCCGGAGCAGCTCGAGGATCTGGGCGCGAACGGTGACATCCAGCGCGGAGAGGGGCTCGTCGCCGACGAGAAGCTTGGGCCGATGCACCACCGCCCGCGCGATCGCGATCCGCTGGCGCTGCCCCCCGGAGAACTCGTGCGGGAACCGCTCCGCCATCTCCGGCTCCAGCCCGACCTCCTCGAGCACCTCCCGGACGCGCTCGCGGCGGTCGCCCTCGATCCCGAGAGCCCACAAGGGCTCACCGATGATGCGGCCGACGCTCATCCGCGGGTCCAGCGACGCGTACGGGTCCTGGAACACGATGCCGGTCTCGCGGCGCAGCCAGTGCAGCGAGTCCGCTCGAGCCGCGGCATCCACGGGTCTGCCGTCGAATTCGACGGTTCCCGCGGTCGGGACATCCAGCGCCAGCAGCAGCCGCACCAGGGTGGACTTGCCCGAACCGGATTCCCCGATGATCCCGAGTGCGGACCCGGCGCGGACGTCCAGGTCCGCATCCTCGAGCGCGGTCGTGTGCGTGAGTCGCTCGAACAGGCTCTGCCGGGGGATCGGGTAGCGACGCGTCAGCCCGCGAGCGCGTACCAGGAAGTCGGTCATCGCACACCTCCCGGTCGCCAGAGCGTCGCGGTCGCATCCCGCAGCAGCCCTTGGGTGACCGGCGAGGACGGCGCGGTCAGCAGCGTCGCGATGGGAGCGGCCTCCACGACGCGGCCGTGCTCGAGCACGACACCGTCCGTCGCGATCTGGGACAGCACCGCGAGGTCGTGGGTGATGAACACGAGCGACATCCCGTCGTCCTCCACCAGCGACAGCATCAGCTCGAGGATCTCGGACTGGATCGTGACATCGAGCGCGGTCGTCGGCTCGTCGGCGATGAGCAGGCGCGGCCGGCAGGCGAGGGCCATCGCGATCGCCGCTCGCTGACGCTGACCACCGGAGAGCTGATGCGGGTACCGCGCCACGATCCGCTCCGGATCCGGAAGGGCGACTCGGGATGCTTCGGCGATCGCCCTCGCGCGGGCCTGCGTGCGCGACAGGCCCTCGTGAATACGCACCGACTCGGCGATCTGGCGCCCGATCGTGCGGATCGGATTCAGCGCGGTCCGCGGCTCCTGGAACACGATGCCGATCTCGTCGCCGCGCAGCTGCGCCAGCTCCCGGTCGGGCATGCCGATCAGCTCGCGTCCGTTCCAGCGGACGCTGCCGCCGGCTTCGGCGCCGTCGGGCAGCAGTCCCAGGATGGCGAGCGCGGTCAGGGACTTGCCCGAGCCGGACTCTCCGATCAGGCCCACTCGGGCCCCGTCGGGCACCGCGAACGAGACCCCGTCGATGACCCTGCGGCCGTCGATGTCGACGACCAGATCCGTGACCTCGAGACTCATGCGACGACCTCGGGAACGTGCCGGATGGCTCCGCGCGGCGGGTGCAGCGGGTCCCGGCCGCGCGAGAGCGTCGGGTCGGTCGCCTCGCGCAGCGCATCGCCGAGGAGATTGAGCCCGAGGACGGTGAACGTGATCGCCAGCCCCGGCCACAGGACCGACAGCGGATACACGGTGATGTACTGCTGCAGCTCGGCCAGCAGCAGACCCCAGGAGGGCTCGGTGACCGGTGCACCGAAGCCGAGGTAGGACAGCCCCGCTTCGGCGAGCACCGCGACGGCCATGCCCCAGGACAGCTGGACGATGAAGACGGGGGCGACGTTGGGCAGCAGATGGCGCCACAGATTCTGCAGGGGCGAGAGCCCGGAAGCCCGGCCGGCAAGCACGAAGTCACTGTGCAGCACCCGGCGCAACTCGGGTCTGGTGACACGCGCGATGTTCACGCCGAAGCCGATCCCCACCGACCAGATCACCACGGCGAGCGATCCGCCCCAGACCGCGCTGATCATCATGGCGATGATCAGCACCGGGAACGCGATCAGGATGTCGACCAGCACCGCCACCGATTCTCGGAGCCACCGCGCCGTGAGCGCACCGAGGGCGGCCAGCGCCACGCCGATCAGTGTGGCGATGACGCCGGCGCCGACGGCGACGACCACGGTCGTGCGCGAACCCGCCATGAGCAGACTCAGGATGTCGCGGCCGGACCCGTCGGTTCCCAGCAGGTGCGGCCATCCCGGCAGCGCCCATCGGTTCGCGATGTCGACCTGCCGCGGGTTGAAGGGCGTCCAGAACACCGCAACCAGGGCCGTGAGCGCGACGACCATGACCACGATCAGGCCGAACCGACCGGTGGACAGCGCCCAGAGGCGACGCAGCCACGTCCCGCGGCCGCGCGCGCTTCGTCCACCCCGGCGGTCCGCGGTCACGTCGCCTCCCGCTGCCGCGGGTCCAGGAGGCGGTGGACCAGATCGACGAGGAAGCCGATGACCAGGACGAACCCCGTCAGGACGAGCAGCTCGCCCTGCACCTTCGGCAGGTCGCGCGCGCTGACATCGGCCACCAGCATCCGGCCCACTCCGGGCAGCGTGAAGAGCTGCTCGATGACGACCGCGCCGACGATGATCCCGGCCACTTGAAGTCCCAGCACCGTGACGACGGAGAGCCCGACATTCGGCAGCCCGTGCCGGATGAGGGCGGCGTTGCGGGTCAGCCCCTTCGCGGCGGCGGTGCGGACGTAATCCTGACCGATCGCCTGCATCGTCGCGCTGCGCACGAACCGCATCAGCATCGCCCCCTCGACGATGCCGATCGTCAGCGCCGGCAGGAGGAGCGAGCGCAGTGCCGCGGCGGGATCCTGCCAGCCGGCGCGGGGGAAGCCCTGTGCGGGCAGCCAGCCGAGCCACACCGCGAAGACGACCACGAGCATCATGCCCGCCCACACGACCGGGACGGCGGCCAGCGCCTGCGCGCCCACGCTCAGCGCGGTGCCGTCTGCGCGGCCGCGACGCATCGCGGAGATGACGCCGAACGGGAGGCTGAACAGCAGCGCGATCGTGAGCGACAGGATGCCGAGCGGCACGGTGACCTGCGCCTTCTCGGCCAGCTCCGCCGTCACGCTGGAACCGGTCAGCAGAGAGGAGCCCAGATCACCGCGGAACACTCCGCCGATCCATTCCAGATACTGGGCCGGAAGAGGCTGGTTCAGGCCGAGCCGCTCCCGGATTCCTTCGATCTGCTCCGGCGTGCTGTTGGTGCCGGCGATGAGCTGCGCGATGTCTCCCGGAAGCACGCGGAGGGTGAGGAAGATCAGCACGCTGGCGACGAGAAGACCGAGCAGGAGCAGGGCCAACCGCGTCAGCGTGTAGCGGATCACCCGTTGCTCTTGGCGAGCTCTGCGAGGTTGAGGCGCTCGTTGACGTTGACCGACGGCATACCCGTGATGTTAGTGCCCACGGCCACGACGGACGCGCCGTTGTAGAGCCAGTCGGCGGCGGCGTCTTCGGAGACGATCCGTGCGGCGTCCGCGAGCAGGTCGGCGGCGTCGCCTTCGTCGGTGGAGGCCAGGGACTGCGCGAACAGGGCCTGCACCTCGGGGTTGTCGTAAGTGAAGTAGTAGTCCGGGTTGGCCCAGTTCTCGAAGTCGCGCGCCTCGGTGTGCAGCACGAAGCTGAGGTCGTAGTCCTTGTTGATGTAGACGTCGTTGAGCCAGGTCGGGAAATCGACCGAGTTCACCCGCAGGGTGATGCCGACCTCGTTCAGGTTCGAGACGAGGATCTGCGGGATGGTGGTGGAGTAGAAGCTGGGGATCGTCAGCTCCAGGGTGATGTCCTCGGCGCCGGCCTCGGCCAGCAGGTCGCGCGCTGCATCCGGATCGAACGGGGCGGTATCGGCGAGGTCCTCGTAGCCGGGATCCAGCGACGGGATCGGCCCGAACAGGGTCTCGCCGGAGGCGAGGGCGTCCACGAACGCGTCGTGGTCGATCGCCTGACGGATCGCCTGCCGGACGCGCTTATCGGCTAGGGGCCCGGAGGTCTGGTTGAACGCCAGGGTGCCCTTGTCGGTGGACGCACCGGTCACGAGCGAGAACGCCCCGGTCGCCTCGACCTGCTCCTTCAGGTTCGCGTCGAACCCGGTCACCGCGTCGACCTCGCCGGCCAGCGCCGCGTTCAGCGCGGCCTGGTTGTCGGGGATGTAATCGAAGACGACCTCGGCGACCTGCGCCTTGTCACCCCAGTACGCCTCGTTGCGGGCGAAGGTGATGCTGTCGCCCTGACGCCAGTTCGCGAGCGTGAAGGGGCCGGTGCCGTTGGCCTTGGTCTGGTAGTCGACGGTGTCGCCCTCCTTGAGGATGAGACCGGCCCGGCCGGTGAGGTTCCACAGCAGGCCGGAATCCGGCGCGGTCAGGGTCAGCACGACGTTCTGGCCCTCCGCGACGATCGAGGCCACGTTCGCCAGCCGGGCCGAGTCGCTCCACTCCGGCGTGTTCTTGCGCGTGGTCAGCGTCCACACCACATCCTGCGGGGTCAGCGCCTGCCCGTCGTGGAAGGTGACGTCCTCACGCAGCGTGAAGGTGTAGGTCAGCCCGTCCGGCGAGACATCCCACTCCTCGGCCAGCGACGGCACGATGTCCTGCTCGGCCGTGCGCGCGATCAGCCCCTGGTAGATGTTGTCCACCAGGATCTGATCCAGCGCGGCACCGGCGGTCTCGCGGATGTCCAGGTTGCCCGGTTCGAGCACCAGACGGATCACCGCGGACGCGTCCGGGTCCGGCGCACTGGTGGTCGTCGGCTCCGGCGTCGCACCGCCGCCGGTGCACGCCGAGAGCAGCAGTGCTCCCGCGGCAAGAAGGGCGGTGGCGGCAAGGGTGGTGCGGCGAAGCATGGGGGTCCTTTCGGAGGAGCATCCGATTGCTGCTCGGATGCCTCGGGCGGGCGACTCTGCGGGAGTCAGGTCGGTCCGATAGTCCAGCCTAGAGAACCCGTGAACCCGGTCGGGCGCCCGTTACGCGGAACGCAACGCAAGCGTTAACCCTTCCCGACGACGGTCCGCAGGCGCGCGGCCAGTTCGACCGGCGTCTCCTCCTGCAGATTGTGCCCCGAGGGCAGGACGATGACGGATGCCGCGGGCACCCGGTCCGCGAACGCGGCGGCGTCCGCGTCGGTGACGTAGCCTCGGTCGCCGCGCAGGAGCGTGATCGGCGCGCGGACCTCCGACAGGTCGTCCCAGCCGGTCTCCCCGAGCACCGCCGAGACGGCATCCGGCCGGGCGGGCTGGGGCCCCTGAGGCGCACTCGCCATCGCCGCCGCGAGGTGCGCGAAGTGGTGTTTCCACTCGACGCGCCCGTCGGCTCGAACCCGGGAGTTGAAGTGGACACCGCGCTCGGCGGCCCGTCGCGTGCCGCCGAGGCCGAACGCCATCGCGCGGTCGACCAGCTCGTCCCGTGATGCCCAGTCGGTGGGTCCGGCGAAGAAGTCGCGGATCTGGCTGGGCCCCGCGTTCGGGTCCACGCCCGGTGTGATGTCGATGATCACGAGGTGCCTGACCAGATCCGGGCGGGATGCCGCGACCGCCGCTGCCGTCAGCCCTCCGAGCGAGTGGCCGACGAGGATCTGCGGACGGTCGGTCCAGGCCTCGATGCCGGTGACGATGTCCGGCGCGAGGACCCGACCCGTGTAGGCGAAGTCGTCCCGCCAGGAAGAGTCCCCGTGGCCGGGCAGGTCGATTGCGAGAGCCGGCAGCCCCAGCGCGAGGATCGTCGTGTCCCACGTATGCGCGTTGAGCCCGGCGCCGTGCAGGAAGGTCACCACGGGAGGCGCGTCGCCGTAGCGCAGAGCGCTCAGGATGCGGCCGTCTGCGAGGGTCAGCGCGATCCGCTCGCCGCGGGGGATAGGTCCCACGATCCCGGCGTCGGCGGCCTGTTCGGGCAGGAAGGAGAACTCGTCGGTCGGTTCGCTCACCCTGTCATTGTGCCCGTTCCCGCGGGCCTCCCAGGCCGCTGAGTAGGGTGGAGTCATGAGCGAATTGGCGCGCGTGCACCTCTCGAAGTCGGCACCCGATGCGTATAAGACGCTGTCCGCGTTCTCCAAGACGGTCGGCGGGATCGCCGATGAGGCGGGGATCGATGCGCGCCTGAAGGAGCTCGTGCAGATCCACGTGTCGCAGCTGAACGGATGCGCGTACTGCGTGCGCGTGCACCTCGAACGGGCCGAGAAGGCCGGCGTGACCGCCGACACGATCGCCCAGCTGCCCGTGTGGCGCGAATCCGGTGTGTTCTCGGACCGTGAGCGGGCCGGTCTCGAACTCGCCGAGTCGTTCACCTTCGTGTCGGAGGAGGGCATCGCCGACGAGGTCTACAACCGGGTCGGCGGCATCCTGACCGAGAGCGAGTACGTCGGACTGAGCTGGATCCTCGTCTCGATCAACGCCTTCAACCGCATCGCCATCGCGGGGCGGTACAGCGTCCCGTCGCGCGAGGACATGGCGGGGGAGGACCGCGACGCCGCTTCGGGCGCGGCCTGGTGAACCGTCCCGCTGACCCCGTCGTGCGTGGCGCCGTCAACTTCCGGGACGTCGGCGGACTCGCTGCGGGGCCCGCTCGCACCCGGTCCGGCGTGCTGTACCGCTCGGGTAATCTGGCCGGGCTCGAAGACGATGGCGTGGTCGCGCTGGGGGGACTCGGCATCCGTCGCATCATCGATCTGCGCGCGGATGATGAGGTCGTCCACGCGCCGAGCCGGGTCGCGGGCCTGTCCCTGCAGACGCAGCGCGTTCCGCTGTTCCTCGGCTCGGTGGCTTCGATGTTCGAAGAGGACATCTCTCTGGACGAGATGTACCGCCGGCTGGTCGAGGCCTCCTCGGCGGGCGTCGTGGATGTGGTGCGGGGGATCGTCGCCGATCAGCCGGTGCTGGTGCATTGCACGGTCGGCAAGGATCGGACCGGCGTGACCGTGGCGCTCGCTCTGGCCGCCGCCGGCGTCGATGAGGACGCGATCGTCGCGGACTACGCGCGCACCGAGGACCTGCTGCCGGAGTGGCGCAACCGCCACGTCGTCGAGCTGCTGCGGCGCATGCACCCCGAAGCCGTCCACCTCGAGGACCTCGCCACGCGCTCACCGGCGCCGGTGATGCGGACGTTGCTGTCAGGGGTCGTCGCGCGGTACGGGTCTGCGGCGGAATACCTTGTGGCGCATGGCCTGCCCGAGGACGAGGTGACCGAGCTGCGCCGCGTCCTCCTGCGGGGGGACTGATCCGGGAGTCCGGGTTCCGTCAACCAAGGTTAGGCAACCCTTGCTTCGGGGTATAGTGAAGGTGTCATGACCTCCAGCACCGAGCACAACGCCGCCGCCTGCCGCGCCTCGCGGCACACGCGCGTCCAGCACTTGATCACGGCGGACGAATCCTCGCTCGCCGAGCTCGAGGCGTTGCTTGCGACCCTGCCGATCTGCTCGACCGGCCGTGTGTTCATCGAGGTGCCGGATGCGTCCTGGTTCGGGGGCGATGGGCAGGACGACCTGCACGTCCCGAGCCGGATGGTGGTGACATGGCTGGACCGCGCGGCCCGCACCGGCGCCCCGGGCACGGGCCGGACCTGCGCTCCGGGTCAGGCGCTGGTGCGCGCGGTGACCGCGTGGGCGGACGAGATGCTCTGCGCCGACGACGACCACACCCGGATCTTCCTGCTGGGCGGATACCTCGGCACCGCCGACATCGTCGACCACCTCACCGCCCGCAGTGGCGTCGCGGCCGATGCGATCCACACGCCGGAGCGATTCGGGCTCGCCACCGCGCGCTGAGCCTGCCGCGCCGGTTTGCGCGCGTGCGTTCCGTGCGGCCCGTTCTAAGCGAGCGCGCTCCCGGACGACGTGAGATCGCCCCTGCGCGGCGACCTGGATCGCGGCACATAGTTGCCGTCTTCCAGCCCGGCTTCGATCTCGAACCGGTTGCGCAGCGGGTTGCGCCCGGCCAGCAGATACAGCACGGGCATCAGGAATCCGTACCGGCGCCACTGGCGCGCATGGACGGCTTCGTGGGCGAGGACGCGGTCGGTGACCGGCTCCGCGCCGGTCAGGTAGCACCCGCCCACGCACACGCCGCCGCGACGGTACGCCCAGCGGGGCAGCCCCCGGAAGACCCACAGGCCCGCGCGCCGCTCGATGCGTCCGGTGCTCCACATCGATCCCCAGATCCAGCCGACGACTGTCCCGTACACGTATCCGGCGTGGCTGACGGGGGAGTCGAGGAACGGCAGAAACCGGTCCAGACGAGCGCCGCGCTCGACGGCGCGATCCGCTTCCGCACGCCATCCGGTCGGAGGACTCGGGATCGGACTCACGCGAGCGCCCCCACGATCCTCAGGATGGTGCCGAGGTCCTCCACCGCCGCCGCGGGCGACGGCGGTGCGAACCCCGTGATGCTCGATCCGGCCAGGGGCAGCGCGGCCCGCACCTGGGCGATCGAGCCGAGCAGGTCGGCGAGGGAGACGCCGAATGGCACGGACGCTGTCACGCCGCCCATCGCCGCCGGGTCCAGCACGTCCAGGTCGACGTGGATGTAGACGGACGTCGCCCCGGTCGCCGTCACGGCGTCGGCGAGGGCGCCGTGCTCACTCAGGGCCGCAGCGTCCAGGGTGCGCAGTGCGAGTTCGGAGACGGCATCCTCCTCAGCGGGTTCGTATGCACGCGCGCCCGCGAGCACGACGCGGGTGGCCGGTACATCGCCGGATGCGAGGCCGAGGCCATCGGCCCCCTCGCCCAGGATCGCGCGCAGCGCCATGCCACTGAACGCCCCGGAGGGCGACGAGTCGGGGGAATGCAGATCGGGGTGGGCATCAAGCCACACCACGGCCAGCTCGGGATGCCGCCGCGCGGCGTGGCCGACCCCTCCGACGGCGATGCCGCAGTCCCCGCCGATGAGCATGACCGGCTCGGACAGCGGGGCCAGTTCGAGATCGACCAGATCCCGCGTGCGACGCAGGGTGCTGTAACGATGCACGCCGGTGCCGATGGGCTCGCCCGCCTCCATGGGGACCTCGATCGTGGTCGAGGATGCGCGGGGCAGATCGCCGGCGATCGCCTGCGCGCCGTCGATGAGCTGCATCGCGCGGGAGGAGGGCGATCCCTGCCACTGCGGGACGATCACGAATCGGGCCATGTCCTCATCCTTCCGCACGCGCAGCGTGCGCGCGCCCGCGGCGCACGCTTCGCTTCCGCTGATGGAGAACGGGCGGACCCCCGGAAGGGACCCGCCCGTTCGTCCGCGCTGTTACGGCGTGTAGGGGGCCGTCGAGGCGTCGATCGCCTGCTGCGCGGGAGCGGGAGTGCCCGCCTTCAGCTCAGCCAGACGAGTTTCGACCTCGGTGAGCTCGCCCATGTCGTCGAGGCTGTTGAACTGCGCATCGAGACTCGATGCGGCCAGCTCCTCCTTGCCCTGAGCCAGCGCCTCCTGGCGTCGGATCTTGTCCTCGAACCGGCCCAGCTCGCTGGTCGGATCGAGCACGTCGATGGACTTGACCGCGTCGTGGACCTTGTTCTGGGCCTCGGCGGTCTTCGCGCGCGCGAGCAGTTCGCTCCGCTTGCTGCGGAGCTGCTCGAGCTTCTGCTTCATGCCGTTGAGGCCGTCCTTGAGCTTGGCGACAACCTCGCTCTGCGACGCGATCGTGGGCTCGACCGCCCGGGCTTCGCGCTCCGAGCCGATCTGGCGCTGGAGGGCGATCTTGGCCAGGTTGTCGAACTTGTCGGCATCGGCCGTGGACCCCGCGGTGCGGAGCTGGTCGGCCTTCCTGCTGGCCGCCAGGGCCTTGTTGCCCCACTCGGACGCTTCCTGGATGTCTTCCTCGTGGTCGCGCTCGAGAAGTCGGAGGTTGCCGATCGTCTCAGCGATGGCAGCTTCGGCGTCGGCGATGCTGTTCGAGTAGTCGCGGACGAGCTGGTCGAGCATCTTCTGCGGATCCTCGGCGGAGTCGAGCATCGAGTTGATGTTCGCTCTCAGGAGGGTCGAGATGCGACCGAAGATGGACTGCTTTGCCATCCGTGTTTCCTTCCTATCGATGGTTCGGAACGTACGTGTGAAAACTTGCGGGACTCCGTCGTGCAGGGGTGCTCAGAAGCGACCACCCCCTCGGCGACCGCGTGTGCCGCCGCCGCCGAAACTGCCGGGACTCATCCGGCCTCCGCCCCCTCCGCCGAGCATGCCGCCCAGCCCCCCGGATGAGCCGCGGCCCGAGCCGCCGCCGCCGAGCATGGAGTTGATCACGATGCCGCCGAGGATGGCGCCCAGCATGCCGCCGCCGTCCCCGCTGCGACCGCCGCTGCCCCCCAACCCGCCCAGCATGCCACCCATCCCGCCGTCCTGGAATGCGCCGACATCGTTCGAGGCGTGTTCAATCGCCTGGCTCGCGAGCTGATTGGCGCGCTGCGCGTACTGCAGCGCCTGCTCGGGATTGGCCGCCTGCAGCTGCTGGGCTTGGACCAGCGCCGCCCCGGCCTCGGCCAGTCGCGTGCGCGCCGCAGCGCCGATCGCTCCACGCCGGGCGGTGATGTAGTCCTCGGCGGCGGAGACCTGACCCTGGGCCTGAAGGATCTGCTGGCCGACCATCTGCTGCGCGCGCTGGGCCTTGGCCGCCGCATCTCGCACGCCGGCCACGACGCCGTCGATCTGCGCGTCGGCCGCCTCGAGGCTCTGCAGGATCTGCAGCGGGCGGCGCGCGGAGCCGGCGAGATTGGCCTTCGCGCCGTCGACCTGCTGGCGGGTTGCCGTGATCGCGGCGGAAACCCGGCCGTCGGTATCGGGCAGAGCGGATGCCGTGGCGATGTCGCCCTCGAGTTCGATGATCAGCTCCGCGGCGCTGCGGTCGCCCTCGGCCAGGTCGCGCCCGAGCTTGTCGATGGCCTGCTCCAGGAGGAGGGCCTGGCCCACGGATTCCTCCGCCGCCCGGATGCTGACGGCGGCCTCACCTCCTTTGCCGGCCGCGATCGCGGCGGCGGCTGCGGCGAGCTGCTCGTCGGCGAACGCGATGCGCTGGCTCGCCTGCTGAGGGTTGTCGGCGACGGTCGCCAGCGCCTCGGGCGCGTAGCCGGCGGCCAGCGTCCGCAGGTGCGCATCTGCAGCGTCGATGGATGCTGCGGCCGTGTCCCGCAGTTCCTTCACGCGTGCGAGGGACTCGGGAGCGTTCTGCTCGAGCCGGCGCAGCTCGTCGAACGCGGCGGCCTTGTCATCAAGGCCCGCGTTGGCCTCTTCGCACAGGCGGATGATCTCGGCGTTCCACGCACGGGTCTGCTCTTCGGTGTCGGCCGTCGCGTCATCCAGCTGCTGCCTCAGCGTGAATGCCGTGTTGAGGTTCTCATGAGCCTTCTGCAGCGCCTGCTTGAACTCGATGGTGGCGGCGTCGCCGAACTGCGCCTTGGCGAACCCGAGCTCCTGTTCGCTCGTCTTGACGGCATCGTCGGTCTCCACGAGTGCCGATGAGGCGCGCCGCGCCAGTTCCTTTCCGTCGATCTGTTCGATCGCCGGTCCGGCGCCGCCCGCGCCGCCGACCTTCCTGTTCTTGCGTCGGCTGCGCACCACGAGCACGATCACGATGATCGCGACGACGGCGATCGCGAGGAAGATGACCAGGCCCGTGGGGAAACCCCCTCCGGAAGCGTCGGAGCCGGGCCCGCCGCCCGCGGCGTCGGCGAATCCCGCGGCAGCGCTGTCGACGGCACCGGCCCAGTCCTCGTCGGCCAGCCGCGGCTGGACCGACTGCTCGATCGTTCCGAGCTGTTCGAAGGACACCGGACCGGAGGAATCGCCGGAGAGGTAGAACTGACGGGTGCCGGTGGCGATCGCGAGCAGATACTGCGTCGGGCCGAGCCCGTTGATCTCCGCAGTGGTGTTCGCCCAGTCCTCCGAGCTGGTGGGGTCGGTGAACTCGTCGACGAACACCACCCACAGGTCGATCCCGGTGTCGGCCTTGAGCTGCTCGAGGCGGGTCTGCGCTTCGCTCGCCTGGGCGCTGGAGAGTGCGCCGACATCGTCGAGCACGTATCCGGCACCGAGAGTCACGGGGTCCGTCGCCGACGCGGCACCGGCTGCGCCCGCGAACATCAGCGTGAGAGCCGTCGTGAGCGCCACTGCCCATCGCGCACGCATCGTTCCCCTCCTCGGGGACGCGCAGTCGAGGCCCCGAGCACCGAGTCTATGCAACCCTCGCGTGCGAGGCGAGGGCGTGGCCGCGGCGGCGAACCAGCCGTCGGCTCGTTCGACGTGCCCGCGCGAGAGCGCGTGCGGCGCGAGGCTTGGTGTCAGGGATACTGAGAATTCGACCGAGGGGGACCATGTCCGTACTTTCCATCGTCGCAACGTCAGGTTCGTTGCTCGCCGCGACGCTGCTGGCGATGACCGGCTCGCCCGCGGCCGCCGAAGAAGCTCCGCCGCCTCCGCCCATCGAGCTCGTCCTGCATGTCCCCGCAGGCATGAGCGTGGACGTGCTGCGGGAGCCGGGAGACCATGGTTCCGTCTCCGTGGCCGGGTGTCCCGCCGACGGAGCGATCCTGTTCGCGTCCACGCTGCTGAGCCCCACGGGCGACGGCGGCGTCGTCGAGGTCCCTATCGGATTGGAGGTCGTCGCCGCGGCGGACGGCGCGGCGGTCCAGGTGCCGTTGGAACCCATCAGCGTGTGGCTGGTCGCCAACAACCCCGGACCGCTCGCGAGCGTCCTTCTCGAGGCCGCCTGCGTGCAGCAGGGCGAAGAGACCGCATGGGCAACGGCCGTCCTCCCCTCGGGTGTCCCACCGCTCCCCGCGATCCCGCCGACCACGCCCGACGCACCGGTCCCGGGGCCCGATCCGGATGCCGCCACCGTCCCCGCGGCATCCGAGAGCAGCACCGCCGGGCCACGCCGATTGGCGGCGTCGGGGGCCTCGGCGCCCGGCGCGTCGCTGATCGTCGGGAGCGTCCTGCTCCTGCTCGGCGGCGGCGCTGCGGTCGTCATGGCGCGACGAAGAGCCGTCTGAGCAGACGGTTTTGATCGACCTCGCCGTGTGAGCGGTCCGCCACCGTGCCGCGCGGGTAGCGTGTCGATCTCGGAGGACTCATGGACGATCGATACGCGGCCGACGTACTGGCGGCCGGATGGCGCGATGCCCGCCGACGACCCGTTCCCGTGCTCACAGCCGACGTCGACCTGGTGGTCGAGGTCGCGGCGGACGGATTCTGCGGAGCTGTCGTCGGGGTGGCCTCCGGTCTCGTCGAGCTCGAAGACCGGCACGGGCGGCACCGGCTGTTCCCGCTCGGGCCCGGGTTCCTCGTCGACGGCGCCGATGTGGTGCTGACCGCGCCCGTCCTGTCCACCGCGCCGCGGACCCCGGCGCGGACCGCGTCCGGGTCATTCGCGGCCCCCGAAGCGCGCGCGCGAGTGGCTCGCGCGAGTCGCATCCTCGTCGAGGGACGCCACGATGCCGAGCTGGTCGAGAAGGTGTGGGGCGCGGACCTGCGCGCAGAGGGCGTGGTCGTGGAGTATCTGCAGGGTGTCGACCTGCTCGCCGAGACGCTCGAGAACGAGCCGCCGACCGCGGATCGCCGCTACGGGGTTCTGGTCGATCACCTCGTGCCCGGCTCGAAGGAATCGCGAATCGCGGATGCGGTGGCACGGGGACCGCACGGCCGTTTCGTCCGCATGGTCGGGCACCCGTACGTGGACGTCTGGCAGTGCGTGACCCCGAAGGCGATGGGCATCGCGCGCTGGCCGGAGGTTCCGCGGGGAACCGACATCAAGGTCGGGACGTGCCGGGCGCTGGGGTGGCCGTCCGAGACACCGGCGGACCTGGGCAGGGCGTGGCAGCGCATCCTCGCACGCGTTCACTCCTATCGGGACCTGGACCCGGCCCTGCTCGGCCGTGTCGAGGAGCTCATCGACTTCGTCACGGACTGAAGCACGGCCGCACCGACATGGAAGTCGGTGTGCGTGGTTAGCCTGGAGTGGTGTCCGACCCCTCCACCTTCCGTGATCGCCCCGTGTCCTTCGTTCGCCGCAACGGCCGGATGACCGACGGGCAGGAGCGCGCCTGGACCGACCTCGCTGCGCGGTACGTCCTGGACGCGCCCCGCGACGATGCGGCCACCAGTGTGCGACCCGGCGCGGCGATCGACCCGCGGGAGGTCTGGGGGCGGGATGCGCCACTCATCGTCGAGATCGGTTCCGGGCAGGGTCACGCCATCATCCACGCGGCCGTGTCGCGCCCCGAGGCCGACTTCCTCGCGATCGAGGTCTTCACCGCCGGGCTGGCCCGCACGATGCTGGGCGCGGAGCGCGCGGCCGTCGAGAACCTGCGGCTCGTCGAGGCGAACGCGCCGGAGGTCCTCGAGCACCTGCTGCCACCGGCATCCGTCGACGAGCTGTGGGTCTTCTTCCCCGACCCGTGGCACAAGAACAAGCACACCAAGCGGCGGCTCGTCACGCCGGAGTTCGCCACGACGGCTGCGGGCGCCGTGCGCGACGGGGGGACGCTGCGTCTTGCCACCGACTGGGAGCAGTACGCCCGGCAGATGCGCGAGGTGCTCGATGCCGCGCCCGAGTTCGAGCGCGCGTTCGCGGGCGAGTGGGCGGACCGGTTCGACGGCCGGGTTCTGACGGCCTTCGAACGCAAGGGGGCTCGGGCGGGTCGCGCGATCCGTGATCTCAGCTACATCCGCCAACGCCGGGAATGAGCGAGCCGAAGGACCCGGCATCCGCTCCGGTGGAGGGTGCACGGGCGGGCGCGACGCGCGACCGCTGGAGGATCGTCCGCCCACTCGCGCACCGGGACTTCCGCGCGCTGTTCGCCGCGGTCGTGCTGTCGATCTTCGCCGCCGGGATGTGGGCCGTTGTGATGGTCTACGCCGTCATCGGCGTCGGGGGAGGACCCCTCGACCTGTCGCTCGTCGCCGCGGCGAACGCCACCGGACTGCTGCTGTGCGCCATTCCGGGAGGCATCGTCGCGGACCGCGTCTCACGCCGGCTGATCGTCCGCGCCGTCTCGCTGGCGGACTTCCTGGCGATCACGTCCGTCGTGGTGGTCGGCGCGTTCGGACCGGTCGGCATCCCGCAGCTCGTCGTCGTCGCGTTCACCCTCGGTGCCGGAGCGGGGTTCTTCTTCCCCGCGTACAGCGCGATCCTGCCGCGCCTGCTTCCCCCGGGCCAGCTCCTCGCCGCGAACGGGCTGGAGGGGGCTATCCGGCCCGCGTTGCAGCAGGCGGCGGGTCCGGCGGCCGCGGGAATGCTCCTGGCCGCGGTGATCCCCGCCCACGCGGCGGTGGTGATCGCGATCGCGCACGGCGCGGCCTTCACGATCCTGATGTTCCTGCGCCCCGAGCCTGAGCCGGCCGCAGCGGACGAGACCGCGGATCACTCGGCGAAGAGCGTCTTCCACGACCTGCGCGAAGCGGTCGTCTTCACGGTGAAGACACCGTGGCTGCTGTGGACCCTCCTGTACGCCACGCTGTGGGTGCTCGTCGTGGTCGGGCCCGAAGAGGTGCTGCTGCCGTTCCTCGTCCGGGAACGGATCGGCGAGGATCCTCGTCTGTTCGGCTTCCTGCTGGCGGTCTACGGTGCCGGTGGGGTGCTCGGCTCGATCTTCGTGTCGTCGAGAAAGCTCCCGCGGCGCTATCTGACCACGATGAACCTGGTGTGGGGCGTCAGCACGCTGCCGTTCATCATCGTCGGGTTCACCGACCAGTACTGGCTCCTCATGGCGTCGCTGTTCCTCGTCGGCTTCGGGTTCAGCTACGGCAACGTCATCTGGGGCACCCTGCTGCAGCGGCGCGTTCCCCGGCACATGCTGGGACGGATCTCGAGCCTGGATTTCTTCGTCTCGCTCGCTCTCATGCCGCTGTCGATGGCGCTCGCCGGACCGCTGTCCGAGGTGCTCTCGATGCAGGTGATCTTCACCGCGGCGGGCGTCCTCACGCTCGTGTTCGGCATCATCGCGATCTTCGCCGCGCGCATGCCGCAGGATGAGATCGCCCATCCGCTGACAGACTGAACGGGTGCCCGCTCATCCCACTGCCGTGCTCGGCACCCGCCCGATGGTCTCAGTCGGTCTGATCCCCGCTTTCCTGGTGTGCCTCGCCGCGCCCGCGTTCTTCGTCCTGCAGATCGCCTGGCTGGGGTGGGTGCTGCTCGCCGCCGGGATGCTGACCGCCTGGTTCGTGCGTTTCCGTACGGATGCCGAGGCCGCCGCCGCGCAAGCGAGCGTCGCGTCGACCGGTGTGCGAACCCCGAGCCTGGTGCGGGACCTCTCGCTGATCACCCTCGGAATGCTCATCGTCAGCGCCATCCCGCTCGCCGCGGAGCTGGACAATCTCGCGTTCGTTCGGTTCGGGCTCGCGCTGGGTGGTGCCGTGGCCGTGCCGTACGTGATCTCCCGCTTCGTCTACCGCGATCACGCGATCCGCTTCCCGTGGCGCGGGGGTGGACGCTGGACGGCGTTCCAGTGGACCTGGCTGTTCGCCGTGCTCGCCTTCGGCTGGCTGATCCTGCCCTTCTACTTCATCACCTCGGGCGTCTACATGAACTGGCCGGTGGTGGATACGCCGGAAATGATCGCCCGGCTGTTCGTCGGTGTGGGCGCGGTGGGAATCTGGGACGAGCTGTTCTTCATCTGCATCGTGTTCACCCTGCTGCGCCGCCATTTCCCCGACTGGCAGGCCAACCTGCTGCAGGCGACCGTCTTCGTCTCGTTCCTCTGGGAGCTGGGCTACCAGGCGTGGGGGCCCTTGCTGACGATCCCGTTCGCGCTGGTGCAGGCCTACATCTTCAAGCGCACGCGTTCGCTGACCTACGTGGTGACCGTGCATCTGCTCTTCGACGCCGTGGTCTTCCTCGTGCTCGTGCACGCACACAACCCGGATCTGCTGAACGGACTCTTCCTCATCTGAGTCCCTCGGCGGAGTGAACGGGGACGGAGCCGCTGCACAGGGGGTGCACAGAGCCGAGCGATAGCGTGGGACGCGGATCCTCTCCCGGATCCCCGGACGACGGATCAGTACCCGGTGAGCGACAAGACTGGCCATGGAGGCGAGTCCTGTGTCGTGGGTCATCCTGGTCGTATCCGGCATCCTCGAGGCCGTCTGGGCCACCGCGCTCGGCAAATCCGAGGGCTTCACCAAGCTCTGGCCGAGCGTGATCTTCGCCGTCACGCTGATCGCGAGCATGGCGGGCCTGGCCTGGGCGATGCGTGACATCTCGACGGGCACGGCCTACGCCGTGTGGGTCGGCATCGGCGCCGCGCTGACCGTCGGCTACGCGATGATCACCGGTGCGGAGCCGTTCTCGATCGTGCGCCTGCTGCTGATCCTCGGACTCGTCGGCTGCATCGTCGGGCTCAAGCTCGTCGGTCCCGAATAGGCCACCCGGACGCCGCCCCGAAGCATCCGAATGACCGCGGATCCTTCACGTTCAACATCACGTCGAGGTGACTTCGAGATGAACTCTTGACGCGCATGCGGGGATGAGTATCTTTACTTCTGCGGAGAGAAAACGGAGACGAAAGGGACCCGCAAGGGAACTCGAAACGGAAACCACAGATCGCAGACGATCGGCCCGGGGCTTCGGCTCCGGGCCGATCTTCATTGCCGTCCGGCGCGGTCGTCTGCCGCACCGACCGACGCGAAAGGCCGCCCCGAAGGACGGCCTTTCGCGTCAGTCAGTGCCCCCGACAGGAATCGAACCTGCGACCTTTGGTACCGGAAACCAACGCTCTATCCCCTGAGCTACGGAGGCGTACCGATCGAGGTTATCACCGAGCCGCGCCGCTCCGTTCGCGTCAGGGTCCGTTCGGCTCCACCTCACGCGGAGCGTCGGCCGCGGCATCCGTCCCCCCGGACCGTTCCCGCAGCGCCTCGGCGAGCCGAGTCGCCAGGTAGGCATGTCCATTCGTCGAGGGGTGATCGCGACCGATGCCGGCGTCGATGACCCCGGCGTAGTTGTCGGTCGTGATCCAGCCTTCCGCGAGCGGGGAGATGTACCACCAGCTGCGTGCCGCGGCGAGTTCGGCCAGGTCGGCATCGATGCGGGCGGTCGACGCCTCCACCGGCAGGATCTGGGGGGCCGGCCCCAGGATGACGACGGATGCCGCGGGGTAGAGCGCCGCGAGCGCGTCCCACGCCGCGGTCACGGCCTCCCGGTACCCGGTCTCGGCGAGCCGTCGGTCGTTGATCGAGCCCTCGATGATGACGAGGTCGGGATCCAGCGTGGGGTCCAGCGCGGCGATGCGCTCGCCGTACGAACCCCCGTCCAGCCCCGGTTTGAGGTAACCGCTGCCGCGGACCCCGTCGACGGTCGTGTCCCAGCCCAGGCGCTGACCGATCACGTACGCGTACCCGAGCGTCGGGAGAGCAGCGGCGGATCCGTAGGTCCAGGAGTCTCCGAAGACGAGCACCCGCGGCTGCTCCGGGAGCATGAGCGGCGCGGGCCCGGCGACGGAGATCGCGGCATCCTGGCCGGTCGCCACGATCGCGCCCGGGTCCGCCGCCCACGGGCGAAGAGCACCCACCGCGCACACCGCGGCGATCGCGATCGCGACGACGGCCAAAGGCCAGAACCGGCGCGCGCGGCGGGCGGTCGCGGGCGGGTTCACGTCAGAAGAGTAAGCGATGATCCGCGACGCGACGAACACGCGGCTTCGCGTGCCGGGGAGAGGCCGGCCGGCGGGGGCGACTTCCGTCGCGGACGGCTCCGCGCCGCTGACCTGGCGGGCCCGCTTTCGCAGTGCGTACGAAGCCGTCGATTCGGCGTGCGAGGATACTCCGGTGCAACGCCTCGTGACCGCTGAACTGGACCTCGAACTGGGGTCCTCCGTCGACCTCATCTTCCAAGTCGCAGCGGCCCAGCATGTGCCGCTGGTCACCGAGGAACTGACCTTCACCCAGGGCGAACGCGTGTACACGCCGACCGAGATCGTCGACCAGTCCGGAAGCCGCCTGCATCGTCTGACCGGCGAGCCCGGGCGGCTCGAGGTGCGGTACCAGGCCACCGTCGAAGGCCAGGCCACCAGCGGTCGCACCAGCGACCTCGAGGCGATCACGTATCTGCGGCCGAGCCGGTACTGCCAGTCCGACGAAGTCTTCAGCCAGGCGCGTCGCCAGTTCCGCGGTCTGCAGGGCTATGACCTCATCGCAGCCGTCTCCGACTTCGTCGCGACGAGCACGACGTACACCCCGGGGCTCAGCCAGGGGACGGACAGCGCCGTGACCACCCTCATGACCGGCCAGGGCGTCTGCCGGGACTACGCGCACGTCGTGATCTCGCTGCTGCGGGCGATGGACATGCCGGCGCGGTACACCGCCTGCTACGCGCCGGGTCTGCAGCCGATGGACTTCCACGCGGTCGCCGAGGCCTTCCACGACGGGGCCTGGTACGTCATCGACGCCACGCGGCTGGCGAACCGGCGTTCGCTGGTGCGCATCGCCACCGGGCGCGATGCCGCGGACTGCGCGTTCCTCAGCTACCACGGCGGGCACGTCGGGCTGGTGCACATGCGCGTGGACGCGTGGGTCATGCCCGAAGCGGCGTCGGTCGAGGGGCTGGAGGGCGAGGGCAGGCCCGACCAGCTCGAGCCTGCTCTCGCGACGGGAGCCGCGGCATCCGACCCCGCCCCGGACGACTTCACCACGCTGGTCCAGCTCGCCTGACCCTGCCTCTTCGCCTGTTCCGCTGTCGCAACCTGCCGGGGTGCGCAGCAGTTTGCGACAGGGGAGCCGAGAGAGGGCGCGACCTGGGGCTGTTCCGCTGTCGCAACCTGCCGGGGTGCGCAGCAGTTTGCGACAGGGGAGCCGAGAGAGGGCCGCGACCTGGGGCTGTTCCGCTGTCGCAACGTGCCGGGGTGCGCGGCAGTTTGCGACAGGGGAGCGGAGGGGGGCGCGGCGCGGGGCTGTTCCGCTGTCGCAACGTGCCGGGGTGCGCGGCAGTTTGCGACAGGGGAGCGGAGAGGGGAGCGCGCCCGGACCTCCCGGCGCGGAAACGTAGACTGGTGCGGCCATGAACCCCGCCGAACTCTCCACCGCCCTGCTCGCCATCGTGACCCCGCTCGCCGAGGCGCGCCGAGAGGGCTCGGCGGCCGGTCTGACGGCCGCTGACCTGCCGCTGGAGCGCCCGAAGAACCGCGACCACGGCGACTGGTCCTCCAACGCCGCGCTCAAGCTCGCGAAAGCGGTCGGAGCCAACCCGCGCGAGCTGGCCGCCGAGATCGCCTCCGGCCTCGCGCAGACGCCCGGGGTCGCCAGCGTCGAGGTCGCCGGTCCCGGTTTCATCAACATCCGGCTGGATGCCGCGGCCGCCGGCGCGCTCGCCCGCACGATCGTCGAGGCCGGAGCGGCCTTCGGCACCAACGAGTCCCAGCGCGGCAACGCGATCAACGTCGAATTCGTCAGCGCGAACCCCACCGGACCCCTGCACATCGGCCACACCCGGTGGGCCGCGCTCGGCGACTCCATCGCCCGACTGCTGCTCGCCAGCGGCGCGACCGTGGCGCGCGAGTTCTACATCAACGACGCCGGCGTGCAGATGGAGCGGTTCGGACACTCGGTGCTCGCCTCGGTCAAGGGCGAACCGACCCCCGAGGGCGGCTATGCCGGTGTCTACATCGACGACCTCGCCCGTCGCGTTCTGGAGTCCCGGCCCGACCTGCTCGACCTCGATCCCGATGAGCAGGTCGCCGTCGCTCGTGACCTCGCGTACGGGTTCCAACTCGGGGAGCTGCAGGCATCGCTGGCCAAGTTCCACGTCGCCTTCGATGTGTGGTTCTCGGAGCGCACCCTGCACGCTCCGGGCAGCGACGGGGAGCCCAGCCTCGTCGACGAGGCCGTCGATCGACTCCGCGCGCAGGGCCACGTGTTCGACGACGAGGGGGCGGTCTGGGTGCGCACCACCGACTTCGGCGACGACAAGGACCGCGTCATCCGCCGCTCCAACGGCGAGTACACGTACTTCGCTGCGGATGCCGCGTACTACCTGAACAAGGGCGACCGGGGCTTCGCGCACAAGATCTATCTGCTCGGCGCCGATCACCACGGCTACGTGCACCGGCTGAAGGCGCTCGCGGGCGCCGCCGGCGACGACCCGGAGAAGGACATCGAGGTGCTGATCGGTCAGCTGGTCTCGATCAACGGGGCGCGCCTGTCCAAGCGCGCCGGCAACATCATCGAGATGGACGACCTGCGCGAGTGGCTCGGCACCGATGCGCTGCGCTACTCGCTCGCCCGGTATCCCGCCGACTCGCCGCTCACGCTGGACCCGGAGTTGCTGCGCAAGCGGACGAACGACAATCCGGTCTTCTACGTGCAGTACGCGCACGCCCGCACGCACAACGTGGCGCGCAACGCCGTCGCGGCCGGCGTCGATCGCAGCGAGTTCGCCCCCGAGCTGCTCGACCACGAGACCGAGTCGGCGCTGCTGGGCGCGTTGCAGGAATTCCCGCGCATCGTCGCGTTCGCCGCCGAGGTGCGCGAACCGCACCGCGTGGCTCGCTACCTCGAGGAGCTCGCCGGGCTGTACCACCGCTGGTATGACAACTGCCGGGTGATCCCGCTCGGCGACGAGCCCGTCGGCAGCGTGCACCGCACGCGGCTCTGGCTGAACGACGCGACCGGCCAGGTGCTGCGCAACGGGCTCGACCTGCTCGGCGTCGATGCGCCGGAACGGATGTAGGCGAGGGCATGACGACAGCCCAGACCCAGCCGACCGAACCACTCCCGGAGTGGGCGCACACCGAGCAGCCGCCCGCACGGCGCCGCCGGGTGTGGCCCTGGATCGTCGCGGTGCTCGTGGTTGCCGGGCTCGCCGTCGCGGCGTGGTTCGCCGGGGAGTGGATCGCGCGCGACATCGTCACCTCCACCATCCGTGAGCAGGTCATCACACAGCTCGCGCTGCCGGCCGACCAGGAGGTCGACGTCTCCGTCGCGGGAGCGGTCCTGCCGCAGCTGATCGCCGGCACTCTGGACGATGTCACCGTCGCCTCCGACGACGTGAAGCTCGGCGCGCTGGTGGGCGACGTGACCGTCCACGCGCAGGACATCGCCATTCGGGGGGATGCCGCGGCCGGAGCAGCATCGGCGACCGTCGTGCTCGACGCCGACCAGGTGCGCACGCTGCTTTCGACGGTCGAGAACTTCCCGGCCGATTCCGTGGGTCTGGCCGAGCCGAACGTCACCATGGCGACCGACCTGCGCTTCTTCGGCCTGGAGGTGCCGGTCGGGGTGGCGCTGACGCCGAGCGCCGTGGACGGCGACATCGTGCTCACCCCGGCATCCCTCCAGCTCGCTGGTAACGAGGTGTCCGCCGACGCGCTTCGTGACCAGTTCGGCGCGGTGACCGACACCGTCCTGCGCGACTGGACCATCTGCATCGCCTCGTACATCCCGGCCGGAGTGCGGCTCGCGGACATCTCGGTGACCGGCGAGCACGTGGTCGCCGAGCTGGACATCGACGGGGCGATCGTTGGCGACCCGGCACTGCAGCAGCCTGGCGCCTGCGCGTGAGGACCGTCACCAACGCGTGATGGGCAGATGCCGTGCCATAGACTTCTGAGGACCGCCCGGCGCGTGAGTCCGCCGCTGCCGCGGCACACCCGCTGAGCCCGGGCTCACCCCCGCAGCAGTCGCGCCGAAGCACCCTTCCACGATTGGTTCGAGTTGTCCGTCTCTCCTTCGCTCGCCCCGGACTGGCTCCTGCCCCCGGACGACGCGAACGCGCTCGCACCCGGCGTCTGGCCGACATCCGCGACGCGGGACGACGAGGGCGTGCTGCAGATCGCCGGCGTGCCGGCCACCGACCTGCGCGACCGATTCGGCACGCCACTGTACGTGGTGGACGAGGATGAGGTCCGCGGGCACGCGCGTCGAACGCTGGCGGCCTTCCGGTCGGCGACCGCGCGCCACGGCGTGCAGGCCCGTGTCTACTACGCCGGCAAGGCCTTCCTGTGCGCCGAGGTCGTCCGGTGGGTGACCGACGAGGGCCTGGCCGTGGACGTGTGCACCGGAGGTGAGCTCGCGGTCGCACTCGCCGCCGGAGCCGACCCCGCTCGCCTCGGATTCCACGGCAACAACAAGAGCGTCGCGGAGCTCGAGAACGCGGTCGACGTCGGCATCGGCTCGATCGTGCTGGACAGCTGGATCGAGCTCGAGCGGCTCGCCGCCATCCTCGAGCGCCGATCCGTGGACGATGTCCGCACGCAGACCGTGCTCGTTCGCGTCAACAGCGGCATCCACGCCGAGACCCACGAGTTCCTTGCCACCGCCCATGAAGACCAGAAATTCGGCTTCACGCTCGAGGATGCCCCGGCTGTCGTGGCACGCATCCGCGAGTTGCCTGCGCTCGTCTTCGCGGGACTGCACTGCCACATCGGATCCCAGATCTTCGGGACGGCCGGCTTCCTGGAATCCGCCGCACGGATCGTGGAGCTGCACGCCACGCTGCTGGACGGTGGCGACATCCCGGTCCTGAACCTCGGCGGTGGATTCGGGATCGCCTACACCTCGGCCGACGATCCCACACCGATCGAGGAGCTCGCATCGGGCATCGTCGACGCCGTCGCCCGCGAGTGCGAGGTGCGCGGCATCCCGATGCCCAACCTCGCCTTCGAACCCGGTCGGGCGATCGTGGGTCAGGCGGGGGTGACGCTGTACGAGATCGGCACGACCAAGCCGGTGGAGATCGGCGCCGGCGCGCAGCGCCTGTACGTCAGCGTGGACGGGGGCATGAGCGACAACGCCCGGCCCGCGCTGTACGGGGCCGACTTCAGTGCACGGATCGCCTCCCGCGTGAGTGAGGCGGCACCTGCCTTGGTGCGCGTGGTCGGCAAGCACTGCGAGTCCGGCGACATCGTCGTGGACGCCGAATACCTGCCGGATGACGTCGTCCCGGGCGACCTGCTTGCGGTGCCCGCGACCGGGGCGTACTGCTTCTCGCTCGCGAGCAACTACAACTACGTGCCGCGTCCTCCCGTCGTCGCGGTGCGCGCCGGCTCCGCCCGGATCATCGTGCGCGGCGTGAGCCTGGACGATCTCCTGGCGCATGACGCCGGATTGGACAAGACACCCGCGTTCCGCGGGGACGACGAAAGAACAGAGGGAGCCGGATGACCGACCACCGCCGACTGAGAGTTGCGCTGCTGGGGGCCGGGGCCGTGGGGTCACAGGTTGCCGCGCTGCTGCTCAAGCACGCCGACGAACTCGCCGACCGCGCCGGAGCGTCGCTGGAACTGGTGGGTATCGCCGTGCGCGACCTCGACGCGCCCCGCGAGACGGACCTGCCGCGCGAGCTGTTCACGACCGACGCGGAGTCCCTCATCGTCGGTGCGGACATCGTGATCGAGCTCATGGGCGGGATCGAGCCGGCCAAGACGTACCTCTTGCAGGCGATCAACTCGGGCGCGGACGCTGTCACCGCCAACAAGGCGCTGCTGGCCACCCACGGGCCCGAGATCTTCGACGCGGCAGACCAGGTCGGCGCGCAGGTGTACTACGAGGCCGCCGCGGCCGGTGCCATCCCGATCATCCGCCCGCTCCGCGACTCGCTGGCCGGCGACCGCGTCCGGCGCATCATGGGCATCGTCAACGGGACCACGAACTACATCCTCGACCGCATGGACACCGAGGGCGCCGACTTCGCGGACGTGCTCGCGCAGGCGCAGGCGCTCGGCTATGCCGAGTCCGACCCCACCGCCGACGTCGAAGGCTACGACGCCGCGCAGAAGGCGGCGATCCTGGCGAGCCTCGCGTTCCACACGACCGTCCCGCTGGATGCCGTGCACCGCGAGGGGATCACCTCGATCGACAAGGCCACCATCGACTCCGCACGCCACGCGGGATATGTCATCAAGCTGCTGGCGGTGTGCGAGCGACTCGACGCGGAGCCGGGCGTGGACGGGCAGGAGTCGATCTCGGTGCGCGTCTATCCGGCGCTGATTCACCGGAACCACCCGCTGGCCAGTGTCCACGGCGCGAACAACGCCGTCTTCGTCGAAGCCGAGGCCGCCGGAAACCTCATGTTCTACGGCGCCGGCGCCGGCGGCGTGCAGACCGCGTCGGCGGTGCTGGGCGATGTGGTCTCCGCGGCCCGACGCCACATCGCGGGCGGCGTCGGCGTGGCCGAGTCCACCCGCGCGAACCTGCCGATCGTTCCGATCGGTCACGTCACCACGCGGTACCAGATCACGCTCGAAGTCGACGACCAGCCGGGCGTCCTGGCCACGGTGGCCGGCATCCTCAGCGAAGGCCGCGTCTCGATCGCCACGGTCGAGCAGACCGTCATCGATGACGCCGCGCTCGGCGTTCCCGTCGCGCGGTTGGTCATCGGAACTCACAAAGCACGAGAGCAGGACCTCAGCGACACCGTCGATCGACTCGCCGCCAGCGGCGTGGTCGAGCGGGTCGTCTCGGTGCTGCGCGTAGAAGGGGATTGACATGGCACACGTCTGGCGCGGAGTCCTCCGCGAATATGCCGATCGTCTGGGAGTGACGGATGCTTCGACCGTCGTCACGCTCGGCGAGGGCGGCACGCCGCTGCTGCCCGCGCCCGCGCTGTCGCGCCGCACCGGCGCCGACGTCTGGGTGAAGTTCGAAGGCATGAACCCGACCGGCTCGTTCAAGGACCGCGGCATGACCGTCGCCGTCTCGCGTGCGATCGAGCACGGCGCGAAGGCGATCATCTGCGCGTCCACCGGCAACACGTCGGCGTCGGCTGCGGCCTACGCTGCCCACGCCGGCATCACGGCTGCCGTGCTGGTCCCCGAGGGCAAGATCGCGATGGGCAAGCTGAGCCAGGCGGTCGCCCACAACGGCCAGTTGATCCAGATCCGCGGCAACTTCGACGACTGCCTCGAGATCGCCCGGGAGCTGGCCGATCACTACCCGGTCCACCTCGTGAACTCGGTCAATCCCGACCGGATCGAAGGCCAGAAGACCGCGGCGTACGAGGTCGTCGAGACGCTCGGCGACGCGCCGGACTTCCACTTCATCCCGGTGGGCAACGCGGGCAACTACACCGCGTACTCCCGCGGATACCGCGAGGAGGCCGACCGCGGCATCTCCACGCGCGTCCCCCGCATGTTCGGCTTCCAGGCCGAGGGGAGCGCCCCGCTGGTGCGCGGTGAGATCGTCAAGAACCCCGAGACGATCGCCAGCGCGATCCGCATCGGAAACCCCGCGTCGTGGGAGCTCGCGCTCGAAGCGCGCGACGCGACGGACGGGTACTTCGGCGCGATCGACGACGACCGTATCCTGGCGGCGCAGAAGCTGCTCGCCGGCGAGGTGGGGATCTTCGTCGAGCCCGCCTCAGCGATCAGCGTCGCGGGTCTGCTGGACCGCGCCGAAGCCGGGGTCATCCCGCAGGGCGCGCGCGTCGTGCTGACCGTCACCGGCCACGGGCTGAAAGACCCCCAGTGGGCGCTGCGCAACGCGGACGGCACGCAGGTGGAACCCACTGTCGTGGATGCGACCACGTCGGACGTGGCATCCGTTCTCGGCCTGGTCTCCTCCGGAGTCACCGCGTGAGCCGACCCGTCCGGAGACAGGTTTCCGAGCCGTTCGACACGGTCGCTTCGCGACCTGCTCGGGAACCCGCTGTCGAAGGGCGGTCCGTCGCGGTACGCGTGCCGGCGACCAGCGCCAACCTCGGGCCGGGGTTCGATACCCTCGGCCTGGCCTTGAGCCTGTACGACGAGCTCGTCGTGACCCGGATGCCCGGAGACGGGGTCGAGGTGACCGTCCACGGCGAAGGTGCGCAGGAGGTTCCGCGCGACGCGTCGAACCTCGTCGTCCGCGCGATGGCCTATGCATTCGAGTCGGTCGGGCGGCGGATGCCGGGAGTGCGACTGGACGCGCGCAACGTCATCCCGCACGGCCGAGGCCTCGGGTCGTCGGGCGCCGCGGTGGTATCCGGGCTGCTCGCGGCGAAGGGCCTGCTGGCGGGAGACGTCGAGTTCGGCGCCGAGACGCTGCTGCGCCTCGCCACGGAACTCGAGGGGCACCCCGACAACGTGGCCCCCGCCCTGTTCGGCGGTCTCACCATCGCGTGGGTCGACGAGTCCGGGCCGCAGCACAAGAAGCTGCTCGTGCACCGGGGAGTGTCGCCGCTGATCTTCGTGCCGGAGTCCACGATGTCCACGAGCGTCGCGCGCAGCCTGCAGCCTCTGCAAGTGCCGCGCGAGGATGCCGTCTTCAACGTCTCGCGATCCGCGCTGCTGATCGCAGCGCTCATGCAGAGCCCCGAGCTGCTCCTGGCGGCGACCGAGGACAAGCTGCACCAGAGCTATCGCGCGCAGGCGATGCCGGAGACGGATCGCCTGGTGCGGAGCCTGCGCAATGCCGGCTTCGCAGCAGTCGTCTCCGGAGCCGGACCGAGCGTGCTGGTGCTCGCCGATGGCCCTGGTCGGCGCCTCGCGGCGGCCGATCTGGCGGCGCGATCCACGGACACTCCGTGGGAGGCGCTGATGCTCGCCGTGGACTTCAAGGGTGGTACAGTGAGGGACATAACGGAGGGTTCCACGTGACTACGTGAATCTGGCCTCCGCTCGCAATCTGCGAAACTCTGCACGACCCCCCGCCTTCCCAAGTTCGAAGCCTGTGAAGCGGCGCGGGCTGACGTCCGTTGTGGCGTGCGTCTCGTGCAGACATGATCATCCACACGTTTCATGAGGGAGAACTCGTGGAGTCCATCTCCGAGATCCATACCGCCGACGCCAACGGGGAAGAGCGCACGGAAGCGCCCGACGCCACCGAGAACGTCGACGCCACCACGGCCGAGAACAGCACCGAGACCACCGAAGACCGCGCTGAGGCGCCGGCCGACGTGGTAGCTCCGGCCGACGAGCCCGCGGCCGAGACCGAAGCGGCACAGGCCGAAGAGCCTGCCGCGGCAGCAGCGCCGTCCGCTGCCGCCGAGGTCGCCGCCGACGCTCCCGCCGACTCTCCGGTGGATGCCGCTCCGGCAGCCACCGAAGCTCCCGTCGAGCCCGCCCCCGTCAAGGCGCCGCGCAAGCGCGCACCCCGTCGGGCGAAGAGCACCGGGGTCGCCGCTGAGGCGCCGGCATCCGTCGATGCACCCGCCGCCGATGCACCCGCCGCCGATGCACCCGCCGCCGATGAGGCGCCGGCAGCCGCTGTCGAGGCGCCCGCTGCTGAGCCCGCCGCTGTCGAGGCGCCCGCCGCTGTCGAGGCGCCCGCCGCTGAGATTCCCGCCGTCGAGTCTGCTGCCGAGATCGAGACCGAACCGGCCGCCGTCGCAGCGCCCGAGACGACCGATTCTGCCCAGGGCGACGCCGCACCGCAGGCCCCCGCAGCCGAGAAGTCCACCGACGGTGAGGGTGGCGAGTCCGCTGACACGGCCGAAGCCGGCGAGTCCGGCGAGGACCACGGCGATGGGACCCCCAGCCGTAGCCGCAGCCGGAGCCGCAACCGCAACCGCAACCGCAACGCCCAGGGCGGCCAGACCGGTCAGGCAACGCAGGCTGCCCCGGCCAAGGGCGACCAGGACGCGCCGAGCGCTCCCACTGCCAAGCCGCAGACGCAGTCTCCGGCATCCGACGCAGACGACGATGGCGGACCGGCGGGCAACCGCAACCGCCAGCGCAACAAGCGTCGCGGCCAGGGCGTCGCCGACGAGTTCGACACCGAGATCGGCGAGGACGACGTCCTCGTGCCGATCGCCGGAATCCTCGACGTGCTCGACAACTACGCCTTCGTCCGCACCACCGGCTACCTGCCCGGCACCAGTGACGTCTACGTCTCGCTCGGCCAGGTGAAGAAGTACAACCTCCGCAAGGGCGACGCCGTCGTCGGCGCGATCAAGCAGCCCCGCGAGGGCGAGCAGCCGGGACGCCAGAAGTACAACGCCCTGGTGAAGGTCGACTCCGTCAACGGATTGTCCGTCGAGGACGCCGCCGATCGCGTCGAGTTCGGCAAGCTGACGCCGCTGTACCCGCAGGAGCGCCTGCGCCTCGAGACCGTGCCCGAGAAGCTGACCCAGCGGATCATCGACCTGGTGGCACCGATCGGCAAGGGCCAGCGCGGCCTCATCGTCGCGCCGCCCAAGGCCGGCAAGACGATCGTGCTGCAGCAGATCGCCAACGCGATCGCGACGAACAACCCCGAGGTCCACCTCATGGTCGTCCTCGTCGACGAGCGTCCCGAAGAGGTCACCGACATGCAGCGGACGGTTCGCGGCGAGGTCATCGCCTCGACGTTCGATCGTCCCGCCGAGGACCACACCACGGTCGCCGAGCTGGCCATCGAGCGTGCCAAGCGTCTCGTCGAGCTGGGCCGCGACGTCGTGGTGCTGCTGGACTCGATCACCCGTCTCGGTCGCGCGTACAACATCTCTGCCCCGGCATCCGGCCGCGTGCTCACCGGTGGGGTCGACGCCTCGGCGCTGTACCCGCCCAAGCGCTTCTTCGGCGCTGCGCGCAACATCGAGAACGGCGGCTCGCTGACGATCCTGGCCACGGCGCTCGTGGAGACCGGCTCCAAGATGGACGAAGTCATCTTCGAGGAGTTCAAGGGCACCGGCAACAGCGAGCTGCGCCTGTCGCGTCAGCTCGCCGACAAGCGCATCTTCCCCGCGGTCGACGTGAACGCGTCGAGCACGCGTCGTGAAGAGATGCTGCTCTCGGCCGATGAGGTCAAGATCACCTGGAAGCTCCGTCGCGCGCTTGCGGGTCTGGACACGCAGCAGGCCCTCGAGGTCGTGCTGGGCAAGCTGAAGGAGACGCAGTCCAACGTCGAGTTCCTGGTCCAGATGCAGAAGTCGATCCCCGCGCCGACCGGCGGTGGCAGCAGCCACGGGCACGAGAACAGCATTCGCTGACGTAGTCGTTCGGAGCATTCATGTTCGAATCGGTGAAGACCCTCATCGACGAGCACAAGGCCGTCCAGGAGGAACTCTCCGACCCGGCTGTGCACGCCGATGCGGGGCGCGCGAAGCGCGTCAACCGGCGCTATGCCGAGCTGTCGCGCATCGTGGGTGCCTACGACGCGTGGGTGCTCGCGACCGGCGACCTTGAGGCCGCGCAGGAATTCGCCAACGAGGACGAGGCGTTCGCCGCCGAGGTGCCCGCGCTCGAGGAGCGCGTCGAGGAGACGCAGGAGAAGCTGCGGCGCCTCCTCATCCCGCGCGATCCCGACGACGGCCGCGACGTCATCATGGAGATCAAGGGCGGCGAGGGCGGTGCCGAGAGCGCCTTGTTCGCGGCCGACCTGCTGCGCATGTACCTGCAGTACGCGGCATCCCGTGGGTGGAAGACCGAACTGCTGGAACGCACCGAATCGGACCTCGGCGGCTACAAGGACGTCCAGGTCGCCATCAAGGGCTCCTCGAGCGACCCCGCGCAGGGCGTATGGGCCTCGTTGAAGTACGAGGGCGGTGTGCACCGCGTGCAGCGCGTGCCGGCAACGGAGTCGCAGGGACGCATCCACACCTCGACCACGGGTGTGTTGGTCTTCCCCGAGGTCGACGCGCCCGACGAGGTCGAGATCAGCCCGAACGACCTCAAGATCGACGTCTTCCGCTCCTCCGGACCCGGGGGACAGTCCGTGAACACGACCGACTCCGCGGTGCGCATCACCCACCTGCCGACCGGCATCGTGGTGTCGATGCAGAACGAGAAGTCGCAGCTGCAGAACCGCGAGGCGGGCATGCGCGTGCTGCGGGCCCGCATCCTCGCGAAGCAGCAGGAGGAGCTGGATGCCGCGTCCTCCGCAGCCCGCAAGTCGCAGATCCGCGGCATGGACCGTTCCGAGCGCATCCGCACCTACAACTTTCCGGAGAACCGCATCGCGGACCACCGCACCGGGTACAAGGCGTACAACCTCGACCAGGTGATGGACGGTGCGCTCGACCCGATCATCCAGTCCTGCATCGCGGCCGACGAGGAAGAGCGCCTCGCGGCGCTGGGTTCCGAGGACTGATCTCCGCTGCGGCGTCGCTTCGCCGCGGGTCTTCTCACTTCTCCCGTGTGCGTGCGTGTGGGCGTGAGTGGCGTGAGTGCGTGTGCGTAAGTGCCCGCGCCTCACCTGTTCACTTGCCCTGTTTGTACGCGCGCGCCCGCGTTTCGTGTACATACAGGACAAGTGAACCGCGGGGCGCGCGGGCCTGTGGACAGCGCGCCCGCGCCCCGCGGCGGTTGTGCGAGGGTGCCGGGATGACGGCAGAACCACTCCCCGCATTCCGTGTCGCCGACGCCCATCGCGCCGGAATGTCCCGCCGCGAAATCGACTCCCCGCACCTCGACCGGCCCTTCGCCGGGTTGCGGGCCGAACCGCTCGAGCTGGGCTCAGCTGAGCCCGATGAGGCCCTCTCAGACCCGAGAAGAGACGCGACGATCCTCGCCGCGCGGCAGTTCGCCGCTCACATGCACGCGGGGGAGTTCTTCTCGCACGTCACAGCTGCCGTTCTGTGGGACCTCCCGCTGCCTCCGCTCGACCTCGACCGCATCGACGTTTCGGTATGCGCCCCGACTCGCGCCCCGCGCGGTCGCGGCGTTCGTGGCCACCAGCTCGCCGGCGCGCAGGTCACCGTTGTGACGGGTCCCTTCGGCTTGCGCACGACCAGCCCCGCGTCGACGTGGGCCCAGCTGGGGCGTGCGGTGCGGCATCCATATGATCTGACGGCGATCGCGGATGCCGTCATCCTCGCGCCGCGCATCGCCGGCCCCTTCGGCCGGGTGCTGCGGGCGCCGCTGGCTGATGTCTCCGACCTCGACGTGGAGCTGCGCCGCGGCCGTCGCATCGGAATCGCCGCCCTCGACGAGGCGCTGCTGCGCGCGCGCCACGGCTCGGTGTCCCGCCCCGAGACGTGGTGCCGGCTCACGATCGTCGATGCGGGCCTGCCCGAACCCCTCCTCGATCACGATGTGTACGACGAGGCAGGGGAGTTCGTCGGCTGCGTCGACCTCGCGTATCCCGAGCTGCGGATCGCCATCGAGTACGAAGGCGATCACCATCGGCTCGATCCGCGCCAGTGGTATCGCGACATCGCGAAGCACGACCGCCTGGCCGAACTCGGCTGGCGGGTGATCCGCGTCACGAAGTCGATGGTGTTCGCCGACCCCGGTGTTCTCATCCAACGGGTGCACGCCGCGCTCCGCGCCCGCGGTTAGCCTCGCCCCGCGCGTTGTTCACTTGCCCTGTTTGCACGGTGTTCGGCCGCCTCGGCGTGCATTCAGGGCAAGTGAACCGGGGCGGCGGACCCGCCGCGAGCCGGAGGGAGGCGCGAGGACTGCCGCGCTACGCTCGGCGCATGATCACGTTCCTCATCCGCGCAGCGATCTTCGTGGTCTCGGCGGCGGTCGGCCTGATCGTGGCCGACCTGATCCTGCCGGGCTTCCACATCGACTGGAGCGACTGGTGGGGCTTCGCCCTGGCGGTGCTGATCTTCGCGGTGATCCAGAGCGTCCTGGCGCCGTGGGTCTTCAAGATCACCCGCCGTCACGCAGCGCCCCTGCTCGGCGGCATCGGGATCATCTCGACGTTCATCGCGATCGTCATCGTGGTGCTCATCCCGAACGCGGGCATCGGCATCTCGCAGCCCCTCGCGTGGGTGCTCGCTCCGGTGATCGTGTGGGTCATCACGGCCCTGGCCACATGGCTGTTGCCGATGGTCTTCCTCAAACGCCAGGTGGCCCAACGCCGCGCCGACTGACCGCGGTCAGATGCTGTACTCGGGCACCGTGAGCAGCGCCCGGGTGTCCTCGCCGACGGCACGCGCGCGAGGCTTCGCAGGCACACCGACCAGGATGCTGTCGGGCGGGGCGTCCTTGGTCACCACTGCGTTCGCTCCGATGACCGAACCGGCCCCGATCGTGATGGGCCCGAGGACCTTCGCGCCCGCCCCGACCGCCACCCCGTCGCCGATGGTGGGATGCCGTTTGCCGCCCTCGCGCTGTCGTCCGCCGAGCGTGACGCCGTGGTAGAGCATCACGTCGTCGCCGATCTCGGCGGTCTCGCCGATGACGACGCCCATTCCGTGATCGATGAAGAAGCGGCGGCCGATCGTGGCACCGGGGTGGATCTCGACGCCGGTGAGCCAGCGGGTGATCTGCGCGCCCATCCGCGCGAGGAAGCGCGCGCGCCGCACCCACAGCGCGTGCCACAGACGGTATCCCCACACCGCGTGCAGCCCCGGGTAGAGCAGGGCGAGCTCGACGCCGTTGCGCGCCGCGGGGTCCCGCAGCTTGGCCGCCGCCACGTCTTCGCGCAGGCGCGCGATGGGTCCGATGCGCTCGCTCATGATGCCGGTTCCGGGTCGCGAAGGTGCTCGTACAGGGCCGTGGAGAGGTATCGCTCACCGGCGTCGGGGACGATCACGACGATGCGCTTGCCGTCGGCCTCGGGGCGTGCGGCGATCTGGAGAGCAGCCCACACCGCGGCACCCGCCGACATGCCGGCCAGGATGCCCTCGCGGGTGGCCAGTTCGCGGGCGACGCGCAGGGCGTCGTCGAATTCGACGTCGAAGATCTCGTCGATGACCGAGCGGTCCAGCACGGCCGGGACGAAGTTCGGGCCGATGCCCTGGATGCGGTGCCCACCGGCGCGACCCTCGGTCAGAACGGGGGAGTCCTTCGGCTCGACGACCACGATCTTCACGTCCGGATTGCGCTGCTTGAGCACCTGGCCGACACCCGTGATCGTGCCGCCCGTGCCCGATCCGGCGACGAAGTAGTCCACGACGCCGTCGGTGTCGCGCCAGATCTCCTCCGCCGTCGTGCGACGGTGGATCTCGGCGTTGGCGGGGCTCTCGAACTGGCGGGCCAGGACCGCACCCGGGGTCTCCGCCGCGATCCGCTCGGCGGTCGCGACGGCCTCGGTCATGCCCTTGTGCGGATCGGTCAGCACCAGCTCGGCGCCGTAGGCCTTCAGCAGGGTGCGGCGCTCCTTGGACATCGAGGCCGGCATCGTGAGGATCACCTTGTAGCCCCGCGCGGCGCCGATCAGCGCCAGCGAGATACCGGTGTTGCCGCTCGTGGACTCGACGATCGTGCCGCCGGGCAGCAGTTCGCCGGAGGCCTCGAGGGCTTCGACGAGCGCGAAACCGAGGCGGTCCTTGACGCTCGAGCCGGGATTGTAGAACTCGAGCTTGGCCAGCACCTCTCCGCCCAGGCCGTCGGTGAGCGCATTCAGGCGCACCAGCGGTGTGTCGCCGAATGCAGAGGTGATGTCGGAGTGGATGCCGGGCACAGAACGCCCTTTCTCAGTGGAGGCGGCTCAGTCTTCGCGAAGGTGCTCGTACAGAGCGGTCGACAGGTAGCGCTCTCCGTACGAGGGGACGATCACCACGATGTTCTTGCCGGCAGCCTCGGGGCGGGCCGCGATCTGCAGTGCGGCCCAGATCGCGGCACCGGAGGAGATGCCGACCAGGATGCCGTCCTTGACGCCGACGGCACGGGCCGTCTCGATGGCGTCGGGGAATTCGACGTCGATGACTTCGTCGATGACGCTCCGGTCCAGGATCGGGGGGATGAAGTTCGCCCCGATCCCCTGGATCTTGTGCGGTCCGGCCGTGCCCTTGGTGAGGAGCGGGGAGTCCGCCGGTTCGACGGCGATGACCTTCGCGGAGGGCACGCGCTCCTTGAGCACCTGCCCGACGCCGGTGATCGTCCCGCCCGTACCGATGCCGGCGACGAAGTAGTCGACCTGCCCATCGGTGTCGCGGATGATCTCCTCGGCGGTGGTCCGGCGGTGGATGGCGACGTTCGCTTCGTTCTCGAACTGGCGGGCCAGGAACGCGCCGGGCGTCTCGGCGACGATCTCCTCGGCCTTGGCGAGTGCGCCCTTCATGCCACCTGCCGGGTCGGTCAGGACGAGCTCGGCACCGTATGCCTTGAGCAGCAGGCGGCGCTCCATCGACATGGACGAGGGCATGGCCAGGATGACGCGGTAGCCGCGCGCGGCGCCGACCATCGCCAGGGCGATGCCGGTGTTGCCGCTGGTCGCCTCGACGATGGTGCCGCCCGGCGGAAGGGCGCCGGATGCCTCGGCGGCATCGACGATCGCGATGCCGATGCGGTCCTTGACGCTGGCAGCCGGGCTGTAGAACTCGAGCTTCGCCAGCACGATGCCGTCCACACCCTCGGCCACGCGGTTGAGGCGAACGAGCGGGGTGTCGCCGAAGGCGGAGGTGATATCGGGGTGGATGCCGGACATGTCGGACCTTTCACAGTGTCGTCGTGTGCGCACAAGCCTAGGGGAGCGGCCGCGTCCGAGGCGCTCGGAGACGTCGGCGACGGAGCGGGGGGCCGGCACGCACGGCATATGCTGTATGCCGCTCATGTCGTCACCTTCCCCCTCCTCCGCCTCGCTCGCCGACGCGCTCCGCAGCGCTGCCGACCGACTCACCGGCGTCGGCATCCCGGACGCGTCGGTGGATGCCGAACTGCTCGCGGCGCACATTCTCGGCACCGGCCGCGGAGCCGTTCAGGCGGCCGCGATCCGCGGCGACGCGATCGATGCGCAGGACGCCCGGCGTCTGGATGAGCTGGTCTCGCGACGCGCGACGCGCGAACCGCTCCAACACCTGACCGGCACCGCACCCTTCCGGCACCTCGAGCTGCGCGTCGGCCCCGGCGTCTTCGTCCCCCGGCCCGAGACCGAGATCGTGGCGCAGCTGGCGATCGACGCGCTGTCGGCCGCGGCATCCCCGGCCCCCATCGCGGTGGATCTCGGGACCGGCAGTGGTGCGATCGCCCTCGCGCTGGCCACCGAGGTCCCGCACTCCCGCGTCTTCGCCGCGGAGAACTCGGTGGAGGCGTTCGTGTGGGCCAAAGAGAACTTCGCGCTCGTCGGCGCAGACAACGCACGCGTCGCGTTCGTCGACCTGGAGCACGCGTTCCCCGAGCTGAACGGTCAGGTCTCGGTGGTGGCGTCCAACCCCCCATACGTTCCGGATGCCGCGATCCCTCGTGATCCCGAGGTGCGGTTCTTCGACCCTGCCGCCGCGCTGTACGGGGGAGAGGACGGACTGGACGTGGTTCGCGTGGTCAGCCGCGTCGGACTGCGGCTCGCGCACCCCGGCGGCAGCCTCGTGATCGAGCACGGGGAATGGCAGGGCGCAGCGATCCGCGAACTGCTCACGGCCGACGGCTGGCGTGCCGCGTCGACTCACCCCGACCTCACCTCGCGCGACCGCGCGACCACGGCGATCGCACCCTGACGACGGGCGGGTCCGCGACACCCCGCCGGTTAGACTGGGCGCGACATGTCCCCTGTATTCGACTGCCGTGACGAGGCGCAGCTGCTGGCCGGGATGCGCCAAGCACGCCAGGCCATCGGCAGGGGCGAACTCGTGGTGCTTCCGACCGACACGGTGTACGGCATCGCTGCCGATGCCTTCAGCGCTCGCGCCGTTCAGAGACTGCTCGAAGCGAAAGGCCGTGGGCGTTCCTCGCCTCCGCCCGTGCTGGTGGCCGGCATCGCGACGCTGCGCGCGCTGGTGGCCGAGGTTCCGGAGCCGGTCGAACGACTCGTCGAGGCGTTCTGGCCCGGGGGATTGACGATCGTCCTGCCTGCGCAGCCCTCGTTGTCCTGGGACCTGGGCGACACGCACGGCACCGTCGCGGTGCGGATGCCGGCCAACAACCTGGCCCTCGAACTGCTGGAGGAGACCGGTCCGCTCGCCGTCTCCAGCGCCAACCTGACCGGAATGCCCGCCGCGATCCTGGCCTGGGATGCCCGGAGCATGCTCGGCGACAGCGTCGCGGTGTATCTCGACGGCGGCCCCTCCGCCACAGGCGTCTCCTCGACGATCATCGATGCGACGAGCCTGGTCGGGCTCAGCCCCGACGTGGAACCGGTCATCCGTGTTCTGCGCGAGGGGGCGATAGACCGGGCCGCCTTGCGCGAGGTCGTCGGCGATCTGCTGGAACCCGACCCGGTCCGCGAACCCGACGACACGTTCATCGCCGAGCTGCCGAGCGACGCCGGGGGTCCGACGCGGAGCCCCATTGAGGGCGCGCGTCAGCAAGCCGGGGGTGTGGGGCGGAGCCCCATTGAGGACACCCCGTGAAGCAGTACATCTTCACGATCCTGTTCACGGCCGCCGTGACCCTGTCGCTGTCCTGGGCGGTCTGGCGACTGAGCCTGAAGTACAAGCTGTATCCCGGCATCCGCGAGCGTGACGTCCACAAGACCCCGACGCCCCGACTGGGCGGGGTCGCGATGTTCCTGGGCGTCGTCGCGGCGTTCGCGGTGTCCTCGCAGCATCCCTACTTCGCGATCTTCTGGGTCGATCCGGCCCCGGTGTACGCGATCCTCGCCGCGACGCTTCTGATCGTGCTCGTCGGCGTCGCCGACGACCTGTGGGATCTGGATTGGATGATCAAGCTGGGCGCCCAGTTCCTCGCGGCCGGCATCATCGCGTGGTTCGGGCAGCTGCAGATCTTCTCGCTGCCGATCGGCGGGCTGATCATCGGGTCCAGCTGGGTGAGCTTCACGCTCACTGTCTTCTCGATCGTGGTCGTCATGAACGCCGTCAACTTCATCGACGGTCTCGACGGCCTGGTGGCGGGCGTCTGCCTCATCGCGAACGTCGTCTTCTTCGCGTACTCGTACATCCTGGTCCGCGACACCGGGTCCAGCACCTACTTCAACCTCGCATCCTTCATCGCGGCCGTGCTGATCGGGGCATGCATCGGCTTCCTGCCGCTGAACTGGAGTCCGGCGAAGCTCTTCATGGGCGACTCCGGTGCCCTCATGCTCGGCCTCCTCATGGCGTGCTCGGCGATCGCGATCACGGGCCAGCTCGAACCGGCGGTCCTGGACCCCGAAGGGTTCGGCCGTTCGCAGCTGCTCGGTGCCTTCATCCCGATCCTGCTGCCCGTGGTGGTGGTCCTGCTTCCGCTCCTGGACTTCGGTCTGGCGGTCGTGCGCCGCATGGCTGCCGGAAAGTCCCCCTTCTCGCCCGATCGCAAGCACCTCCATCACCGGATGCTGGATATGGGCCACACGGACCGCGACGCGGTCCTGATCTTCTACGCCTGGACGGCGGTGTTCAGTCTCGCCGTGCTTCTGATGTACATCGGGACGCGGGAGAACTGGATCGGTCAGTACTGGATCGGCGTCGCCTTCGCGTTCGTCGGTGCCGCCGCCTGCCTCGTCGTCACACTGCTGCCCACGTGGCGGCGCAAGCCCGCCGTCCTCGCTCCGAGCGATGACACACCGACCCTGGAGGCCGCTCGATGAGTGCCCAAACCGTCTCAAGCACGCCGATCCTGCGCGCAACGCTCCTCTGGTCCGGTGTGGTGACCGCGGTCCTCGCGGTCATCGGCGCGGTCGCCGGCTACCTGATCGACGGGGCGACGGGCATGTGGAGTGCCCTGATCGGCGTCCTGGTCGCCGCTGTCTTCCTCGCCATCACCGCCGCCAGCATCCTGATCGCCAATCGCTGGTACGGCGATGCGCTCTACGTGCCGGTGTTCTTCGGGATCGTGCTGGGCGGCTGGATCCTCAAGCTCATCGTGTTCATCGTCGCCCTTCTCCTGCTGCGTGGGCAGCCCTGGATCAGCCCGGTCATCTTCTTCGTCGCCGTCGTCGTCAGCGTTCTGGCTTCCCTCGTGGTCGACGTCATCGTGCTGACCAGAATGCGCGTCCCGACGGTCAGCGACGCCTCACTGCCCACCGAAGTGATCGACGAAACCGCCCCTCCGACGCGGTCGGGAACCGCCCAAGGTCCGCGTGCGGATTCTTGAGCCCCGTTCGTTTGCTAGGGTTGGAATGCGCCCGCCCACTCGTACCTGAGTGCTTGCGGAGTGACTCTCACCGACCATCGTCACAACGATTAATCTCGTTGCCCCGAAGCTGGAGCCAGCGCTGTTAATTCAAGCCGCGACCATGATCGCCACTGCAGTCGAATCGGACGATAGCGGTTTCCACGCGCCGTCGATCTGGGAATTCTTCCCGAACGCCATCCTCTTCGAGGGGACCTGGTTCGAGCTGACGAGGATCAACCTGATCCAGATCCTCGCCACCGTCGCCATCGTGGTGATCTTCTGGCTCGGCACCCGCCGCATGAAGATCGTCCCCGGGCGCTTCCAGAGCCTCGTCGAGATGGGGCTGGACTTCGTGCGCGTGAACATCGCGCACGACCTGCTCGGGAAGAAGGACGGCGATCGGTTCCTGCCGATCCTGACCACGATCTTCTTCATGATCCTGTTCATGAACCTGACCGGGATCATCCCGTTCCTGAACATCGCCGGCACCAGCATCATCGCCGTCCCGCTGCTCCTGGCTCTGATCTCGTACTTCACGTTCATCTACGCGGGCGTCAAGAAGAGCCCCAAGAACTTCTTCAAGAATTCCCTGTTCCCCGCAGGCGTGCCGTGGCCGATCTACATCATCGTCACGCCGATCGAGTTCATCTCCACCTTCATCGTCCGGCCTGTCACTCTGACGCTCCGACTCCTGATGAACATGATGGTCGGACACCTGCTGCTGGTGCTGTTCTTCGCGGCGACCCAGTTCTTCTTCTTCACGGCCGGTGGCTGGTGGTCGCTCCTCGGAGTCGGATCGCTCGCGTTCGGATTCGTGTTCACCCTGTTCGAACTCCTGGTGGCAGTCCTCCAGGCGTACGTCTTCGCTCTCCTCACCGCGGTGTACATCCAGCTCGCGGTGGCGGAGGAGCACTGATCCCGGGTCGGCCCTGCCACCCGACAACCGAAAGGAAAACCAACTCGTGGACTCAACTACGGTTCTGGCCGAGGTCTCCGGCAGCATCGCGACCGTCGGATACGGCCTTGCCGCCATCGGGCCCGCCATCGGCGTCGGCATTGTCGTCGGCAAGACCATCGAGGGTGTCGCCCGTCAGCCTGAGCTCGCAGGTCGCCTGCAGGTGCTCATGTGGATCGGTATCGCCTTCACCGAGGCGCTCGCCTTCATCGGCATCGCCACAGCCTTCATCTTCGGCTACTGAACCTCGACGACGACTTAAGGAGACAGGATGCTGAACGCTCTTGTCACATTCGCCGCAGAGGGAGGCGAGGCTGAGCCGAGCCCTCTGCTGCCGGCGATGTATGACATCGTCTGGTCGGCGGTGTGCTTCATCGTCATCCTCTTCATCTTCTGGAAGGTCGCCCTTCCCCGGATGAAGAAGCTGCTCGACGAACGCGCTGCCGCGATCGAGGGCAACATCGAGATGGCCGCCGAGGCGCAGAGCAAGGCCGAGGCCGCGCTCGAGGCGTACACGGCCCAACTCGCCGGTGCGCGCACCGAGGCGGGGGAGATCCGTGAAGCCGCCCGTGAGGACGGCAGGAAGATCCTCACCGAAGCGAAGGATGCCGCGTCCTCCGAGGCCGCCCGCATCGCTGCGAGCGCGCACGCGCAGATCGAGGCGGAGCGCCAGTCGGCATTCGTGTCGCTGCGTTCCGAGGTCGGCACACTCGCATTGGACCTCGCCGGAGGCGTGATCGGCGAGACGCTGTCCGATGATGCGAAGGCTCAGGCCGTCGTGGATCGCTTCCTCGCCGAGCTCGAGGCTTCCGAGACCGCTCAGAAAGCGTCGAACTAATGGGCAGCGCGACCACTCAGGCCACTGCGGCAGCGACGGCGGCGCTGGCCGCCGTGCCCGCCGTCGACATCGACACCGCCCGCGAGCTGTTCGCGGCGGCGCATGCCGTCGGGGGCTCGTCGCAGCTGAGCGGCGCGCTGGCCGATTCGTCGGCGCCGGACTCCGCGCGCTCGAACGTCGTGTCGGCTGTGTTCGGCCCGACGTTCCAGCCCGCGACGGTCTCCCTCCTGCAGTCGATCGTCGCTTCGCGGTGGTCGTCGGCCGCTGACCTCGTGGACGGCATCGAAGAACTGGCCATCCGCGCCGCGTCGATCGCAGAACCCGATGCCGACGTCGAGGGCGACCTGTTCCGCTTCTCCCGTGTCGTGGCGGAGAACCCGGAGCTCGAACTTGCTCTGGGCAGCCGGCTCGGGGACGAGTCGGCGAAGGGCGTCCTGGTCGAGTCCCTGCTCGCAGGCCGGGCGAGTGCGGCGGCGACTCTGATCGCGGCATCCCTCGTCCAGCAGCAGCGCGAGCGGCGAGCACGGCAGCTGCTGAACAGTGCAATGGATCTCGTCGCAGACCAGCGGGGCCGCACCGTCGCAACCGTCGTGGCCGCGCAACCGCTCAGCCCCTCGCAGTCCGAGCGCCTGACGGCATTGCTCTCGCAGCGATACGGCACCCCCGTCTCGCTGAACACGGTGATCGATCCCGAGGTCGTCGGAGGCCTGCGCGTGCAGATCGCGGACGACGTGATCGATGCGAGCGTGTCGGCCCGACTCGCCGACCTGCGCCAGCGACTGGCTGGCTAGATAAGACTTCCCGCACTGCTTCGATCCCGAAGCCGCGCGGAGATTTGAGGCTCCGGTCTCACCGAACGAAGGAACACCATGGCAGATATCTCAATCAGCCCCGACGCCATTCGCGACGCGCTGAAGGACTTCGTCGCCGCATATGAGCCCACGGGCGCGGCGGCGACCGAGGTCGGCACGGTCGTCGACGCGGCGGACGGCATTGCGCACCTCGAAGGCCTTCCGGGCGTCATGGCGAACGAGCTCGTCCGGTTCGCCGATGGCACGTCCGGTCTCGCGCTGAACCTCGACGAGCACCAGGTCGGCGTCGTCGTCCTCGGCGAGTTCTCGGGCATCGAGGCCGGTCAGGAAGTCACGCGCACCGGCGAGGTCCTCTCTGTCGCAGTGGGCGACGGCTACCTCGGTCGCGTCGTCGACCCGCTCGGCAGCCCCATCGACGGCCTCGGCCCGGTCGCGACGGAGGGTCGCCGGGCGCTCGAGCTGCAGGCTCCGGGTGTCATGCAGCGCAAGAGCGTGCACGAGCCCATGCAGACGGGAATCAAGGCGATCGACGCCATGATCCCGGTCGGCCGCGGCCAGCGCCAGCTGATCATCGGCGACCGCCAGACCGGCAAGACCGCGATCGCGATCGACACGATCATCAACCAGAAGGCCAACTGGGAGTCCGGCGACGTCCAGAAGCAGGTTCGCTGCATCTACGTCGCGATCGGCCAGAAGGGCTCGACCATCGCGGCCGTGAAGGGCGCGCTGGAAGACGCCGGTGCCATGGAGTACACGACGATCGTCGCGGCTCCCGCCTCGGATCCGGCCGGCTTCAAGTACCTTGCGCCCTACACCGGCTCGGCCATCGGCCAGCACTGGATGTACGACGGCAAGCACGTCCTGATCATCTTCGACGACCTCACCAAGCAGGCGGAGGCGTATCGCGCCGTGTCGCTGCTGCTGCGCCGCCCGCCGGGCCGCGAGGCGTACCCCGGTGACGTCTTCTACCTGCACTCGCGTCTGCTCGAGCGTTGCGCGAAGCTCTCCGACGAGCTGGGCGCCGGCTCGATGACCGGTCTGCCGATCATCGAGACGAAGGCCAACGACGTCTCGGCGTACATCCCGACCAACGTCATCTCGATCACCGACGGACAGATCTTCCTCCAGTCCGACCTGTTCAACGCGAACCAGCGTCCCGCGGTCGACGTGGGCATCTCGGTCTCCCGCGTCGGCGGCGACGCCCAGGTCAAGTCGATCAAGAAGGTCTCCGGCACGCTCAAGCTCGAGCTCGCCCAGTACCGCTCGCTCGAGGCGTTCGCGATGTTCGCCAGCGACCTGGACGCCGCATCCCGTCGTCAGCTCGCCCGCGGTGCGCGTCTGACCGAGCTGCTCAAGCAGCCCCAGTACTCGCCGTACCCCGTGGAGGAGCAGGTCGTCTCGATCTGGACCGGCACGAACGGCAAGCTGGACACGATCGAGGTCGAAGACGTGCTGCGCTTCGAGCGCGACCTGCTGGACCACGTCCGTCGCAACACGACCATCCTCGATCGTCTGCGCGAGACGAACGTGCTCGACGATGACACCGCAGCAGAGCTCGGCCGCGTCGTGGACGAGTTCACGCTCGAGTTCCGCGGCGGCAGTGGTCAGCACATCGACAACCCCGGCCACGAGGAATTCAAGGCGACCGAGGTTGAGGACGTCAACCAGGAGCAGATCGTCAAGGGCCGCCGCAAGTAGCGGCAGCAGACACGGACTATGGGCGCACAACTGAGGGTCTACAAGCAGAAGATCAGCACTGCTCAGACGACCAAGAAGATCACCAAGGCGATGGAGCTCATCGCTGCATCGCGGATCCAGAAGGCGATGGCGCGCGTGCGCGCCTCGGCACCGTTCGCGCGTGCTGTCACGCGGGCTGTGTCGGCAGTGGCCACGCATTCGAACACCGACCACCCGTTGACGACCGCACGCGAGGTCAAGTCCTCGGCGATCGTGATCTTCGCTTCGGACCGTGGGCTTGCCGGCGCGTTCAACTCGCAGATCATGCGCGAGGGTCTGGAACTGGCCACCCTGCTTCAATCGCAGGGCAAGGAAGTGACCTATTACCTGGTCGGCCGCAAGGCGGTCGCCTTCTTCCAGTTCCGCCGCATCAAGAGCGAGGCGGAGTGGACCGGCGACACCGACACGCCAGAGTTCCGCTTCGCGGAGCAGATCTCCGGCACGCTGCTCGAGGCCTTCGAGCGCGGTTCCGAGCAGGGTGGCGTCGACGAGATCCACCTGGTCTACAACCGGTTCGTCAGCATGATGACGCAGACCCCCGAAACGGTGCGTCTGCTCCCACTCGAGGTCGTCGAGGCGAGCGAGTCCCAGGGTGACGTTCAGGCATTCCCGCTCTACGAGTTCGAGCCGGATGCCGCGACCGTTCTGGATGCGCTCCTTCCGGTGTACATCCAGAGCCGCATCTTCAACGCCCTCCTGCAGTCCTCGGCTGCCAAGCACGCCGCCACGCAGAAGGCGATGAAGTCGGCCAGCGACAACGCCGACAAGCTCATCACCGACTACACCCGCCTGCGCAACAATGCGCGTCAGGCGGAGATCACCCAGCAGATCGCCGAGATCGTCGGCGGGGCTGACGCCCTGTCATCGGCGAAGTAGAAACCACTCCGAAAGAGAAGAAGACAATGACCCCCACCGCTACCGACGAACAGACCTTGGTCATCGGGCGCGTCGCGCGCGTCACCGGTCCGGTCGTCGACATCGAGTTCCCGCACGACTCGCTTCCCGACATCTACAACGCGCTCAAGACGACGATCACCATCGGCGACGAGTCGAACGAGATCACGCTCGAGGTCGCGCAGCACCTCGGTGACGACCTCGTTCGCGCGATCGCCCTGAAGCCCACCGACGGCGTCGTCCGCGGCCAGGAAGTGCGTGACACCGGCGGCCCCATCACGGTGCCGGTCGGCGACGTCACGAAGGGCAAGGTGTTCAACGTCATCGGCGAGGTCCTCAACGCCAAGCCTGGCGAGAAGATCGAGATCACCGAACGCTGGGGCATTCACCGCAAGGCGCCCAGCTTCGACCTGCTCGAGTCGAAGACGCAGATGTTCGAGACCGGCATCAAGGTCATCGACCTGCTCACGCCGTACGTTCTCGGCGGAAAGATCGGCCTCTTCGGCGGCGCCGGAGTCGGCAAGACCGTCCTCATCCAGGAGATGATCCAGCGCGTCGCGCAGGATCACGGTGGTGTGTCGGTGTTCGCCGGTGTCGGTGAGCGCACCCGCGAGGGCAATGACCTCATCCACGAGATGGAGGAGGCCGGCGTCTTCGACAAGACCGCGCTGGTCTTCGGTCAGATGGACGAGCCGCCCGGGACGCGCCTGCGCGTGGCCCTGTCCGCCCTGACGATGGCGGAGTACTTCCGCGACGTCCAGGGTCAGGACGTGCTGCTGTTCATCGACAACATCTTCCGCTTCACGCAGGCGGGCTCCGAGGTCTCGACCCTGCTGGGCCGTATGCCCTCCGCCGTGGGGTACCAGCCGAACCTCGCCGACGAGATGGGTGTGCTGCAGGAGCGCATCACCTCGACGCGCGGTCACTCGATCACGTCGCTGCAGGCTATCTATGTCCCCGCTGACGACTACACCGACCCGGCCCCGGCCACGACGTTCGCGCACCTCGATGCGACGACCGAACTGTCGCGTGAGATCGCGTCGAAGGGCCTCTACCCGGCCGTCGACCCGCTGACATCGACGAGCCGCATCCTGGACCCGCGCTACATCGGCGCCGACCACTACCGCGTGGCCACTGCCGTCAAGCAGATCCTCCAGAAGAACAAGGAACTGCAGGAGATCATCGCGATCCTCGGCGTCGACGAGCTCTCCGAGGAGGACAAGGTCGTCGTGTCGCGCGCGCGTCGCATCCAGCAGTTCCTCTCGCAGAACACGTACATGGCCAAGAAGTTCACGGGCGTCGAGGGTTCGACCGTGCCGATCGCCGAGACGATCGAGTCGTTCGACGCGATCGTGAAGGGCGACTTCGACCACGTGGCCGAGCAGGCGTTCTTCAACGTCGGCGGCATCTCGGACGTCGAGGAGAACTGGGCTCGGATCCAGAAAGAGAACGGCTGATCATGGCGCTCACGGTGAATCTCGTCGCGGCAGACCACGAGGTCTGGACGGGCGAGGCGAGCCTCGTCGTGGCGAGGACTGTGCTCGGCGAGATCGGCATCATGATCGGTCACGAGCCCATCCTCGGTGTGCTCGCGGCCGGCGAGGTGCGGATCACGCTCGAGGACGGCAACAAGATCGTCGCCAACGCACAGGACGGCTTCCTGTCGGTGGAGAATGACGTCGTCACCATCGTCGCGGGCAACGCGGCGATCATGAGCTAGCTTGCTCGTTCTGCTGCCCCCCTCCGAGACCAAGCGGTCCGGAGGGGGTTCGGCATCTCTGGACGTGGATGCACTGGCGCTGCCCGGCCTGCGTCGGGAACGCCACCTGGTCCTGGATGCCCTCGCATCGCTCTCGGCGGATCCCGCGGCCGCCGCGCGGGCGCTCGGTCTCGGCGTGACACAGCACCACGAGGTGGCACGCAACGCCATCGTGCGCTCCGCGCCGACGATGGCAGCCATCGACCGATACACCGGCGTGCTCTACGACGCGTTGGACGCGGCATCCCTCGATGCGTCGGCGCGCCGCTGGCTGGGATCGAACGTTCTCATCCACACGGCGCCGCTCGGCCCGGTGGGTGCACTCGATCGCATCCCCGCGTACCGGCTGGGCGCCGGCGTCTCACTGCCCGGCTCGCCCTCGTTGCGGCGTGTGTGGGCGGATGCGGTCACCGAGGCGCTGGCCGCCCTGCCGTCGCGCTTCGTCCTGGACATGCGCTCGGAGGCCTACGTCGCGCTGGGCCCGGTCCCGGCATCCTCGCCCTCGGTCTACGTACGCGTGGTCAGTGCAGGACCCGAGGGGACGGTGCGGTCGCTGAACCACTTCAACAAGCACGCGAAGGGCGCACTGGTGCGCGCGCTCGCACAGAGCCGCCCGCGAATCGGCTCCGTCCGAGCGTTCGCCCGCTGGGCGGATTCCGTCGGCGTGACGGTCCGCAACGGGTCATCAGGCGAACTGGAGCTCTTCGCCTGAGCAGCCTCAGTCCCCGATGGACCCTCGGGTGTTCTCCGCGGTGCGCTCGGTGTTCTCGGCGATCGCGATCAGAGCGACCACGGCCTCGATCACGAAGCGGAGCACCACAATGGCCAGGAACGTCACGATCGGCACGATGATCAGCGTTGCGACGATCAATGAGATCCCGGCGCCGACGTTGAAGAACAGTGCGGATATCCCGTTTACCAGACCGGTGACGAAATACACGATGAAGCCGATCGCGATCGCCACGAGACCCACGAGGTAGAACACGCTCGCCAGGCGGCGAGTGATGAACGTCCGGAACGAAAGGTCGAACAGCGCGCGGAAGAAGCCCCGGCTCACGTCGTCGAACTCGCCGCCGAGCGAGGTCGGCACACCCGTGTCGTCAGGGTCCGAGGCCGGGTCATACGGCCGGGAGGCGGTCGTGATCGGCTCGGCCGCACGTGCGGCCTGATCGGCCGGCTGAGTGGGCAAGGGCGGGGGCGTCGGGGGCGTCGAGTCGGTCATGTGGTCCTTCCACGTTCTCTGGGGGGTACCCCGCAAGGCTAGCGAGCGGCGACACGAGTCGCGAGTATCGACCAGTTCCTGTCGGGGGACACTCGCCGTCGCTAGCATGTGACGAGCAGGGCGGATGCCTCGCCGACGTGGAGCACGTCGTCGTTCGTTCTCTGGGAAGGACGCTCATGTACGACTATCCTGACGGGTCCCTCATCGCGATCTGGGCCGCGTTCGCTGTCTTCTGGGTGATTTTCGCGATCGGCTTCTATGTTCTGAGTTCCATCTTCCTGATGAAGATCTTCGACAAGGCGGGTGTGCAGGGCAGGTGGCGGGCGTGGGTGCCTGTGTACAACACGATGGTCTTCAGCAAGCTCGGAGACCTGAGTCCCTGGTTGATCCTGATCGCGATCGGCGCCTCGATCATCCTCGGCTGGATTCCGGTGCTCGGCTGGCTCGTCGGCCTTGCAGCCCTCGCTGTGACGCTGCTCGCCGCCTGGCGCGTGGGGTTGAAGCTGCAGAAGGAGCCGGTCTGGCTGATTCTCTACTTCTTCCTCAGCATCGTGTGGCTCGGCATCCTCGCCTTCGACAAATCGCGCTGGAACCCGGCCGTCCCCCCGGCGCCGTGGGCGAACAACTCGTTCCTGGCCGACCGCACCGTATGGGCCGGCGTTCCCAACCAGACGCCGGCGGGAGGCTATCCTCAGGCAGGCATGCAGCCGCCGCCGGGTGCATACCCACCGCCGGCCGGGTACCAGCCGCCGCCGGCCGGATATCAGCCGCCGCCGCCCGCCGGGAACCCGCCGCCGCCCGCCGGGAACCCGCCGCCGCCGGCCGGGTACCAGCCGCCGCCGGCCGGATATCAGCCGCCGCCCCCCGCCGCAGGGCCGTCGGCTCCCGAGCCGCCGAGCGCTCCGCCGGCCGCTCCCGAGCCGCCGGCCGCGCCGGAGCCGCCCACCACACCGCCGCCTGCGCCGGAAGACCCGCGCGTATAGCGCCGACGCGGCGCACGTCCCAGGAGCCCTCACCGCATCGGTGGGGGCTCCTGCCGTTGTCGCGGTCGACGCGGACGGCGGCGCGACCGCGTTAGCGTGGAGGGATGAGCTCGACAGACAGCATCCTGCCTCTCCGCCGTGTCGGCGCATCCGGCCTCCTCGTCTCGGCGGTCGGCCTCGGCTGCAACAACTTCGGCAGGCCCGGCACGAACACGCAGACGCTGGAGGGCACCGTGGAGGTGCTCGAGGCCGCCATCGATGCCGGCGTCACCTTCCTGGACACGGCGGACATGTACGGTGCGGAGCCGGGCCTGAGCGAGACGCTGATGGGGCACGCGCTTCAGGGGCGACGTGACCGCGTGGTCCTCGCCACCAAGTTCGGTCACCCGGGGCGTGACATGGGGTACGCGATCACGGCATCCAAGGGGTCGCGGTCGTACGTGCGGACTGCGGTCGAGGCCTCGCTGACCCGGCTCCGGACGGACTGGATCGACCTCTATCAACTGCACGTCCCGGACGCGGCGACGCCGATCGCCGAGACGATCTCCGTCCTGGACGATCTCGTTCGGGAGGGGAAGATCCGCTACTACGGTCACTCCAATCTGGCAGGCTGGCAGATCGCCGAAGCCGATTTCACCGCACCGGACCGCGGCGCCCGCTTCATCTCCGCGCAGAATCACTACAGCCTGCTCGCACGGGCCGCCGAGCGCGAGGTGCTCCCGGCGGTGGAGCGATTCGGTCTGGGATTCTTCCCGTTCTTCCCCCTGCACAACGGACTGCTCACCGGCAAGTTCACACGCGAGGGCGGCCCCGCCGGCAGCCGCATCATGATGCAGCGCCGCCACGTGTGGCAGGACGCCCCGTGGGATGCGCTCGAGCAGTACCAGGCCTTCTGCGACCAGCGTGGCATCTCGATGCTGCAGGCGACGTTCGGCTGGTTGCTGTCACGCCCCGCCCTCACCAGCGTGATCGCCGGCGCGACCAGTCCCGACCAGGTTCGAGCCAACGCCGCCGCCGCCACGGCGTGGTCGCCGTCGCCCCACGATCTCGTCGCGATCGACGCACTGTTCCCGCTCCCCGACGATCCCGCTGCCCGCGTCTGAGGGGTGTTCGCTGTGAGCGAACGGTCGGCACGTGCCCGCCGTGCGCCGGCTGAGCGGGCACGCGCAGCCGGGCACCGCGGCGGATTCCAGTAGGATGTGAGCACGTCGATGGGACCGAACCCGGTCATGTCGCCGCCGATGTCGGCTAACGGGAGGACAGGGCGTGCCCGAAGTATCCACCCACTTCCAATCAGTGTCGGTGGCAGGCGGGACGATCGAATTGTCCTGGGCGGGCGCGACGCACACCGGCCGGCGACGTGAGGTCAACCAGGACGCCCTGCTGACCAGCTACCCCCTCTTCATCGTCGCCGACGGCATGGGCGGACACATCGGCGGGGAGATCGCCAGTGCGAGCACGGTGGATCGGCTGGGCGGTGTCGTCACTGCGGGGTCGGTCACCCCGAAGACCATCGAGAAGGCGCTCTCGCGTGCGGTGAAGGACATCGCGTCGCACCCCGAGACCACCGACGACGGAACCGGCACGACGCTCACCGGTGTGTACCTCGACGTCAGTGAAGACCCGCCCCACTGGGTGACGCTCAACATCGGCGACTCGCGCGTGTATCTGTTCCGCGGGGGAGCGATCGAACAGATCACGACCGATCATTCCGTTGTTCAGGAGCTCATGGCCGCGGGCCGGCTGAGTCCTGAGGAGGCCGAGAACCACCCGTACGGCAACGTGATCACGCGGGCCGTCGGCCCGAGCGAGAGCGTCTCGCCCGATTACGTCCGACTGGACGTCGTCGATGCCGACCGGTTCGTGATCTGCTCCGACGGCCTGACCAAGGAACTCACGGACTACGGCATCCAGCATTTCCTCACGGAGAACGCGGATCCCGCCGACGCCGTGGACGCGATGATGGATGCCGCGCTGGAGAACGGCGGCCGTGACAACATCACGATCATCGTCCTCGATGTCGCGTGGCGCTCGCCCGGGGCGGACGCTCCGCGCGGCTCCACGGTCGGTGCTGACTCCTCCCCAGCCTGATTCGAGGCCGCAGACTCCACCGGGACTCACCGGTTCCGGACAGCGCGTCGCCCACACGGGTTGACTCCAGTGGTGCTGTCCTCTTTCGCCCCCACCCCGTCGCCGGCGTCCCCGCCCGCGCCCGCCGCGGACGTGCCGGCTGAGCCCCTCGAACTGCCGGCGCCATGGAATCCGCCTGCACGAGCGGGCGTGCCGATCCTTGCCTCGATCGTTCCCATCCTCGGTGCGGTCGCGCTGTGGCTGGTCACGGGCTCCGTGCTCTCGCTCTGGCTGGCCGCGCTCGGGCCGCTCATCGCCGCAGCGACCGTGCTCGACGGCGCGCGCGGCGCGCGCCGTGAGCGCAGGCGCGCCGAAGCCCGCGCGCGAACCGCGCGGGCTCGGGTTGCGCGCGAGATCGGAGAGCGGCATGCCGACGAGCGCGCACGCCGGTGGGCGCGGCATCCCGATGTGGCGGCCTTCCTCGCCCGCGACACGGAGATCTGGCGGCCCGTTCCCGGGCGTGGTCAGGTGCTCGTCGTCGGCGCGGGTACGGATCGCAGCGCGGTGCGCGTCGCGGGCGGGGGCGACGACCCCGAATCCGCCGACCTGCGCGGACGCGCCGCCCGCCTCGACCACGCACCCGTCGTCGTCCCCTCGGACTCAGGGCTCGCCATCGTCGGGCGGCCGGTGGTCGCCGGCGCGGTCGCGCGTGCCGTGGTGATCCAGCTGTGCATGGCGCTTCCCCCGGGCGAGCTTCGGATCGTCGGTCCGCTCCGCGGTGACAATGCGTGGGCCGAGCGGTTGCCGCACCGTTCGGCCGCGACCGGCACGGCCCTGTGCCTGGTCGGTCCGGGCGAGGCGGTTCCGGTCGGCGCACAGATCGTGATCGTGCGCGCGGAGGCCACCCCGCCGCCGGCATGCGGGTCGCTTCTCACTGTCGTCTCGCCCGGCCGCGCGCTCATCGACACCGGCGGCGATGTGCGCGAGATCGCCGTCGAGGCGCTCGGTCTCGGCCAGGCGGCGACACTGGCGGACGAACTGGCCGCGCGCGCCGCCCGCGTCCTGGGGGCAGCCGACACCGCCGCCACCGTCGCACTCGGTCCGCTGCTGTCGGACGCGCCGACCAGCGCACCTGGTCGCCTGCGCGCGGTCATCGGAGCCGAGGCGGGCGACGCCTTCGTGATCGATCTCGTGACCGACGGCCCGCATGCCGTGGTGGCCGGAGTGACCGGGGCGGGCAAGTCCGAGCTTCTCGTCACGTGGGTCGTCGCGCTGTGCGCGACGCACTCGACGAGCGAGGTGAGCTTCCTCCTCGCCGACTTCAAAGGGGGGACCGCGTTCGATGCGCTCGCCGACCTTCCGCACGTCACCGGCGTGATCACCGACCTGGACGGAGCCGGAGCGCGGCGAGCGATCGAGAGCCTCCGCGCAGAAGTGCGGTGGCGCGAGGCCGAGCTGTCCCGCTCGGGCGCCCGCGACATCCTGGACCCGCGGGTGGACCTGCCACGACTGGTCATCGTCGTCGACGAGTTCGCGGCGCTCCTGGGCGAGCATCCCGAGCTCCACGCGGTGTTCACCGACGTGGCGGCGCGCGGTCGCGCCCTGGGCATGCACCTGGTCCTCGGAACCCAGCGGCCCTCGGGAGTCGTGCGCGAGAGCCTGCTCGCCAACTGTCCGCTGCGGATCAGCCTTCGTGTCACCGATCCGCTGGACAGTCGCGCGATCGTGGGCAGCGACGATGCCGCCTCGCTCCCCGGCGGACCGGACGGCCGTGGTCTCGCGCTGGTGCGCTCGGCGGGCGATCCGACTCCGCGCCGAGTGCGCATCGCACTGTCCGCCCGAGAAGACGTCGAAGCGGTGGCACGTGGCACCGGTGGACCCCGTCCGCGCAGACCGTGGCTGCCCGAACTGCCTGCGCGGATCGACGTCGAGGACCTGATCGGCGTCGCCGGTCGCCCACGCGAAACGATGCTGATCGGGCTCGCCGATGAACCCGACCAGCAGCGACAGCATCCGGTCGGCGTACGTGTGCACGAGCGCGGGCTGCTCGTGGTCGGCGGCGGTGGCAGCGGCAAGACGACGGCACTGCGCACGCTCGTCGCGCAGGCGCCGGGCGACGTGCAGTGGGTCTCGTCCATGGCGGAGCAGGGTTGGGATGCCGTCGCCGGGCTCGCTGTACGCGTCCCACCTCCCGGGAGCCTGGTCGTGCTCGACGATCTGGACGCACTCGCCTCTGCCCTCGCTCCGGAATACGCCCGCGAGCTGATCGAGCGACTCGAGCGGCTCGTTCGCGGAGCCGGCTCTGCGGGCATCTTCGTCGCCGTATCCGCGCAGCGGCTCGTCGGCGCGGTCGCGCGCCTCGGCGACCTGCTGCCGCGTCGGCTCGTTCTGGCGGCGGCTTCGCGTGCCGAGCACATCGCCGCGGGCGGCGAGCCGTCCCACTATGAGCCGGGGAGCCCACCGGGCCGCGGGCGAATCGACGGGCGTGCCGTCCAGGTGGCGACCAGTTCCGCGCCGGCTCCTCTGCGGCCGGTGCCGACCGGCCCGTGGTACCCGTGCCAGCCGCTCACCGGTGCCGTGCTGAGACGCTCGCCCGTTGCCCGTGCCGCTCTCGCCGAGTGGACGCGGCGCGGGGCGTCCGTGCTCTCGCTGGACGAATACGCCGGTGCGTCCGAGTGGGCCACCGGCCGACCCGTCGTCGTGGCCGGGGATGCCGAGGAATGGCAGCGCCACTGGCGGGCCCTCACCACGATGCGGTCCGATCACGACTTCGTCGTGGAGTCGTCGTTCGCGGCGGAGCTGCGGATGCTGACCGGCGAACGGGCCCTGCCGCCGTACTGCGAGCCGGGCGCTCCGCGTGCGTGGCTGCTGCGCGCCGGGGGAGCGCCGGAGCGCGTCGTGCTGCCGACGGACGCGGGGCTACGCCGCTCTTGACCGGGGGGAGGGCGCCCCATACGTTCGCAGTGTGGCTACATCTCCGATAATCCTGGACCGACCCGAAGGCAAAGGACTCGCCGCCGGAACGCTCGGCCTGTGGGGCTCGACCGTCATCGGTTTGGCCTCCACAGCTCCCGTCTACTCTTTGGTGGCGACACTCGGCTTCGTGGTGCTCGCCGTCGGCGCGCAGGCGCCGATCGTGTTCGTCATCGCGTTCATCCCGATGCTGTTCATCGCCTTCGCCTACCGCGAGCTGAACAACGCCGTCCCCGACTGCGGGACGACCTTCACGTGGGGGACGAAGGCGTTCGGGCCCTGGGTCGGATGGCTGGGCGGCTGGGGCGTGGCGGTGGCCGGGATGGTGGTGCTCGCCAACCTCGCGCAGATCGCCGGCATCTACTTCTGGGCTCTGGTCGACGGGATCATCGGCAACCCCGAAGACGCCCTCCTCGCCGAGAACGTCCCGCTCGTGACGGCGACCGGTGTGATCTTCATCGCGCTGATGACCTGGGTCAGCTGGCGTGGTGTCGAGATCGGCGAGCGGATCCAGAACATCCTCCTCGGCATCCAATATCTGGCTCTTGCGATCTTCGTCGTCGCGGCGCTGTGGCAGTTCTTCGCGGGCACCGCCCCGGACCCGACGCCGTTCGACTGGTCGTGGTTCAACCCGTTCGCCTTCACCGAGTGGGGCAGCTTCGTCGAAGCGATCCTGCTCGCGCTGTTCATCTACTGGGGCTGGGACACGTGCCTGGCGCTGAACGAGGAGACCAAGGACCCCAAGCGGACCCCTGGTCGGGCGGCACTGCTGACCACGGTCATCCTGCTGGTCACCTACGTCGGTGTCACCGTCGCCGCGATGATGTATGCGGGCCTCGGCGAGACCGGGACCGGGCTGGGCAACGAGGCGAACGCCGACGACTTCTTCCTCGCGATCAAGGACGGCCTGCTGGGACCGGTCGGATGGGTCCTGGTGGTCGCGGTGATGATCTCGGCGATCTCATCGACTCAGACGACGATCCTCCCCACCGCGCGGGGCACACTGTCGATGGCGGCCTACAAGGCGCTGCCCAAGCGCTTCGCCACCGTCCACCCGAAGTACAAGACGCCGTCGTTCTCCACCCTCGTGATGGGCGTCGTGGCGTCCGTCTACTACATCGGGATGACCCTGATCAGCGACAACATCCTGCAGGACTCCATCCTCTCGCTGGGGCTTGCGATCGCGTTCTACTATGCGATCACCGGCTACGCGTGCGTCTGGTACTTCCGGCGCGAGCTGTTCACGTCGGTCCGCGACTTCTTCTACAAGGGCCTGCTCCCGCTCCTGGGCGCGCTGATGCTCACGTACGCGTTCGTGCAGTCCGCGATCGACATGTATGACGTCGACTACGGCTACACGGTGCTGCTGGGGATCGGCGGCACGTTCGTGCTCGGGATCGGGGCACTGGCGTTCGGGGTGCTGCTGATGCTGCTGTGGTTCGCCTTCCCGCGGTCCAAGCCGTTCTTCCGCGGTGAGAGCCTCAACCGGGACACTCCGGTGCTGGTGCCCGAGGATCCTGCCGCGTACAGCCGCTCGATCGACGGCGGGCTCGTCTAGGTCGCGTGCGCTGCTGGCGCGCGGATGCGCGGCACGAACCTGCGTCCGCGCCGGATATCCGCGGCGCGGACGCAGAGAAGTGCCGCGGAAACTCTAGGCGAGCGCGTCGGCCAGGGGCGCCGGCTCCAGGCCGTGCGAGGTCGCGACACCGGCGTTCACGACCTCGCCGGCGACCGTGTTCAGTCCGGCGGCCAGGGCGGGGTCCGCGCGCAGCGCATCCTGCCAACCCCGCCGGGCAATCTGCCGGATGTAGGGAAGCGTCGCGTTCGTGAGCGCGGAGGTGGACGTGTTCGGCACGGCACCGGGCATGTTGGCGACGCAGTAGAAGATGCTGCCGTGCACCGGGAAGGTGGGATCCGCGTGCGTGGTCGGCCGGGTGTCTTCGAAGCAACCACCCTGGTCGACGGCGATGTCGACGAGGACGCTGCCCGGCCGCATCCGAGAGACCATCTCATTGGTGACGAGCTTCGGGGCCTTGGCGCCGGGGATGAGCACCGAGCCGATGACGAGGTCGGAGCCGACGACGGCGTGGTCCAGATCGAGCGGGTTGGATGCCGCGGTCTTGACTCTTCCTTGGAAGTGGTCATCCAGAAACCGGAGTCTCTGGATATTGGTGTCGAAGATCGTGACATCGGCTCCGAGTCCGGCGGCGATGACCGCGGAGTTGGCCCCTGCCACTCCGCCGCCGATGACGGTGACGCGGGCCGGCCGCGTGCCGGGCACGCCGGACATCAGCAGCCCGAGTCCTCCGGCCGAGCGCATCAGGGTCGCAGCCCCCACGGTGGGCGCGAGTCGCCCGGCGACCTCGCTCATCGGTGCCAGCAGGGGCAGTCCGCCCCCGGGCAGTTGAACGGTCTCGTAGGCGATCGCGGTGACGCGGTCCGCGACGAGCCGCTCGGTCAGCGGTCGGTCGGCGGCCAGGTGGAGGTAGGTGAAGATCACGAGGTCGTCGCGGAAGTACGCGTATTCGTCGGCGATCGGCTCCTTCACCTTCAGCAGCAGCTCGGCTCGCGCCCACACCTCCGCCGCGTCATCCAGGAGGGTCGCTCCGGCCGCTTCGTACTCGGCATCCGGCATGGACGAGCCCTCGCCCGCACCGCGCTGCACGAACACCTCGTTGCCCGCCTGGACGAGATCGTGGACTCCCGCGGGCGTCAGTGCCACCCGGTACTCGTTGTTCTTCACTTCGGTGGGGACGCTGATCCTCATCGTGGAATCCTTTCCGCTCCGCCGTTGGAGCGCTCGCGCTCCTCGTGGGAGCGCCTCTACAAGGCGGGGCGGATCGCCCCGACAACCTGCCCGCCGCCGATCACCGACAGGGGGAGCTTCGTCACGGCATCCGCGACGTCGGACGCTGCCAGAGCGCCTTCGCGCTCGAGCAGCCGCAGGGCGACGACGGTGGCCGCCCGCCCGCTTCCATCGAGCATCTTCAGGGCGACGGTCGTGCCGTTGGGCGCGACCATGACCAGGACCCCCTCGGCGCCGCCCTTGGCGAAGACGCCGAGGCGTTCGATGACGACGGTGTCGGCACGCCCGGGGCCGTCGATCGTCCACGGGTGCTCCCGCACGGCGCGGACGAGGGCGCCGGCGCTGCGGTGCAGCGCGAAGGGAGAGCGCTCCGCGGCGGTGCCGATCCGGTGGATGGCCTTGGCGAGCCCGGCGAGGCTCATCGAGAACACGGGCGCCCCGCATCCGTCGATCGCCGTGGTGGCCGCACGCTCGCCCACCAGCCGTTCCGCGACGTCGCGGATGTGTGCCTGCAGGGGATGCTGGGGCTGGAGGTACGTGTCGATCGGCCAGCCGTTGGAGACGCACGTCAGGAGCATGGCGGCGTGCTTGCCGGAGCAGTTCATGCGGATGGCCGCGGGGCCGCCGCCGTCGCGAATCACCTCGTCGCGGGTTGCCTGATCGCTCGGCCAGGCTGCGGGGCACCCGAGCGCGTTCTCGCCGAGCCCGGCCGCGTCGAGGATGTCTCGCACCACGGACACGTGCCGGTCGGTCCCCGAGTGACTCGCGGTCGACAGGGCGAGACGCGCATCCTCGAGCGGGGCCCCCGCGGTGAGACAGGCCAGGGCTTGAATCGGCTTGAAGCTCGAGCGCGGCAGGATCGGCGCGAGGGTGTCGCCGAGGGTGGACACGACCGTGCCGTCGGGACCGAGGACGATCGCGGAGCCGGCGTGGCGGGACTCGATGAAGCCGCTGCGTTCGACGACGGCCAGTTCGACGGCGTCGGCTGCGGCGAAGGTCTGCGGCACCCCGCCAGCCTACCGTCGGAGGACCCGGCATCCGGGCGTGTCAGACTGGGGGAATGTTCGGCGAACACCGCTACGAGTTGCGTACGACATGGACGGGCGATCGCGGCAGTGGGACCAGCGGGTACCGCGAATACGATCGCTCCTGCACCATCCAGATCGACGGCAAGCCCGATCTCGCGGCGTCGGCGGACAAGCCGTTCCGCGGTGATCCGACGAAGTGGAACCCCGAGGACCTGCTGCTGGCGGCGCTCAGCGAGTGCCACCTGCTGTCGTACCTGCATGCCTGCGTGCAGGCGGGCGTGATCGTGGTCGGCTATCGGGATGCGGCATCCGGTGTGATGGCGGAGGACGGACGCGGCGGCGGGGCGTTCCGCGAAGTCGTCCTGCGGCCGCACGTGGTCGTCGCCGAGGAATCGATGGTGGATGCCGCGACCGCCGCACACGCGCAGGCCCACACGTGGTGCTTCATCGCGAATTCGGTCAACTTCCCGGTCCGGCACGAGCCGACGATCGTGTCACTCGAAACGGCTGCACCGCTCCTCGACGAACCACGGTGAATCAAGCCGCGCGGGTGCCGGCGCGCTAGCGCCGCTCGTGCGGAAGGACCTGCCTGATCCGCTCGATCGGGCTGTGGGCGGGCGCTTCGTTGTAGGCGTTCGCCAGCTCCTGGCCGGACAGTGCGTGGATGGCCGCCATGATGTCGTCCGTCGCCAGCCGTCGCGCCTTGCCGGAATCGGCGGCGCCGTGGTGGGCGAGATCGAGCGGCTCACCGAATCGCACCGTCACGCGCGGCGTCATCGACGGGAACCGCGCTCCGACCGGCATCACCAGATCGGTGCCGATCAAGCCGACCGGGACGACCGGCGCCCCCGTCTGAAGTGCGAGGAAGGCCACGCCGGTACGCCCTTTGTAGAGGCGGCCGTCCAGCGATCGGGTCCCCTCCGGATACAGGGCGACGGCGCTGCCGCCGTCCAGCAGCTGACGCTGCTGGTCGAGTGCATCAAGGGCTGCCTGCCCGGCGCCGCGCTTGACCGGCACCGCACCGATCGCCGTGAAGAATTCGCGCGAGAACCATCCCGCCATCCCGGGCCCATCGAAATAGCTCGATTTGGCCAGGAAGTGAACGGGCCGCGGCGCCGCGATCGGAATGGCGATGGAATCGATGAACGACAGGTGGTTGCTCGCGAAGATGACCGGACCCGTCTTGGGGACGTTCGCCTTGCCCTCCACGCGCGGACGATAGATCAGCCGTGCGAGGGGGGCCACCACGAAGCGCCCGAAACCGTACGTCGCGCCCATCTGCCGGACGGCAGCCTGGTCGGGGGAGTCGGCTTCTCGGGGCTCGGGGATCTCCGCGGAAGTCACCCGTTGAGGGTACTCCCGTATTCATTCCACTGTTGGCATAGCCACCTCTCAGCGGAGACAGAGGAAAGGTGCGAGAAGATGGAGAGTCCTTTTTCCCCTTTCTTCGAGGTTCATTTTGCGCATTCGCCCGTTCGCCGCCCTGTCCGTCGCCGCGCTCTCGGCCGTTCTCCTGGCAGGCTGCGCGTCGGGCGCGCCGGAGGGCTCCGCGAGTCCATCGGGCCCGCCGGTCGTCGACCTCTGCGAGGCGACGGCCCCGTCCGGCGCCGCGTCGGAAGCCGTCACGGTCGAGGGCGCGGTGGGTGAGGAATCCACCGCGACGTTCGATCTCCCCCTGAAGATCTCCGAGCTCCAGGCCACCGTGATCGAGGAGGGCTCGGGCGATCCGGTCGAGGCGGGGCAGCTGGTGCGTTTCGCACTGACCGGCTTCAACGCGGACACGGGCGAGAACATGGGAGCGATCGGCTACGGCGAGACTCCCTTGCTGCCGGCTCAGATCTCGCCGGACAACCCGATCGGTCAGATCCTGGGCTGCGCGACGCCGGGCACCCGCGTGGTCGCGACGTTCCCGCCGAGCGATCCGAACGCCGGTGAGGTCTACGTCTTCGACTTCCTCGATATCGTCCCCAGCGCAGCGTGGGGCGAGCCGCAGGAGCCGGTCAAGGGGATGCCTGTCGTCACGCTCGACGACGACGGCGCGCCGACCATCGAACTGCCGGGTGGCGACGCGCCGACCGCCGTCGAGCTCGAGGCGCTCAAGAAGGGCGACGGCGACACCGTCCTCAGCGGCGACACGGTGCTGGTGCAGTACACCGGCGTGAAGTGGTCGGATGGCACCGTCTTCGACTCCAGCTGGGAGGCCGGTGCGCCCACCTCGTTCCAGACCACCGGTGTGGTCGACGGCTTCCGCCAGGCGCTCGAGGGGCAGACCGTCGGCTCGCAGGTCGTCGTGGTCATCCCGCCGGCGTTCGGCTACGGCGAGGGCGAGATCAACGACGCCGACCTCAAGGGCGAGACACTCGTCTTCGTGGTCGACATCCTCGGCGTCGAGCACGCTCCCGCCGCCGCTCAGTAGCCGCCGCGCAGTAGGCACCGGCACGCCGCGGAGACAGCCGCGGCGCATGAAGTAACTAGCATGACTTCATGCGTCGCGTCATCATCCTCGGGTCCACCGGTTCGATCGGCACTCAGGCTCTCGAGGTCATCCGCTCCAACCCGCGGCGCTTCGAGGTCGTCGGACTGTCCGCCGGTTCGAACCGCGCGGCGATGCAGGCTCAGGCCGAGCAGTTCCAGGTCGAGTTCACCGCGCTCGGCGCCGTCGAGGCCGAGCAGCTGGTGCGCGATGTCGACGCCGACGTCGTGCTCAATGGCATCACCGGCTCCGTGGGTCTCGGACCGACCCTCGCAGCGCTGGAGATGGGGCGGACCCTCGCGCTCGCCAACAAGGAGTCCCTCATCGTCGGAGGGGAGCTGGTCACCGCGATCGCGCGTCCCGGCCAGATCGTCCCCGTCGATTCCGAGCACTCGGCCATCGCCCAGGCTCTGCTGGCCGGCGATCGTTCCGAGGTGCGGCGACTGGTGCTGACAGCATCCGGCGGCCCTTTCCGGGGTCGCTCGCGCGCGTCGTTGGCCGATGTCACACCGGCTGAGGCGCTTGCGCACCCCACCTGGGACATGGGCCGAGTGGTCACGACCAACTCCGCGACCCTCGTGAACAAGGGCCTCGAGGTCATCGAGGCGCACCTTCTCTTCGGCGTGCCGTACCACCACATCGATGTGGTCGTGCACCCCCAGTCGGTCGTGCACTCGATGGTGGAGTTCATCGACGGGTCGACTCTCGCCCAGGCCTCGCCGCCGGACATGCGACTGCCGATCTCGCTGGGTCTGGACTGGCCGCACCGCGTCGGCGGCGTCGGGCGGCCGATCGACTGGACGGTCGCGGCATCCTGGACCTTCGAACCGCTCGATGAGGAGGCCTTCCCCGCGGTGCGGCTCGCGAAGAAGGTCGGAACCGCGGGCCGCACCTACCCGGCGGTGTTCAACGCGGCCAACGAGCAGGCCGTCGACGCCTTCCACGAGGGGCGGCTGTCGTTCCCCGGGATCGTCGAGCTCGTCGAGCGCGTCGTGGAAGCCCACGAACCGGACGCGGGCGCGGTGACGCGCGGGTCGCTCGCCGAGGCGGAGCGTTGGGCTCGGGATGCCGCGGACCGGGCGATCGTGGCCACCGCCTGAGCTGCGCGTCCCCTCCGCCTGAGCTGCGCGTTCCCTCTGTCGCGCTCCGTTTCGACCGGTGCTCGCCTGTCACGAAACGTCGCCGGACCCGCAGAATGCGACAGCCGAGCGAAGAGCACCCGGTGCTCGCCTGTCACGAAACGTCGCCGGACCCACAGAATGCGACAGCCGAGCGAAGAGCGCCCGGTGCTCGCCTGTCACGAAACGCCGGGTGGACTAGCCGATGGCGACAGCCGAGCGGGAGGATGCGCGGGGTGGGGGCGCGACGCGCTCGGGAAGCCGGGAGGCGTCAGTCCGGGTAGGGAACCGGCCAGTGCGGCTCGGGCACGGGCCACCCCGCGTCGCGCAGGGCGCGCCGGGCGAGCTCACGGGCCGAGTACGGCGTGCGGACGTCGCGGATGTCGCGGTAATCCTGATGCCCGGGTCCTGCCCAGAGGATCGCGTCGCCCTCGCCGACGAGCTTGACCGCTTCGACGATCGCAAGCTCGGGCGGTGAGTATTCGTGGATCTCGGCATCCGGCCGGGCCTGACGGGCGCCCTCGATCAGGGTCGCCCGAATCGTCTCGATGTTCTCGAAGCGGGGGTGATGGTCGGTGACGACCAGGATGTCGCTGCCCTCGACACCGGTGCGGCCCATGTCGTGGCGCTTGGAGGCGTCCCGGTCCCCGTCCGCGCCGAACAGCATCAGCACCTTGCCCGGGGTCACCCGCCGGACCGCTGCCAGCGTCTTCTCGAAGGCATCGGGGGAGTGGCCGAAGTCCACGAAGACCGCCGGCCCCCGGTCGCCCGACACCCGCTCGGTGCGCCCCGGCAGGTAGGCCTCGATGCCGCCATCGCGCGCGAGCGCACGGGTGAGCCGTTCCCACTCGTAGCCGGCCTCGAGCATCATGACGATCGCGAGGCCGGCGTTGGCGGCCATGTGGCGGCCGATGACCGGCACGATCGTCGTCAACGAGCGCCCGTCCGAGGCGGAGAGGCGGAACTCGGTGCCGGTCTGCCGCTCGTTCAGGATCTCGACCACCCAGTCCGCTGCGGCGGCAGCGTCGGGATCCGCGGCGATCGCCGGTGTGCCGACGGTGACGAACGGGATCTCGCAGCGCTCCACCACTTCTGCGGAGGGCGCAGAGTCGAGGGAGATCACCGCGCGCCGGGCGCGGTCGGGTCGGAACAGCGGCAGCTTCGCCTCGAAGTACTCGCGCATGTCCGCGTAGTCATCGAGGTGGTCGTGGGAGAGGTTGGTGAACGCCGCGATGTCGAACACGAGGCCGTCCACGCGGCGCCGGCTCAGCGCCTGCGCGCTGACCTCGACCGCGACCGCTTCGACACCGCGCTCGCGCATCAGGGCCAGGAGCGCGTGCATCTCGTAGGCCTCCGGCGTCGTGAGGCGCGAGACGATGACCTGGCCCGCGATGTGGCGCTCCGCCGTCGACGACAGTCCGGTCGTCACCCCGAGCTGCGTGAGGATCCCCTCCAGCAGGTGGGACACGCTCGTCTTGCCGTTCGTCCCGGTGGTGCCGAACAGCAGCGGAAGGTCGTCGTCGCGCCCGGTCCCGTACACCCACGCCGACAGGTCCCCCAGCAGGCCGCGCGGGTCATCGACGATGACGACCGGCAACCCGGTCGCCGCGGCGGCGTCGGCGCCGGCGGCATCCGTGACGATGCCCACCGCGCCCTTCTCGGCGGCCGCCCCGGCATACTCCGCACCATGCCGGTTTCCTCCGCGGACGGCGACGAACACGTCACCCGGTCGCAGATCGGCAGTGGCCAGAGTCAGGCCGGTCAGTGTCGCGCCACCCAGATCGCCGCGGGTCTCGCGGGCGAATCGGGCGGCCAGAGCCTCCAGGGTGTGCACCGGAGGATGATCCGGTCGCAGCACGGGGGGCAGGGAAGAGGGAGCGTCGTTCGCCATGGCGCATCCATCCTCTCATCCGCCGGTGGAGGTCTCCTCGATCCGACCTGCGCGCCACCGCGCCCTGCTCGGCGAACTCAAAGCCGCCGGCGGTACCGTGTGCGTGTGACAGTCATCGCCTTCGCCATCGGCATCGTCCTCATGATCGTGGGGCTTGCCGTGTCGATCGCGCTGCACGAGCTCGGCCACCTGGTGCCGGCCAAGAAGTTCGGTGTGCGCGTCGGGCAGTACATGATCGGGTTCGGTCCGACGCTGTGGTCGCGCAAAGTCGGCGAAACCCAGTACGGATTCAAGGCCATCCCGCTCGGCGGCTACATCTCGATGGCGGGCATGTACCCGCCGTCACCGAAGGCTCGACAGGCCCACGGGCAGGGTTCGGGGCACGTGTCCGGCCAGCGCAGCGGACGCGCCGGCGGCGGCTTCTTCGCCACCATGGTCCAGGACGCCCGTGCGGCCAACGACGAGACCCTGATCGGCGACGAGGACCAGCGCGTCTTCTACAAGCTCCCTGTCTGGAAGCGCGTCATCATCATGCTCGGCGGCCCGGTCATGAATCTGCTGTTCGCGATCGTCCTGTTCGCGATCCTGCTGTCGGGCATCGGCGTCCAGACGGCGACCACGACGATCTCCAGCGTCAGCGAGTGCATCATCCCCGCCGAGGCCGGTCGCACGGAATGCACATCGGCCGACCCGGCCGCTCCGGCGGCGGCGGCAGGCCTGCAGTCGGGCGATGTCATCGTCTCGGTGGAGGGTCAGCCGATCGCCACATTCGCCGAGGCATCCGCGCTCATCCGAGAGTCATCCGACGAAGCGCTCAGCATCGTGATCGAACGCGACGGCGAGCAGCGCACGCTCTCACTCACCCCGGCCGCGGTCACCCAGCCGGTGACGGATGCCGCGGGCCGGCCGGTCCTGGATGCGAACGGGGTCGCCCGGACCCAGGAGGTCGGGTTCGCGGGCATCCGCCAAGAGGTCGAGTACCTGCGTCAGCCGATCTGGTCCGGACCCGCCGCCGCGATCGAGAACGTCGGGGCCGTGTCCGGGATCATCTGGCAGCTCCCGGTGAAGGTCTATGAGACCGCGGTCACGCTCGTCACCGGCGGTGAACGCGACCCGAACGGGCCCCTCAGCATCGTCGGCGCCGGCATCCTGTCGGGCGAGGTCGCCTCCGCCGAGGCGCCGATCCTGAACCGCGTCGCCGGCTTTCTCGCGCTCCTGGCGTCGCTGAACATCGCGCTGTTCGTCTTCAACCTCATCCCCCTGCTGCCCCTGGACGGCGGCCACATCGTGGTCGCACTGTGGGACGGCGTCAAACGTGCCTGGGCGAAGCTCTTCCGCCGGCCACCGCCGAAGCCCGTCGATGCGACCAAGCTCGTCCCGGTCACCTTCGTGGTCGTGATCGCCCTCATCGGCATGGGCGCGGTGCTGATCCTGGCCGACATCTTCAACCCGCTGTCGATCCTCTGACGCAGGTCGTTCGGGAGGCGTCGCCGGCTCGTCTCGTCGCGGCTGGTGGATCGGGTCGCGGCCCGTGGTGTGGGGCGGGCCGCGAGGAGCACGGCGGGCCACGACGTCGAGATCTGTGGGCATTCGACGGTGCGTGTCGAAAACGGCCTTGTCCGTTCGCTGGAGGGATGAAACGGTTCCTCTGACGAAAGGATCACTGCCGTGAAGTACGTCATCATGTTCACCAGCAACCCCGAGCTCGATGCCGCCGTTCCGCCGGAGCGCCGACAGGAGGTCTACGGCCGCATCTACGAGTGGTTCGGCGAGCACGGCGAGAAGTTCGTCGACACCGGCGCCGAGCTCGAGGCCGTCGCCACCGCCACCACCGTCAAGCACGCCAGCGACGGTCCGGTCGTCGTCGACGGACCCTTCTCCGAGGCGAAGGAGGTCATCGGCGGCTTCAGCGTCATCGAGGTTCCCGACCTCGACGCGGCCATTGCGATGGCCAAGACCTGGCCTTCGCTGGAATTCCCCGGTGTCGCGGTCGAGATCCGTCCGATGGTCGTCGACTACAGCCAGTTCGAGCAGTGAGCACTCCGGATGCCGCGGCGCCGGGCGGGTCATCGCAGCCGCCCGCCGCGGCATCCGATGCTCTTCTCGCGCGCGTCGTCCGCGAGGAGTCCGGGCGGATCGTCGCGGCGCTGACCTCGTCGGTCGGGAGCTTCGACATCGCCGAGGACGCCGTCGCCGACGCGGTCCTGGAAGCGCTGCGCGAGTGGCGGCAACGCGGCATCCCGCCCAAACCCGGAGCCTGGCTCACACAGGCCGCCCGTCACAACGCCCTCGACCGGCTGCGCCGCGACACCCGGTACCGCCAGAAACTCGCCCTCCTCGGCGAGCCGGTCGCCGCGCCCGCTGATCGACCGATCGACGAGGTCGACGAGCGACTGCCGCTGCTGTTCGGATGCTGTCACCCCGCCCTGTCGCCGGACGCGCAGCTCGCACTCACCCTTCGGGCGGTCTGCGGCCTGACGACCGGTCAGATCGCGCGTGCCACCCTCAGCGCCGAATCCACGGTCGCCCAGCGCATCGTGCGGGCCAAGCGAAAGATCGGCGCCGCGGGGATTCCGATCCGGATCCCGGAGCCCGCAGAGCGGGCCGGGCGACTCGATCTCGTCCTGACGGTCGTCTCGGTGATGTACTCGGAGGCGCATCTCGTGCCGGGACGCGATGCCGCCGCCGACCGCGACCTGGCCGAGGACGCGCTGTGGCTTGCGCGCGTGATCGCCCTGGCTCTGCCGCACGAGGCCGAGGCCCAGGGGCTTCTGGCACTCGTGCTGTTCCACCGGGCGCGCGAGTCGGCCCGTGCTGTCGACGGGGATCTCGTGCTGCTGGCGGATCAGGACCGCACGAGGTGGGATGCCGCCCTCATCGCCGAGGGCCAGGCGGCGCTCCGGCGCGCGGCGATGCTGCGGCGACCGGGTCGATGGCAGCTGCACGCGGCGATCGCGGCCTGCCACGCGGACGCCCCGACGCCGGCCGAGACCGACTGGCTGCAAGTGCTGACGCTCTACGACATGCTGCTCCTGCACGACCGTTCGCCCGTCGTGCGGCTCAACCGGGCCGTCGCGCTCGCCGAGGTGGACGGGCCTGCGCCGGCGCTCGCCGAGGTCGATGCGCTCGCGGATGCCCTGTCGGGATACCACCTCTGGCACGCCGTGCGCGGGCACCTGCTGCGGTTGCTCGGAAACGACGACGCGGCGCTCGCCGCCGACCTGCGGGCGATCGAGCTGACCGCGAACGAGGCGGAGCGTCGCCTCATCGCGCGACGAGGACGCCCGTGACCGGTGCGGTTCAGGCGTCGACCGGCGAGAACGCCGCGGTGACGAGGCGCTCGAGCGTGGTCATCCCGTCGCGGGAGAGGATCGACTCGAGGTGGCCCTGCACGGAGGCGAATCCGGGTCCGCGCATCGCATAGACGTCGCCGGTGGTCGGATCCGCCGCGACCTCCGCGACGCCGACAGCGCTCACTCCGGCGGGCACGCGGGCGGTGAACGTGTTGTAGAACCCGATGGATGCCGGCATCCCGAACAGATCGACGGTCTTCTGCAGTCCCTGGTGCGGCGCGTCGAGGGGTGCCAGCTCGATGCCGAGCGAGTCGGCCAGGATCTGGTGGCTCAGGCACACCGCCAGCAGCGGACGACCGGAGGCGTGACGTCGGGCGACGACCTCGCGCATCCGTCGCATCCGCGCGGTCCCGGGGTCGCGCGGATCTCCCGGTCCGGGGCCCGACACGATGAGTTCGGCATCGTCGATCTGGGCATCGGTCACCTCGTTCCACGGGACGATCCGGACATCCAGGCCGAGATGACGCAGCTGATGCGAGAGCATCGTGGTGAATCGGTCCTCGGCGTCGACCACGACTGCCGTCCGGCCCTGGAACGGACCAGCGACGATCGAATCCTGCGGGTTCAGCCAGAAGGCCGCGAGCCGGGCATTGCGCGAGGCCAGCAGCGCCGCGATGTCGGGATCGTCGGCCAGCGTGCGTGGCTGCGGTGCCGGCGCGTCTCCGTCGATCGGGCCGCTCGGCAAGGCGGGCTCGACCGGGTGATCGCGGGGGATCGCGCCGATCGCGCCGAGCACGCCGGCCGCCTTGCCGTGCGTTTCGCTCACCTCGCCGAACGGGTCGGAGTGGCGCACCAGCGTGGCGCCGACCGGCACGCGCAGGCGACCGTCGACGAGGTACGCGGTGCGGATGAGGATCGGCGCGTCAAGGTCATGCGTGGACTCGCCGGCGAGGACCGCGTCGGTGCGGGGAGTGAACAGGGCGGCGACCCCCGAGTAGTACCCGCGCGGTGTCAGCTCGTGCCGCGAGATGACCGTGCACGCGTTCTGCATCGGCGACCCGGTGACGGTGGGCGCGAACATGGTCTCGCGCAGGATGGCGCGCGGGTCGAGGCGGCTGCGGCCGCGCAGCACGTACTCGGTGTGGGTGAGCCGCGACATCTCCTTCAGGTGCGGACCGGTGATCCGGCCGCCGTCCGAGCAGACGGCGCTCATCATCTTGAGCTCCTCATCGACGACCATGAAGAGCTCCTCGGTCTCCTTCGTCGACTGGAGGAATTCGGTCAGCGTCTCGGTGGTCGCGCCGCCGGCCGGGTGGCGGAACGTTCCCGAGATGGGATTCATCGTGACGATGCCGTCCCGCGCGCTCACGTGCGCCTCCGGGCTCGCGCCGACGGCGACGTGCCCGGGGGTGACGATCGCGAACGTCCAATAGGCGCCCCGCTCGTGCTCCAGCAGTGCACGGAACCACGTGAGCGCCGCGGTCGCGGCGTCCGCGGCGACGTTCGCGGTGAAGTCGCGGCGGATGACGAAGTTGGCGCCCTCGCCGTGGCCGATCTCATCCGCGATGACCCGCCGGACGATGGCGGCGTAGTCGTCGTCGGCGATGTCGAAGCCGGCGTCGGCGAGGGGGATGGCCGCCGAGGGCAGCTGTTCGAGCGCCGCCGCGCGATCGAACAGGGCTCGGTCGCGAACGATCAGGCAGCGCAGCGGCGCACCGTCGTCGTGGCACTCGAATCCCCGTTCCCGCACCTGCCGGAACGGCACCAGCGCGAGCACCTCCTGCGGGCGACCGCGTTCGTCCTCGAGGGGAATGTCCGCCAGCAGGTCCACATCGACGATGTCTCCGGTGAGGAGTTCGATGGTCGCGGAATCGCGGGCGAGAAGGGCGAACGGGATGCCGCGTGCGGCGATGTCGAGCAGCACGGCGAGATCGTTCGGGGGAGTCGGGGCAGACCCGGTCATGGTCGGTCTTTCGTCGTGGGGGCGGTCGCCCTACGAAGAAGACCGCCCGGAGGCGGTCTGTGGTCGCGCGAACACACCGCCTAAGAGGCGGGCCACCGGGTGGGGTTCGCAAGCATGGGGTGAACCTACCACACGGGGCAGAGGCGGTTGCGAGCGAGCGTGCCTCCGCTCCGGCATCCGCGCGGCGCCGCGCGGGGCGGATGGCGCATCCAGGCTTCGTGCGGGCGTGGCGGCGTAGGCTGGGGAATGTGCCAGCCGTGAATCTCGGGATGCCCAAGGTCCCCGAAACCCTCGCCCCCCGCCGCAAGACCAGGCAGATCAAAGTCGGCAAGGTGCTGGTCGGAGGCAACGCGCCGGTGAGCGTGCAGTCGATGACGACGACGCCCACCACCAACATCAACGCCACGCTGCAGCAGATCGCCGAGTTGACGGCATCCGGATGTGAGATCGTGCGCGTCGCGGTGCCCTCGCAGGACGACGCCGATGTGCTGCACATCATCGCGAAGAAGAGCCAGATCCCGGTCATCGCCGACATCCACTTCCAGCCGAAGTACGTCTACCAGGCCATCGACGCCGGCTGCGCAGCCGTCCGCGTCAACCCGGGCAACATCCGCAAGTTCGACGACCAGGTCGGAGAGATCGCCCGGCGCGCGAAGGAAGCCGGCGTCTCGCTGCGCATCGGAGTGAACGCCGGATCGCTGGACCCGCGCCTACTGGAGAAGTACGGCAAAGCCACGCCCGAGGCGCTGATGGAGAGCGCGGTGTGGGAGGCGTCCCTCTTCGAGGAGCACGACTTCCACGACTTCAAGATCTCCGTCAAGCACAACGACCCCGTGATCATGGTTCAGGCCTACCGGCTCCTCGCCGAGCGGGGCGACTGGCCCCTGCACCTGGGCGTCACCGAGGCGGGGCCCGCGTTCCAAGGCACGATCAAGAGCGCGACCGCGTTCGGCATCCTTCTCGGCGAGGGAATCGGAGACACGATCCGTGTCTCGCTCTCAGCTCCCCCCGCCGAGGAGGTCAAGGTCGGCCACCAGATCCTTCAGTCGCTGAACCTCCGCGAGCGCAAGCTCGAGATCGTCTCGTGCCCCTCGTGCGGGCGTGCGCAGGTTGATGTCTACACGCTTGCCGACAACGTGACCGAGGGCCTCAAGGACATGACCGTCCCGCTGCGGGTCGCCGTCATGGGCTGTGTCGTCAACGGTCCCGGCGAGGCGCGTGAGGCCGACCTCGGAGTGGCCTCCGGCAACGGCAAGGGCCAGATCTTCGTCAAGGGTCACGTCATCAAGACCGTTCCGGAGTCCGAGATCGTCGCGACGCTCATCGAAGAAGCGAATCGGCTGGCGGCCGAGATGGGCCCCGCCGCCCCGGTCGGGACGGCCCAGGTCGTCACCAGCTGACGCGGCCTTGGCTCGCGGCATCCCGCCGAATTGCTCTGCGTGCGGCCGCGGCATCCCGCCGGATTGCTCCGCAGTCGCTTCGTGCGACTCCGCGCGTCCTCGCGCGCGCAAGAAGTGACTGCGGAGCCCCCCGCCGGACCGTTCCGCAGTCGCGTTAAGCGACTTCGTGCGCCGCGGCGCCCGCGAGAAGTGACTGCGGAGGTCACGCACGAGCGGCCGCGCAGGGCGGTGACGGATGCCGCGGCTGCGGTCGCAGTGCGCCCGGTGCGGCCGCGGCATCCGCCGTATTGCTCCGCAGTCACTTTGTGCGACTCCGCGCGTCCTCGCGCGCGCAAGAAGTGACTGCGGATCGCCCCGCCGGACCGCTCCGCAGTCACTTTGTGCGACGTCGTGCGCCGCGGCGCCCGCGAGAAGCGACTGCGGAGCGCAGGAGCGGATGCGCAGGGCGGTGACGGATGCCGCGGCTGCGGTCGCAGTGCGCTCGGTGCGGCCGCGGCATCCGCCGCATTGCTCCGCAGTCGCTTTGTGCGACTCCGCGCGTGCCCGCGCGCGCGAGAAGTGACCGCGGAGCGCCTGGCCGGACCGCTCCGCGGTCGCTTAGTGCGACTCGTGCGCCCGCGGCGGCGCGAGAAGTGACTGCGGGGCATGAGCAGACCGGGGGCGGATGCAATATCCAATATCGGCGTACGCTGATTCCATGGCCATCACAGACTTCGACCGCTATCCGCTGACCTTCGGGCCGAGTCCCCTCCAGTTTCTGCCGCGGCTGACGCAGCACCTCGGAGGCGCCCAGGTGTGGGCGAAGCGCGAGGACGTGAACTGCGGGCTGGCCTTCGGCGGCAACAAGATCCGCAAGCTCGAGTACCTCATTCCCGAAGCGCTCGCCGCGGGGGCCGACACTCTCGTCTCGATCGGCGGCTATCAGTCCAACCACACACGCCAGGTGGCGGCCGTCGCGGCAAAGCTCGGGCTCAAAGCCCGTCTCGTGCAGGAGAACTGGGTCGACTGGCCGGACCCGCTCAGCGATCGCGTCGGCAACATCCAGCTCTCGCGCATCATGGGCGCGAAGGTCACGCTCGATTCCGCCGGCTTCGACATCGGCATCCGCTCCAGCTGGCAGCGGGCCATCGACGAGGTCATCGCCGAGGGCGGTACACCGTACGCCATCCCCGCGGGCGCATCCGATCACCCGCTCGGCGGTCTCGGATTCGCCAACTGGGCGTACGAGGTCGAACAGCAGGAGCGCGAACTGGGCGTGTTCTTCGACACGATCGTCGTCTGCACCGTCACCGGCTCCACGCACGCCGGGATGATCGCGGGGTTCGCCGGTCAGGAGCGGAAGCGCCGGGTGATCGGGATCGACGCTTCGGCGACCCTCGCCCAGACGCGCGCGCAGGTCGAGCGGATCGCCCGCAACACCGCCGCGCTGATCGGGCTCGACCGCGAACTGCGGGACGACGAGATCACCGTCCTGGAGGGCTGGGCCGGCGACCTCTACGGCATTCCCGTCGAGTCCACGCTCGAGGCGATCCGCCTGGGCGGCTCGCTCGAGGCGATGATCACCGACCCCGTCTACGAGGGCAAGTCCCTGGCCGGGCTCATCGACCTGGTGACGTCGAAGGAGATCCCGGCGTCCAGCACCGTGCTCTACGCCCACCTCGGCGGCCAGCTCGCGCTGAACGCCTACAGCGGTCTGTTCCGGTAGCGGAACGCGCGCCCGCGTGGGCAGGACGGTCGGCGTCCATCGTGCTGGCGACGCTCGAGGTGCGGGAGCGCTGACACACGGCGGTGCGATCAGTGCAGCGCGCCGCCGGGGATGCCGATGTCGACGTGGGTGGAGAGCGCCGTCCGGACCGCGATCTCCAACGCCCGCGCGATGTCGGCGAGAGGCAGCGCAGCGGCATCCGTCGTCGGGGCGTGCTCGGAAGACCAGGGAACGTGGATGAAGCCGGCCGGCACACCGGGCGGAACCGCCTCGACCGCTGCGAAGAACACGTGGTTGCAGACGAACGTCCCGGCGCTGTGTGAGAGCTCGACGGCGATTCCTGCCGCCGCGATGTCCCTGACGATCGCCTTGACCGGCAAGGAGGAGAAGTGCGCGGCAGGGGCGCCTTCGACACTGGGCACGTCCGTCGGCTGATGGCCGTCGTTGTCCGGGATTCTGGCGTCGATCAGGTTGACCGCGATCCGCTCGACGCCGATCGCGGCGCGGCCGCCCGCGAGCCCTGTGGCCAGAACGAGGTCGGGGTGGTGCGTCGCGATCAGCTCGCGGAGGCGGCGGCTTGCGCCGTCGAAGCTCACGGGCAGCTCCGCCGTCACCAGGACCTCCGGTCCCGTCCATCGTGCGGCGACCAGGTGCACCGCGGCGCCGGACGGATTCGCCGTGTCGCCGCCGAACGGCTCGAATCCGGTGAGAAGGACGGTCGTCATCGCTCCAGGGTAGGCGAGGGGCGCATTTCCATCGCGCGGGCGGCGACGCGCGACATCCGTAGACTTGACCCTCGTGGTCACACGTCTCTCGCATTACTTCCTCCGCACGCTCCGCGACGACCCCTCCGATGCCGAGGTCACCTCGCACCGGCTGCTCGTTCGCGCCGGTTACATTCGCCGACAGGCGCCGGGGGTCTTCGCCTGGCTGCCGCTCGGTCTGCGGGTCAAGGGCAAGATCGAGGCCGTGATCCGCGAGGAGATGTCCCACGCCGGCGCGTACGAGGTGCACTTCCCCGCGCTGCTGCCCCGCGACCCCTACGAGGTCACCGGACGGTGGGAGGAGTATGGCGACGCGCTCTTCCGCCTGCAGGATCGCAAGGGCGCCGACTACCTGCTCGCCCCCACGCACGAAGAGGTCTTCACGCTGCTGGTGAAGGACCTGTACTCCTCGTACAAGGACCTGCCGCTGTCGATCTACCAGATCCAGGACAAGTACCGCGATGAGGCACGGCCGCGTGCGGGGCTCCTGCGCGGCCGCGAGTTCACGATGAAGGACGCGTACTCCTTCGACTACACCGACGCCGGCCTGGATGCCTCATACCAGCGGCAGCGCGACGCCTACGAGCGCATCTTCGCCCGACTGGGCCTGGAATACGTGATCGTGCAGGCGGATGCCGGGGCGATGGGCGGATCGCGGTCGGAGGAGTTCCTGCACCCGACGGCCGTCGGCGAAGACACGTTCGTGCGATCGGAAGGCGGCTACGCGGCCAACGTCGAGGCGTTCACGACGGTGGTGCCCGAGCCGATGCCGTTCGACGGGCTTGCCGAGCCGGTCGTCTTCGACTCGCCCGGCACGCCGACGATCGCGACCCTCGTGGACCACGTGAACACGCATCTGGACCCGCCCGCGTCGGGCGAGTGGACCGCAGCCCACACGCTGAAGAACGTCGTGCTTGCGCTCAAGCACCTCGATGGCACGCGCGAGCTCGTGATCATCGGCCTGCCCGGCGACCGCGACGTGGATGACAAGCGGGTCGAAGTGGCCTTCGCGCCGGCGGAGATCGAACCGGCCACCGCCGAGGACTTCGAGCGGCATTCGCTGCTGGTGAAGGGCTACATCGGTCCGTGGTCGCCGACCGGCGCCATCTTCGGCGAGGAGTCCGCCACCGGCATCCGCTACCTGCTGGATCCCCGCGTCGTGGACGGGACGTCGTGGATCACCGGCGCCAACGCCGACGAGAAGCACGTCCACTCGCTGGTGGCCGGCCGCGACTTCGTGGCCGACGGATTCATCGAGGTCGCGACGGTGCGTGCCGGCGACCCCGCCCCCGATGGCTCCGGCCCGGTCTCGCTGGCTCGCGGGATGGAGATCGGGCACGTGTTCCAGCTGGGGCGCAAGTACGCCGACGCGCTGGGGCTGAAGGTCCTCGACGAGAACGGCAAGCTCGTCACGGTAACCATGGGGTCGTACGGAATCGGCGTGACACGCATCCTGGCGATCATCGCCGAGCTGAACAACGACGACAAGGGGCTGATCTGGCCGGCATCCGTCGCGCCGTTCGACGTCCACGTCGTGGCGACCGGCCGCGACGCGGTCGTCTTCGAGGTCGCTGAACGGCTTTCGGCCGAGCTGGAGGCCGCCGGGCTGGACGTGCTCTACGACGACCGCCCCAAGGTCTCTCCCGGCGTGAAGTTCGGCGATGCGGAGCTCGTCGGCGTGCCCCAGATCGTGATCGTCGGCCGAGGCGCGGTGGAGGGCCAGGTCGAGCTGTGGGACCGCCGCTCCGGCGACCGCGAACTCGTGTCCGTCGCGGACGCGGTGGCCCGGCTCAGTCGCCGCTGAACCGCACGCACCGCCCGCGACCAGCGCGCGCGCAGAGCTGCGTCAGCAGCTGATCCGCTCGTGACGCATGGTGTCGTCCGGCGTGTCCTTGGTGACGAGGGCCTTGAGCATGCCGGCTGCCATCACGAGCTTGCCGTGCTTGGGCTCCCAGAACTCGCACTCGACCGGGGTGACCATGAGCAGCGCGATTCCGGGCGTCTCGAGGCCGTCCTCGAACCAGATGTCCAGCGACGAGGTGTACAGCTCCTCCATCTTGGCCCGATCGTGCACCAGGCGGGCGCGACCGGCCACCGAGACGAACCGCATGCCCTTCGCGTCGAGGTAGGACAGTCCCACGTCGTGATCGGCCTCGACTTCGTCGACCTTCTTGGTGTCCTCCGCCGTGAAGAACCAGATGTCGCCGTTCTCGTCCATCTGCCGCGTGCTCATCGGTCGGGACACGAGGTTTCCGGCGGGGTCCTGCGTGGTCAGCATCGTGAAGTCGATGTCCTCCACCAGTTCCTTCAGCCGCACGATCGCGTCGGTCTGTGTCATCGGTTCATCAGCCATGCTTCGAGGTTCACACGCAGCCGCGCTGCCTGCCAGGGGTTGACAGCCCGGATGCCGCGACCTACACCGCTCAGAAGCGTGCGAAACGCGCGCGGAAGAAGCAGAACACCCCGTACGCGATGAACCCGGCGCCGACGGCGGCGACCAGCCACGGGCCGTAGCTGAGGGCCAGGAGTGCCGTGATCGCGCCGTCGAGTCCGCCGGCCGTGTCGGGGTCGGTCTTCAGCGCAGCCACCAGCAGGAGGATGCCGACGATGATCAGCGCGACACCCTTCGCCACGAACCCGACGACGCCGAGGCCGGCGAGCGAGCGGCCGATGCCATGCCGGGGAATGTCGATCTTGTTGCGGAACGTGCGCCGGACGCCCATGACCACGAAGGCGATGCCGCCGATGCCGATCCCGACACCGACGAGCCCCAGCACGATAGAGCCTCCGGGCAGCTGCAGCACGCCGCGGCTGGCGTTCTCCGCGGCCTCTTCGGCGTCCACCCGCGCTCCGAGTGCAACCGACGCGGAGATGAGGCCGAGCGCGACGAAGATCGCGGCCTGACCCCACGCTCCGACGCGCTGCCCCCACTTCGCCGCCAGGCCACGCGCATCATCGGAAGGGCTGCGCACGAGGATGCCTTCGAAGATCTGCCAGATACCCAGGGCCCACAGGGTGATTGCGATGAGCCACAGCACCACGAACCCGAGCGGTGCACCGGCGATCAGCATGAGCGCGCCGGACTGATCCGTGTCGCCATCACCTCCGAGGGCGACGACGATCGCGATGATTCCGATCAGGATGTGCACGACGCCGTTCGCGGCGTATCCGGCTCGGGCGGTCCAGCGGAACGGGGTGCTCTGCTTTGCTTCTCGCGCGACGCGCTTCGGTGCCGCTGAGTCCACGCCGTCAGCCTACGCGCAGCGCGCACGGGTCCTCGGGCCGCCCGACTTAGGATTGCCCGCGTGAGTGAAACGCCCGTGAACGCGGTCCGCAGGCCGCGATTGCGTCGCGTGCTCCGGCTGATCGAGGCCGCGCCGGCCCCCGCGGTGCTGGCCGTCGGCGTGGTGGTGCTGTTCCTCGGCATCTTCATCGTGACGCGGCCGCTGACCTCGCTGTGGCTGCTCGCCGTCCTGGTCGGCGTCAGCGCGATCGTCGCCGGGGTGATCGATCTGGCCGATTCGGAGCGGTCGCCGCAGCGGTGGTACCGCATCCTCTGCGCCGTGTGGATCCTCGGGGGCATCGCCGTGCTGGTGTGGCTGGGCCGCTCCATCGAGCTGCTCCCGACCGTTCTCGGCATCCTCCTCGTCGTCGGTGGTCTGGGTGCGCTCGGCGGGGTGAGCCGGGGGAGGGTGAGCGCGCGGGTGCTGGCGGTCGCATCCGGTCTCGGGCAGATCGTCTTCGGCATCCTCGCCCTGGTGTGGCCGGATCTGACACTGCTCGTCGCGGCCGTGCTCTTCGGAATCCGGACCGTCGCGTACGGCGTCGGGCTGATCTGGCGTGCGGGTCGCAGCATCGCAGGACTGCCCGCGAAGCTCAGCGACGGACCTCAGACACGGCGGAGCCTGCTTCTCGGCGACGTGGCACGCTATGCCCTGGCGATCGGGTTCGTGGCGCTCGCCGCCTCTGCGTGGTGGGTCAACAGCTGGCTGGCGGAGGGCTCGCCGGTGGTGGACTCCTTCTACGACGCGCCGGTGAACCCGCCCGATGAGCCCGGCGTGCTCATCCGATCGGATGCCTACACCGGCGTGCACCCGTCCGGCGGGGACGTTCAGCGCATCCTGTACAGCACGACCGACGCGTACGGGGTGCGCGCGGTGGCCAGCGCCCTGGTCATCACGCCGCTCGAGCCGCCGCCGGGTCCGCGTCCGGTCATCTCGTGGAACTGGGGGACGACGGGCGTCGCGCGCGGCTGCGCACCCAGCCTGATGGATACCACCGCGACCCGCTGGGCGATTCCCGGCGTGGAGCAGGCGCTCGCGCGCGGCTGGGTCGTCGTGGGATCCGACTACAGCGGGCGCGGCGCGAACGGCCGCTTCCCCTACCTGATCGGCGCGGGTGAGGCGCGCTCGAGTCTGGATGCGATCCGAGCTGCGGGCCAGTTGGAGGACCTGCGGCTGTCTGCCGACGTCGTCGTGTGGGGACACTCGCAGGGCGGCCACGCCGCGCTGTGGACCGAGCCGGTCGCGGCCGAGTACGCCCCCGAGCTGCGAATCCGCGGAACGGCGACACTCTCGCCGGTGACGGATCCCCTCGGCATGGCGCGCGAACTGACCAAGCTGGGCGCCTCGGCCGAGCTGTCGATCCTGGTCTCCTGGGTGCTGGTGCCGTACGCGGACCTCTATCCGGACGTCACCGTCGAGGACTACGTCGCGACGTCGGGCCGGGCGATCGTGCGCGAGATGACCCAGCGATGCCTGAGCGAACCCGGCCTGTTCGTCTCGGCCATCACCTCGCTCGGAGTCTCCGCGGATCGTCCCCTCTACCCCGCCAACCTGACCGGAGGTCCGCTCGGACGACGGCTCGAGCAGAACAAGCCCGTCGGGCCCTGGGCGGCTCCGCTGCTGCTGGCCTGGGGCGCGCGTGACGAGGTGATCCCACCGCAGCTGCCGCGCCGTTTCGTCGCGGAACTGTGCGAGGCCGGCGTCGCGGTGCGTTGGGTGCCGTACGCGGCCGCGGACCATCGCTCTCTGATCAATCCCTCCTCGCCCTTCCTGCCGACCCTCATGCGCTGGACGCAGGCCCGCTTCGACGGGGACGACCGGCTGGTCTCGGACTGCGCGCAGATTGTGGAATAGCCCGCCGTCGCGGACCGGTGTTCTCCCAGGCCGCAGGTCGCGGCATCCGGTACCGTGGAAGGATGCCGCGCGCATGACGTGCGGCGATAGCTGAATAGGGAGGTCACTTGTGGACATCGATCTGTCATTGCTGAGGACGATTGAGCGAGAGAAGGAGATCCCCTTCGATGAGCTCGTGCGCATCATCGAACAGGCGATCCTGACCGCCTTTGCGAAGCACACGACCGAGACCGGCGAGCTTCCGGCCGGCGCGCGCGCCCTGTTGGATCGCAAGACCGGCCACGTCGCGGTCTTCCTGCCGATGATCGATGAAGAAGGGGCCGTCATCGGCGAGGAGGAGACCACTCCCGACGACTTCGGCCGCATCGCTGCATTCGCCGCCAAGCAGGTGATCAGCCAGCGTCTGCGTGACATCGCCGACGACGCCGTCCTCGGCGAATTCCGCGGCAAGGAGGGCGACATCGTCGCCGGTGTCGTCCAGCAGGGCCCGAACCCCCGTATGGTCCACGTCGATCTCGGATCGATCGAGGCCATCCTCCCGCCCGAGGAGCAGGTCGCCGGCGAGGAGTACAAGCACGGCTCGCGCCTGCGTGTGTACGTCACCTCGGTGGCCAAGGGCAACAAGGGCCCGCAGATCACCGTCTCGCGCACGCACCCGGGCCTGGTCCGCAAGCTGTTCGCGCTCGAAGTCCCCGAGATCCACTCCGGGCTGGTGGAGATCGTCTCGCTTGCGCGTGAGGCGGGACACCGCACCAAGATCGCCGTTCGCGCGACCGACCCGACGATCAACGCCAAGGGCGCCTGCATCGGCGAACTCGGCCGTCGCGTCCGCGCCGTGACCGAGGAGCTGGGCGGGGAGAAGATCGACATCGTCGACTACGACCCCGAGCTGGCCAAATTCGTCGCGAATGCGCTGTCGCCCGCGAAGGTGACCTCGAGCTTCATCCTGGATTCCTCGACGAAGGCCGTGCGCGCGCTCGTTCCCGATTACCAGCTCTCGCTGGCCATCGGCAAGGAGGGCCAGAACGCCCGCCTCGCCGCGAAGCTCACCGGCGCCAAGATCGACATCCAGCCCGACAGCGTGCTGGAGGGCTGACAGACACCTGTCCGCAGAGGACGGCGTGGCGAGAGGTGTAAGATGGATTCCGTACGAACGTGCGTCGGATGCCGCGTGCGTGCCCTCCGGACCACACTCCTTCGAGTCGTGGCCATCGATTCCACCCTCGTCCCCGACGAGCGGGCATCGCTGCCGGGACGGGGTGCGTGGGTGCACGAGACGCCCGAGTGCGTGGATGCCGCAATCCGGCGCCGCGCCTTCGTGCGGGCATTGCGTGTGTCAGGTCCTCTGGATACGCAGACCTTCGAGAAACGGCTGAATGGCTATGGAAACAAAGTGAACGGCTCGAAATGAGACCCGTCCGCGACTGAGGTCTGCCCTGCCTGGGTGGACCAACCCAGACAGGAGAATTGTGGCTTCCAAACCACGCGTACACGAGATCGCTTCCGAACTCGGTGTAGACAGCAAGGTCGCTCTTGCAAAGCTCAAGGAGCTCGGCGAATTCGTCAAGAGCCCCTCATCGACGATCGAGCCCCCCGTGGCTCGCAAGCTGCGCGCCGCCCTCGAGGCGGATGGCGCGGCCAAGCCCGCAGCCAGCGCTGCGGCACCGGCTGCCGGCCCTGCGCCGAGCAACGGAGCGCGCCCCGGTGGCGCCCGCCCCGGCGCACCGCGTCCGGGCGCTGCTGCGCCCGCTCCGGCACCGGCGGCTCCCGCCGCTCCGGCGCCGGCACCCGCGCCCGCTGAGGTCGCCGCACCCGCTGCCGCCGCCGCACCCGCTGCTGCAGCACCCGCTGCGACTCCGGCGCCTGCGGACGCTCCGGCGCCCGCCGCTCCGGCGAGCTCCGACGCTCCGGCACAGCCCTCCGGCGATGCTGCCGCTCCCGGCGCACCGCGTCCGGGTGGAGCACCGCGCCCCGGCAACAACCCGTTCTCGAGCGCACAGGGCATGGGCCAGCGCCCCGCCGGTCCGCGTCCGGGCAACAACCCCTTCGCCAGTGCGCAGGGCATGGGTCAGCGACCCAGCCCGGGCAACATCCCGCGTCCCCAGGCACCGCGCCCCGGCGCACCGCGTCCCGGTGCACCCGGAGCTCGTCCGGGTGGCCCGGGTCGTCCCGGTGGCGCCGGTCGTCCCGGTGGCGCTCCGTTCCAGCAGCGTCCCGGCGGCCCCGGTCGTCCCGGCGGCGCCGGCGGCGGCTTCCAGCGTCCCGGTGGCGCGCCCGGCGGAGCCCCTGCGGGTGGCTTCGCGGGTCGTCCCGGTGGTGGCGGCGGTCGTGGTCGGGGACCCGGCGGCGGCACAGCCGGCGCGTTCGGCAAGGGTGGCGGCAAGTCCAAGCAGCGCAAGTCGCGTAGGGCGAAGCGGCAAGAATTCGAGATGAGGGATGCGCCGGTCGTCGGTGGCGTCAACGTCTCGCGCGGTAACGGCGAGATCATCCGGATGCGCCGCGGTGCATCCATCTCGGACTTCGCCGACAAGATCGAGACGCTGACCGGCTACACCGTGCAGCCGGGCACGCTCGTGACGATCCTGTTCAACCTCGGTGAGATGGCGACGGCGACCGAATCGCTCGACGAAGCCACCTTCGAGGTGCTGGGTGCCGAGCTCGGTTACAAGATCCAGATGGTCTCGCCCGAGGACGAGGACAAGGAGCTCCTGGAGAGCTTCGGCCTCAACCTCGACGCGGAGCTGGAGAGCGAGGACGAGGGCGACCTCGAGATTCGTCCTCCGGTCGTGACCGTCATGGGTCACGTCGACCACGGTAAGACCCGCCTGCTCGACGCGATTCGCCAGACGAACGTGTCCGCAGGAGAAGCCGGCGGCATCACGCAGCACATCGGCGCCTACCAGGTCTGGACCGAGCACGACGGCATCGAGCGGGCCATCACCTTCATCGACACGCCCGGTCACGAGGCGTTCACCGCCATGCGTGCCCGTGGTGCCCAGGTGACGGACCTCGCGATCCTCGTGGTCGCCGCCGACGACGGCATCATGCCGCAGACGGTCGAGGCGCTCAACCACGCCCAGGCCGCCGGCGTGCCGATCGTTGTCGCGGTGAACAAGGTGGACAAGCCGGATGCCAACCCGGGCAAGGTGCGTCAGCAGCTGACCGAGTACGGCCTGGTCGCAGAGGAGTACGGCGGCGACGTCATCTTCGTGGATGTCTCGGCCCGCGACGGCCTGCACATCCAGGAGCTGCTGGATGCCGTGCTGCTCACCGCGGATGCCGGTCTGGATCTGACCGCGAACCCGAACAAGGCCGCACGTGGCGTCGCCATCGAGGCGAAGCTCGACAAGGGCCGCGGTTCGGTTGCCACCGTGCTCATCCAGTCCGGAACGCTCCGCGTCGGCGACGCGATCGTCGCCGGTACCGCCTACGGCCGCGTGCGTGCCATGGCTGATGAGAACGGCGATCCCGTGCTCGAGGCCTATCCGTCGCGTCCGGTGCAGGTGCAGGGTCTGAACTCCGTGCCCCGCGCCGGCGACACCTTCATCGTCACCGATGAGGACCGTCTGGCCCGTCAGATCGCTGAGAAGCGCGAAGCGGCCGAGCGCAACGCGCAGCTGGCCAAGGCCCGCAAGCGCATCTCGCTCGAGGACTTCACCCGTGCTCTCCAGGAGGGCAAGGTCGAATCGCTCAACCTCATCATCAAGGGCGACGTTTCCGGTGCCGTCGAGGCGCTCGAGGAGTCACTGCTCAAGATCGAGGTCGACGATTCGGTCCAGCTGCGGATCATCCACCGCGGCGTCGGTGCCATCACCGAGTCGGATGTGAACCTGGCGACGATCGACAACGCGATCATCATCGGCTTCAACGTCCGGCCCGACGCGAAGGCGCGCGAGCGCGCACAGCGTGAAGGCGTGGACACCCGGTTCTACTCGGTGATCTACAACGCGATCGACGACGTGGAGCAGTCCCTCAAGGGCATGCTCAAGCCGGAGTTCGAAGAGGTGCAGTCGGGTGTGGCCGAAATCCGCGAGGTGTTCCGCTCCTCGAAGGTCGGCAACATCGCGGGTGTCATCGTCCGCTCCGGAACGATCACGCGCAACGCCAAGGCGCGCGTCATCCGTGACGGCGTCGTCATCGCCGATGGCCTGGCCATCGAGTCGCTGCGTCGCTTCAAGGACGACGTCACCGAGGTGCGTACGGACTACGAGGCCGGTATCGGACTCGGCAAGTTCAACGACATCCAGATCGGCGACGAGATCGAGACGACCGAGCTCGTCGAGAAGCCGCGAAGCTGATCACCGCACAGGGGACGCCTCCGGGCGTCCCCTGTGCGCAGGACCACCAGGGGGAGAAATGGCCGGAGAACGGCAGGCGAGAGTCGCGGATCGCATCCGCGTCGTCCTCGCGGAGCGACTCGAGAAGGGGCTGCGCGACCCGCGCCTCGGATTCGTCACGATCACCGACGTGAAGGTGACCGGCGACCTCCAGCACGCGTCGGTGTTCTACACCGTCATGGGCGACGAGGCGCTGCGTGCCGACACAGCGGCGGCACTGAAGTCCGCGACGGGCCTGCTGCGCACCGAGGTCGGCAAGAACCTCAACACGCGGCTGACTCCGACGCTGGAGTTCTTCCTGGACGCGATCCCCGAGAACGCCGACCACATCGCCGCGCTGCTGCGCGAAGCACGTGAGCGCGATGAGGCCGTCGCCGGTCTCGCAGCCTCTGCGCAGTACGCCGGAGACGCGGATCCTTACGTCAAGCAGCGCGAAGACGACGAACTCACCGAGACCGAGGCCGAAGCCGTCGTCGAGGATATCCAGCGCGCCGAGGACCTCGAGCCGACGAAGGACTGAGGACAGCCCCGTTCACTGGGGCAGCCTCGCCCGATCGTCGATCAGCTCGATCAGCCCGTCGTCGGCGAGCGAGGTGATCGCGCGGTCGCGCTGTGCGGCGTCCGCCCAGTCCGCGATCAGTTCGACCGACCGGATGCCGTCGGCCGAAGCATCCCGCAGCACCCGCAGCACCGCACCGCGCGCCTGCCGGTCACTGCCCTCATAGCGCGCCTGACGGCGCCGATCGTCACCGGTGTCCGGGTACCCGGCGGCGCGCCATGCACATACATGCGCGATGGGGCATGTATCGCAGCGCGGTACGCGCGCAACGCACACGGTCGCACCGAGCTCCATCGTCGCCGCGTTCACGATCGCGGCCTCGACCGGGTCGCCGGGGAGCCGATCGCTCATCGCGCCGAGGTCCCTGCGTGCCGGAGGGCCCGGCTGGGATCGTCCCTCGACCGCGCGCGCCAGGACTCGCCGCGTGTTCGTGTCGACGACGGGATGCCGGTCGCCATACGCGAACACCGCGACCGCGCGCGCTGTGTAGTCGCCGACCCCGGAGAGGGACAGGAGCGCATCGACGTCCCGCGGCACGATGCCGCCGTGCCGATCGCGGATCTCCACGGCAGCGCGGTGCAGCCACAGCGCCCGTCGCGGGTAGCCCAGGTTCGCCCACTGGCGCACGGCCTCGGCCGGGGCATCCGCCGCCAGCGAGGTGGGTGACGGCCACCGCGCGAGCCACGCCTCCAGGTGCGGAATGACGCGCGTCACCGGCGTCTGCTGCAGCATGAACTCGCTGACCAGGACCCCCCACGCCCCGAACCCGGCGCGCCGCCATGGCAGATCCCGAGCGTTGCGCCGGTACCACGCGATGAGGGGCGCGGAGATCTCGGGCATGCGGCACAGCCTAGGTCGTCGTGCCCGGGTCCGAGGGCAATCCGATCCGGGCGTGCACCCGTTCACGTGCCCCGGTCCTCACCAGTTCACTTGCCCTGGATGTACGCGAAACGCGCGTGCGAGCGTACGAACAGGGCAAGTGAACACGGGGGTGGGCGGTCGCCCCGCACCCGCGTACGCGTCGCACCGGGGGCTCGGCCGCGACCGTAGGCTGGAGCCATGCGCCTCCCGACCACTCCCGCCACCACGCTCCTGCGTGAACTGCGCGACGAGGTCCGTCAGCATTACCGCGGCGGCAGGGTCATCGTCGCGGTGGACGGCATCGACGGTGCCGGCAAGACGACCTTCGCCGACGCGTTCGCGGACGTCTTCGCCGAGGACGGCTCGTCCGTCTTTCGAGCCTCCATCGACGACTTCCACCGTCCCCGGGCCGAGCGCTATCAGCGCGGTCGCCGCTCGCCCGAGGGGTACTACCGCGACTCGTACGACTACGCGACCTTCCGGCGGGTGCTGATCGATCCATTCCGCGACGGCGCCCAGACCGGAGCGACCACCGGCTTTCAGCTCGCGGCATTCGATGTGGCGCGGGACACCCCGGTCGAAGCGGCGTGGACGACGGCGCCACGGGATGCCGTGCTGATCGTTGACGGGACCTTCCTGCTCCGACCCGAGCTGCGCGGACTCTGGGACTGGTCGGTGTGGCTGGACGCACCGGTCGATGTCGCCTACCAGCGTCTGGCGTTGCGCGATGGATCGGATCCGAGTCCGTCGGCGCCCTCGAACGCCCGATACCGCGAGGGGCAGGAGCTGTATCTGCAGGACGCCGCTCCGCGGCTGGAGGCCTCCGCGATCGTCGACAACACCGACCTCGCCTCGCCTCGCCGCACGTTCCAGGACTACTGCTGATGCCCGCTCCCGGCGTGCTGCTGGTGGACAAGCCCGGCGGCATGACCAGCCATGACGTCGTCGCGCGCGCGCGCAAGGCGCTCGGTACCCGCAAGATCGGCCACGCGGGCACCCTGGATCCGATGGCGACCGGCCTGCTGATCCTCGGTGTCGAGGCCGCCACGCGACTGCTGACCTTCATCGTCGGGCTGGACAAGACCTACGAGACCACGATCCGTCTCGGCGCGACCACGGACACCGACGATGCGGACGGCACGATCGAGACGACCACGGATGCCGCGGCCGTGGCCCCCGCGGCGGTGACGGCAGCGATCGCAGACCTCACCGGCGAGATCTCGCAGGTGCCCAGCCGCGTCTCGGCGATCAAGGTCGGCGGTCGCCGCGCGTATGACCTCGCACGAGCGGGCGAAGAGGTCGAACTCGCGGCCCGCACCGTCACGGTGTCGCGGTTCGAGGTGCTGCGGGAGCGCCGGGTCGACGGATTCCTCGATCTCGATGTCGTCGTGGACTGCTCGAGCGGCACCTACGTCCGCGCTCTCGCGCGTGACCTCGGGTCAGCTCTCGGAGTCGGCGGGCATCTCACGGCGCTCCGCCGCACCCGGATCGGCCCGTTCGACGTCGCGGGCGCAGCAGCCATCGACGCACTCGGCAGCGCGCCCCTGCAGACGCCGGCCGCTGTCGCGACCACGGTCCTCGGCGCCTTCCCGGTGTCCGCGGAAGAGGCGCGCGACCTCCGCCACGGCAAGCGGCTCGTGGGCGCGTCCGCACGACTCGAACGCGCTCCGGCCGCAGCGATCGACCCCGCTGGTCTTCTGGTCGGGATCGTGGAGCGCCGCGGGGACGACGTGAAGAGTGTGATGAACCTTCCCGGAGAGGCACCCGCATGATCCTGTGGTTCACCATCGCCCAGCTGATCGTCGCCATCCTGGCAGGGCTGCTCGGCATCGTCCTGGGCCTTGCCGGTCGCCGGCCGAGCGACCTCAGCGTCGGCGGGCTGGCACTTGTGGAATTGCTGCTGGTCGCGCAGATCGTGATCGCGATCGTCGCCCCGTTCGCCGGCAACCCTCCCACGGGCAGCCTGCTGGAGTTCTGGGTGTACCTGGTCTCGGCCGCGCTCATCCCGCCTGCCGCGGTCGCCTGGGCGCTCCTGGAGCGCAGCCGCTGGAGCACCGTCATCATGGGTGTCGCCGCTCTCGCGGTCGCGGTGATGCTGTGGCGCATGCAGGCGATCTGGACGATCCAGGTCGCATGAGCCAGCCGTATGATCGGACAGTCATGTCGTCGTCCTCCCGCCCCCGCATGACCGGAATCGGGCGCGTGCTCGTGATCGTGTACGCGATCATGGCGCTCGCAGCCACCGGCCGGTCCTTCGTCCAGATCGTGCAGCGCTTCGACGAGGCACCCCTCGCGTATTCGCTGTCCGCGGCATCCGCCGTCGTCTACATCCTCGCGACCCTCGCGCTCGTGTTCGCCGGCTCGAAGGGCTGGTATCTCACCGCGTGGGTCGCCATCTGCTTCGAACTGGTCGGAGTGCTGGTGGTGGGCACGCTGAGCCTGCTGCTCCCCGATCTGTTCGGTCACCCGACGGTGTGGTCGTGGTTCGGCATGGGCTACCTGTTCGTTCCGCTCGTGCTGCCGTTCTTCGGCATCTGGTGGCTGGTCACGCACCGTCCGGTCGACGCGACGACGACTCCGGATGCCGCGTCGGCGGCGGTGGCGCCGTGATCGTCTTTCACGATCCCGCCGAGGTTCCCGCCGACTTCGGTCCGTCCATCGTGGCGATCGGCAAGTTCGACGGCGTGCACTCCGGTCACCGCGCCGTCCTGGACCGGGCCCGGGTGGATGCCGCGACCAGCGACGCGCGCGTGGTCGCCGTCACGTTCGACCGCAACCCGCTGGCGCTCCTGCGTCCGGAGCTCTGCCCGCCCGACCTCATCGGCGTGCACCAGAAGGTGCACCTGCTGGCCGAGACCGGCATCGACGCCGCCCTGGTCCTGCGCTTCGACCAGGATCTTGCGAACCTCACCGCACAGGAATTCGTGCAGCGCGTGCTGGTCGACGCGCTCAAGGTGCGCACCGTCCTCGTCGGTCGCGACTTCCGGTTCGGCCGGGGCGGGGCGGGCAACCCCGACGTCCTGCGCGAGCTGGGCACCGCCCTCGGCTTCGACGTCGACGTCGTCGATGACGTGCGCGCGATCGATGCCGGCCGCCGCGTCTCATCGACGTGGATTCGCGAGCTGCTTGCGGATGGAGATGTCGAAACGGCGGCGAAGCTGCTCGGTCGTCCCGCCTCGGTGTGGGGCGAGGTCGTGCACGGTCTCAAGCGTGGCCGCGAACTCGGCTTCCCGACGGCGAACCTCTCGCCGCAGCTGGAGGGCTTCGTGCCGGCCGACGGCGTGTACGCGGGCTGGCTCGTGGACCAGGGCTCCGCCGACGGACTTCGCCGCGGCGCGCGATACCCGGCGGCGATCTCGGTCGGGGTGAACCCGACGTTCGATGACGTCGCGATCCGCCAGGTCGAGGCGTACGTGCTCGACGAGACCGACCTGGACCTGTACGGCCGGGACGTCGAGGTCCAGTTCGTCGCGCGCATCCGCGGAATGACCGCCTTCTCCGGGATCGACGTGCTCATCGCGCAGATCACCGACGATGTCGTCCGGGTGCGGGCCGCCCTGGCGCACCCTGCGCCATAGACCGGCGGGTCCGGCGCACCTACGATCGGGAGGATGGACCCGCTCACCCTGCTCATCGCGACCGTCGATACGGCCGCGGCGAAGCCCGTGAATCTCTGGGGGGCGTTGGGCTGCGCCGTGGCGTACTCCGCCGCGCTGCTGGCGACGCTCGACGGGTTCGCCGACCTCATCCTCGCGCGCGATGACGCCCCGGCCGGACGACTTCCCGCGGGGGTAGGCTTGAAGCTCGGATCGAAGCTCGCCGCCGCGGCGATCGCAGTGATCTCGGCGGCAATCGTTCTCGCCCTGGACTCGAACTGGTTCGCGTTCACGAGCTTGACGATCGCCTTCGTGGTCGTCGTCGGACTCGGCGTCCTCGTGATGCTGCGGCACCGGCGGGTCACCTCCGGGTCCGGTCCGCGCCTCAGCGGGTGAGCGCCCCTCACCCCGCGCAGGCCGCACAGGGCATCAGCCCTGCGGAGTGCTGAAGAAGGAGACAGAGCGATGAGCCGAACCGACGTGCAGACCTTGCCCGAACGCGCCGTTGAGCTGCTCGGCGGCGAACCGGATGACACCACGCTGCGCCGCTACCTGCACGGTCTGCCGGGAGTGGACGCGGTCGGACTCGAGCAGCGCGCCGCCGGTCTGGGCACGCGGTCCATCAAGACGACGTCCAAGGCGTGGGCGCTCGACAAGATCATCCAGCTGATCGACCTGACCACGCTGGAGGGGTCCGACACTCCCGGCAAGGTGCGCTCGCTCGTGGCGAAGGCGCTGACGCCGGATGCCGCGGATCCGACCTGCCCGCGGGTGGCAGCCGTCTGCGTGTACGGCGACATGGTGCCGCACGCGATCGCGGCGCTGGGCGCCGCACACGGCGACCCCGACAACGGTCTGGTCGCGGTCGCCGCGGTGGCGACCGCTTTCCCGAGCGGTCGGGCCTCCCTCGACGTGAAGCTGGCCGACACGGCGGACGCCGTCGCCGACGGCGCCGATGAGATCGACATGGTGATCGACCGCGGCGCGTTCCTCGCCGGCCGCTACGGGCTCGTCTTCGATCAGATCGCCCGGGTGAAGCAGGCGTGCCGCCGCGCCGACGGCTCCTACGCGTCGCTGAAGGTGATCCTCGAGACCGGTGAGCTGAACACGTACGACAACATCAAGCGCGCATCGTGGCTGGCGATCCTCGCCGGCGGCGATTTCATCAAGACCTCGACCGGCAAGGTGCAGCCGGCAGCGACGCTGCCGACCACGCTGCTCATGCTCGAGGTCGTCCGCGACTGGCACCGCGCCACCGGCGAGAAGATCGGGGTCAAACCGGCGGGCGGCATCCGCACGTCCAAGGATGCGATCAAGTACCTGGTGACGGTGGCCGAGACCGTGGGGGAGGAGTGGCTGCAGCCGCACCTGTTCCGCTACGGAGCCTCCAGCCTGCTCAACGACGTTCTGCTGCAGCGGCAGAAGATCCGCACCGGCGCGTACTCCGGCGCCGACTATGTGACGATCGACTGATCGTCGCCCGCCCGATCCCGCCGCTGCTCCTCCGATTTCGAATCGCCGCCGACGGCGGCTCACCGAAGGGAATCTCATGACATTCCTCGAATACGCGCCTGCCCCCGAGTCGCGCAGCATTCTGAATCTGCGGGAAGAGTACGGGCACTTCATCGACGGGACGTTCGTCCAGGGGACCGGAAAGAGTTTCGCGACCATCTCGCCCGCCGACGAGTCGCACATCGCGATGATCTCCGCGGCGAGCGAAGCCGACGTCGACACGGCCGTCGCCGCCGCGCGTCGCGCCTACGACAAGACGTGGTCGAAGATGAGCGGGCGCGACCGCGGAAAGTACCTCTACCGGATCGCGCGCCTGGTGCAGGAGCGGGCGCGTGAGCTCGCGGTGGCCGAGAGCCTCGACAACGGCAAGCCGATCAAAGAGAGCCGCGACGTCGATGTTCCGCTCGTCGCCGCGTGGTTCTTCTACTACGCGGGCTGGGCGGACAAGCTCGACTACGCCGGGCTCGGTGCCGACCCGCGCGCGCTCGGCGTGGCCGGTCAGGTCATCCCGTGGAACTTTCCTCTGCTCATGCTCGCGTGGAAGATCGCCCCCGCCCTGGCGGCCGGCAATACCGTCGTGCTCAAGCCGGCCGAGACCACGCCGCTGTCGGCGCTCGTCTTCGCCGAGATCCTGCAGCAGGCGGACCTGCCACCGGGCGTGGTCAACATCATCACCGGCGCGGGCGACACCGGTGCGGCTCTGGTCGCGCATCCGGACGTCGACAAGGTCGCCTTCACCGGCTCGACCGGCGTCGGCCGGGCGATCGCCAAGCAGGTCGCGGGCTCGGGGAAGAAGCTCACCCTGGAGCTAGGCGGGAAGGCCGCCAACATCGTCTTCGACGACGCGCCGATCGACCAGGCCATCGAGGGGATCGTCAACGGCATCTTCTTCAACCAGGGTCACGTGTGCTGCGCCGGAAGCCGGCTGCTGGTCCAGGAGAGCGTCCATGACGAGGTCATCGACCGACTCAAGCAGCGTCTTTCCACGCTGCGGCTCGGCGACCCGCTGGACAAGAACACCGACATCGGCGCGATCAACTCGCGCGAGCAGCTCGACCGCATCAAGGCGCTGTCCCAGATCGGCGAGGACGAGGGCGCCGAGCGGTGGAGCGCCGACTGCGTCATCCCGGACAGCGGGTTCTGGTTCGCGCCGACGATCTTCACGAACGTCCAGGCCAGTCACCGGATCGCGCGGGAGGAGATCTTCGGCCCCGTGCTCTCGGTGCTCACCTTCCGCACACCGGCCGAGGCGATCGCCAAGGCCAACAACACCCCGTACGGGCTGTCAGCCGGCATCTGGAGCGACAAGGGCTCACGCATCCTCGCGGTCGCCGATCGCCTGCGCGCCGGCGTGATCTGGGCGAACACGTTCAACCGGTTCGATCCCGCGTCACCGTTCGGCGGCTACAAGGAGTCCGGCTACGGTCGCGAGGGCGGTCGTCACGGTCTTGCCGCCTACCTGGCGCCGGGCTCGTCCGCTCCGCGGACACGGGCGGCCATCGCCGCCGGTGCTGCGCCGGCGAGCGCCGCGCGAGCGCCGCGCGCCGCGAAGAAGGGAGCGAAGCGATGACCCGCCTCGCCGTGCCCAAGACCTACAAGCTGTACATCGGCGGTGCGTTCCCACGCAGCGAATCCGGCCGGACGTATGAGATCGAGAGCGCCAAGGGCGCGTTCGTCGCGAACGTGGCGAAGGCATCGCGCAAGGACGCGCGCGATGCGATCGTCGCGGCACGGGGCGCGCTGAAGGCCTGGTCGGGCGCCACGGCATACAACCGTGGTCAGGTGCTGTACCGCATCGCGGAACTGCTCGAGGGCCGTCGCGCGCAGTTCGTCGACGAGATCGTCCGGCTCGAGGGCGTCGGCGTCGCCGCGGCATCCAACCAGGTCGACGAGGCCATCGACCGCTGGGTCTGGTACGCCGGGTGGACCGACAAGCACGCGCAGGTCACCGGAAACGCCAACCCGGTCGCCGGCCCGTACTTCAACATCTCGGTGCCGGAGCCGACCGGGGTCGTCGCCGTCATCGCGCCGCAGGACTCGTCCCTCCTCGGACTCGTCTCCGCGGTCGCGCCTCCGCTCGTGACCGGCAACACCGTGGTGGTCGTCGCCAGCGAGCGGCTGCCACTGTCGGCCATCAGCCTCGCCGAGGTCCTGGCGACCTCGGACGTGCCCGGGGGAGTCGTCAACATCCTCACCGGTTCGCCCGCCGAGATCGCGCCCTGGCTCGCCTCGCACGCGGACGTCAACGCGCTCGACCTCGTCGGGGCGGGCAGCCTCGATTGGGTGGATCTGCAGATCGCTGCGGCAGACACCCTGAAGCGGGTGCTGACACCGGAGGAGGGCCCGGATGCCGCGGCCCCGAGCCTGGACCGGATCAGCGCGTTCACCGAGACCAAGACCGTCTGGCACACCAAGAGCATGGTCTGACGACACTCGCGAATTCGATAACGAAAGGGTAACGGCGCATGTAGGGTGGTGCCACACGTCGACGAGGACGTGGGAACCACCGGAGGACATGCCCGATGCCCGACGACCCCGTTGCCGATCTCACCCGAAATCGGCTGCAGGCGCTGCTGATCGTCTGCGTTCTCGCGGTGGCGAGCCTCATCATCGCGTTCCTCGGCGCCACCCCGGCCCGGGTGAGCGCGACCGAGGTGCTGGGGGCCACGCGCACGGCGGGTGAGGCGGCGTTCATCGCCAGCCACCGCGGTGGCGGGGGTGCCGCCCCCGAGAACACGCTCCCGGCGATCTCCTTGGCGCTGGCGGGCGGCTTCGACTACGTCGAGGTGGATGTCGCACTCACGGCCGACCGGCATCCCGTGCTGATGCACGATGCCACGGTCGACCGCACGACCGACGGTTCCGGCCGTCTGTCGGCCCTGACCCTCGCACAGGTCCAGGCGCTGGATGCCGGTTCGTGGTTCGGCGACCAGTACGCGGGCACCCCGGTTCCGACCTTCACCGAGTTCCTCGACGTGCTGGCGCGGTCGGGGCGCCGTGCCATCGTCGAGCTGAAGGGCGAATGGGATGCCGCGGCCGTAGCCGCGCTCATCTCCGAGGTGACGGCGCGCAACCTCGAGCGTCGCGTCGCGGTCTCCAGCTTCGACGCACGGACCCTCGCGGCGGCCGGCACGGCGTCGGCGGTGATCCCGCGGCTGTTCATCCTCCGGCATCTGCCACCCGACGTCGTGAGCGCGGCGAGGGAGGCGAGCGTGCGCGGCATCGTCGTCCACCGCCGCGCGCTCCTGGAGCGTCCGGAAGTCGTCGACGAGCTCCACGCAGCCGGCATCAGGGTCGTCGTCTACACGCTCAACAGCAACACGCAGTGGGATGAGGTCACGGCGCTCGGCGTGGACGGTATCGTGACCGACGATCCCGCAACGCTGTCATCGTGGCAGCAGGGTGTCGCCGGCCAGCAGTAGCCGTGGACCCGGGATCCCGATACCGGAGGTTCCATGTCCACCGCGTCCTCGCGCCGCCCCGTCCTGATGCGCACCGCCGCCGGCGCCGCAGCAGCGATCGCGCTGTGCCTCGGCCTGGTCGGCTGTCAACCCGAGCCGTCGCCGACCGCGACCCCCGGCGCGTCGCCTTCGACGTCGCCGTCCGCCCCCGCGCCCACCTCGAGCCCGACCGAGCCCGCGGCGGCCGGGGATGCGATCGAGCTGCCGACAGCGTGCGAACAGATCTACTCCGCGACGATGCTCGCCACGCTGCAGCAGCAGGCCCCGCTGAACGACCCCGGCGTGACCATGACCTCGACCCAGGTGGTCGGGGCGCTGGAGATCCTCACCTCCGGCATCCCGACGATCCGCTGCTCATGGGGGGCACCGAGCGAGACCGGCCTGGCCACGAACGTCTCCCTCGTGGATGCGGCGCAGTCCGCCGCGGTTGTCGATGCCCTCGCGAACTCGGGCTTCGCCTGCGAACCGAGCGGCGACGGCACGATCTGCCGGTACACCCAGACCATGATCGACCTCGACGACAATCAGGTCGAGCTCACCGAGACGCATGTCCTGCGCGGCAACGGCTGGGTTTCCACTGCGACGATCAACTTCGCACCCGAGGGATACACCGAAGACATCGTCGCCACGCTCTGGGGCTGAAACCCGCGCGATTCCGCTAGACTGATTGCCGAGGATCTCTTCGCCGACATGGCCGCAGCTCGCAAAGCGAGTGCCCGCGGCCCGGAGGCACCGACATCCCATCCCGCGTTCGTGACGGCGTATGCCGCCCGCGGGAGCACGCCGACATCGCCGGTCCCGACCGGTCATCCGCCGGAGTTTCCGGTACACACGCTCAGGAGGAGCATGCCGACCACGGCAACTGCCGCCCACGGCTCTGCGGCACAGCGCCGCAGGAAGCCCTCGTCTTCGCGCCGCGACGACGAGGCGCCGATCATCCCCATCCTTGCCCGCAAGGTGCGCGAGGTGGAGGCGAAGGCCCAGCGCGGCAAGCTCGGGCCCACCAACCGGGTCAAGTTCCAGGTGATCGCCTTCCTGGTGCGCGAAGAGCGTGCGCGGGTGAAAGCCGACACGACGCTGGCCGACGCGGCCCGCTCGGAGCTGCTCAAACGGCTCGACGGCGTCGCCACGATCCTGGCGAAGACGGCGGCCCGCGACACGTCGCTGATCCAGCTGCTGGAGGTGGACCAGGCGGCGACGCCGGTCGCGCGGCGGATGCGCCGTGACTGGCTGATCGAATCCGGTGCCGAGCTCGCGCCCGACGAGCTGATCATCACCGACCTCGGACCGCGGACGGCAACCGTGGTGCCCGCAGCCCTGGCCGAGCGTCAGGTCATCCCGCCGACGATCGAGTCCCGCCAGATGGCCAACCCCTTCCTCGCCCCGGACCTGACCTCCCACGCTCCGAAGGAGACGCCGCGTCGACGCCTCGACGGCTGGGAACTGATGGGTCCGCTCTACAAGGCGTTCGAAACGGGTGCCGGCGGCGGGCAGGCTTCGATGGAGTTGCCCCCGACCCCCGAGTTCGATCGGCTCTCGCCCAAGGGCTCCGAGATCATGGTGCACCAGTCGCGCTTCCTCGAGTCCGTTCGAGCCGGCCACCGCACGTTCCTCCTCGCCGACGAGCCGGGTCTGGGTAAGACCGCGGAGTCCGTGCTCGCGGCATCCGTCGCCGGTGCGTACCCGCTGCTGGCCGTCGTGCCGAACGTCGTCAAGATGAACTGGGCACGCGAGGTCGAGCGCTGGACGCCGCAACGCCGCGCCACGGTGATCTCCGGCGACGGCGAGGATGTGGACGCCTTCGCGGATGTCTTCATCGTCAACTACGAGATCCTCGACCGTCACCTCGCCTGGCTCAGCTCGATCGGGCTGAAGGGCATGGTCGTGGACGAGGCCCACTTCATCAAGAACCTGGGTTCGCAGCGTTCGCAGAATGTGCTCGCCCTGGGGGCCCGCATCCGAGAGCAGGTGAGCGACCCCCTGCTTCTCGCGCTCACCGGAACGCCGCTGATCAACGACGTCGAGGACTTCGACGCGATCTGGCGCTTCCTCGGCTGGACGACGGGCGAGAAGCCCGGTCCGCTCCTCATGGAGCGCCTCGATTCGACGGGTCTGACGCCGGCCGACAAGGCGTTCTACCCGGAGGCCCGCGACGCGGTCATCTCGATGGGGATCGTGCGCCGCAAGAAGAAGGATGTCGCCGCAGACCTGCCCGACAAGCTCGTGGCCGACCTTCCGGTCGAGCTGGACGACGAGTTCGGGCGCAGCATCCGCCAAGCCGAGCGCGAGCTCGGCACGCGACTTGCCGACCGGTATCGCCGCATCATCGATGCGCGCGGAGCCCGCGGGCTCGCACCCGGAGAGATCGACCCGGACATCGTGCGGCTCGTGGCACAGAACGAACTGGACGAGTCGAAGGCGGCCGGCACCGGGTCGGAGAACGTGTTCACCATGGTCCGCAAGATCGGCCAGGCCAAGGCGCTGCTGGCGGCGGACTACACGGTCCAGCTGCAGCGATCCGTCGGCAAGGTCGTCTTCTTCGCCAAGCACATCGATGTGATGGATGCCGCGGAGGCGCATTTCGCCGCTGCGGGTCTGCGCACGATCTCGGTGCGTGGCGATCAGACCACTCCGGTCCGCCAGCAGGCGATCGACGCGTTCAACAACGACCCCGGCGTCGGCGTCGCCGTGTGCTCGCTGACCGCGGCCGGCGTCGGAGTGAACATGCAGGCGGCCTCCAACGTGGTGCTGGCCGAGCTGTCGTGGACCGCCGCCGAACAGACGCAGGCGATCGACCGGGTGCACCGCATCGGACAGGGCGAGCCGGTCACGGCGTGGCGGATCATCGCGGCGCACACGATCGACACGAAGATCGCCGAGCTCATCGACTCCAAGCAGGGGCTCGCACAGCGCGCCCTGGACGGCGAAGCGGTCGACCCGCAGTCGAGCGATTCCGTGCAGCTCTCGGCGCTCATGCACCTGGTGCGGCAGGCGCTCGGAGCGGACTAGCAGCGCCGACCGACGCATGGCAGCGGCCGCGCCCCCGACGGTAGGGTCGGGGGGTGGCAGCGCCGCCCGATCGAAATCCGACAGCAAGGACCAGACCATGAAGATCGGCATCCTCACCAGCGGCGGCGACTGCCCCGGCCTCAACGCGGTCATCCGGGGCATCGTGCTGAAGGGGACCACGACATACGACGTCGAGTTCGTCGGCATCCGTGACGGATGGCGCGGTGTCGTGGACGCCGACTTCTTCCCGCTCACACGGCACGAGGTCAAGGGTCTGTCCAAGGTGGGCGGCACCATCCTCGGCACGAGCCGCACCAACCCGTACGACGGTTCGCGCGGCGGTGCCGAGAACATCGCCAAGACCCTCTACGGGCACCGCATCGACGGCATCGTCGCGATCGGCGGCGAAGGCACCCTCGCGGCAGCCGATCGCCTCGCCACCGACGGCATCAACGTGCTCGGTGTCCCCAAGACGATCGACAACGACCTGCGCGGGACGGACTACTCGTTCGGATTCGACACCGCGGTCAACATCGCCACCGAGGCGATGGACCGGCTCCGCACCACCGGCGACTCGCACCAGCGCTGCATGGTCGCCGAGGTCATGGGCCGGCACGTGGGGTGGATCGCGCTGCACGCCGGGATCGCCGCGGGTGCGCACGCCATCTGCATCCCCGAGGTGCCCATGTCGATCGACGACATCTGCGATCTCGTCTCGAAGGCCCACGATCGTGGCCGCGCGCCGCTGGTCGTCGTATCGGAGGGCTTCACCCTCACCGGCATGGAAGAGGCGTACAGCGACAAGGGACTCGACGCCTTCAACCGCCCCCGGCTCGGAGGAATCAGCGAGGTCCTCGCCCCCGAGATCGAGCGGATCACCGGCATCGAGACGCGTTCGACCGTCCTCGGCCACATCCAGCGTGGCGGATCGCCCTCCGCCTTCGACCGTGTGCTGGCCACCCGCCTCGGACTGCACACCGCGGACGCCATCATCGAGGGCTCCTGGGGGCAGATGGTGGCGATGCGCGGCACCGACATCGTGCGCGTCCCCTTCGCGGATGCGCTGGGCGAGCTCAACACCGTCCCGCTGTACCGTTACGAAGAGGCGGCAGCGCTCTTCGGCTGAGCCCTGCGACCCGCTGAGGGCTCCAGCGGACGGATGCTGCGGCATCCGTCGCCTGATGCGTCGCGGCGCAGCGCGCGCCGGCACAGGAGAAATCGCCGGCTCAGGACAAAATGGCCCGAACACTCCTGAGCCCGCGATTTTTCCTGACCCCGGTCACCGATGCAGACCCTGCGCGATCGCAGTGAGCACCGCCTCGGTCACGTGGTGCTTGTCGAACAGCACCTGCTGGTAGTCGAATCGCAGGACGGTGTACCCGGGCAGAACGAGCCGCGCGTCCGCGCGCAGATCACGGCGCCGGTCCTTCGCGGAACTGTGGTGCGCGAATCCGTCCAGTTGGAGCGCGAGATGGCGACCGATCAAGCCGTCGAGCGGGTGCCCGTCGATCCACACCTGCTGCTGCAGCGGCACGCCGACCCGCCGCATGAGATCCGCGAAGATCGACTCCACTCCCGAGTCCGCCAGAACGGTGGCCACGTCCGCCAGTTCGCGTGCCCGCGCGCTGCGCCACCGCACTCGTGTGAGCACCGCGGCATCGACGAGCCGCCTCTTCAGAGCGGACTCCCATACCGCCAGCGCCTCAGCTCGCGGCAGACAGCGGGCGACGTGGAACAGCATGTTGATCGCGGGCTCTTGAGCGCTGGTGCGCACCACGGGTACCGGACCGACGGACCAGTGCACGCGGATGCCGGCGGCATCGAACCGCGATGCCGCCGGGGCGACGGCGACGTGGATGCCTTCATGCGACGGGGTCCACAGTCCCCAGAGGGATGCTGCGGTGACACATGACACGCGCCCGCCGACGGCCGCCGCCGCAACGCGGCGCGCGTCGCAGTCGGGGCTGACGAGCCAACAACGGCGCACTCTTCGCAGCGTGCCGCTCTGCACAGCCGTCCGCACGCAATGGTCCGTGAAGCCCGCCGCGCGCGCATCAGCGGAGTGAGCGACTCCGGCTCGCTCTCGGACCCAGACAAGAAGAGCCGTCGTATCCACAGCCACAGCCTGACGATGCGGTGGCCGCTCCGTTGCCCCTGCGGAGTGACCCGGGGATCGCGGCGGGGAAGGCGGCGCCGGGGAGGAACCGCCGAGTCAGGAGAAATCGCTGACTCAGGACCAAAACGCCCGAATGCTCCTGAGCCGGGGAGATCTCCTGAGTCAGCGTGGCGGCAAGGCGCAGCCGCCGGGGCTCAGGAGTCGACGCCGAGGACGTCCAGCAGCCATGCGAGTTCGAACGACCGCTCGCGCCAGGCGTTGTAGCGGCCGCTCACACCGCCGTGACCGGCCACCATCTCGCACTTCAGCAGCGCGTCCGCACCGACTTCGCGCAGCCGCGCGACCCACTTCGCCGGCTCGACGTACATCACGCGGGTGTCGTTGAGCGAGGTCACGGCCAGGATGCGAGGGTATGAGACGTCCGGCCGGACGTTCTCGTACGGGGAGTACGACTTCATGTACGCGTACACGTCGGCGTTGTGCAGCGGGTCGCCCCACTCGTCCCACTCGATCACCGTGAGCGGCAGTGACGGGTCGAGGATCGTCGTGAGCGCGTCGACGAACGGGACGTCGGCCAGGATGCCGGCGAACAGCTCGGGTGCGAGGTTCGCCACTGCGCCCATGAGCAGACCGCCCGCGCTGCCGCCCTCCGCGACCAGCCGGTCGGGGGTCGTGTAGCCGTGGTCGATCAGATGCATCGCGCTGTCGACGAAATCGGTGAAGGTGTTGCGCTTGTGCAGCATCTTGCCGTCCTCGTACCACTGGCGCCCCATCTCGCCGCCGCCGCGGACGTGGGCCACCGCGAAGATCACGCCGCGGTCGAGCTCGGACAGGCGCGGGATCGAGAATCCCGGCTCGATGGAGTGCTCGTACGAGCCGTAGCCGTACAGGTGAAGGGGTCGCGGCGCGACGCCCGCGTCGCCGAACGAGCGCTTCCAGACCAGGGAGATCGGGATCTGCGTGCCGTCCTGCGCAGTCGCCCACACGCGCGCCTGTGCGTACTGCTCCGGCTCGTAGCCGCCGAGCACCGGCTGCCGCTTGCGCAGGAGCAGTTCGCCCGTGGCGACCTCGTAGTCCAGCACGGTGCCGGGAGTGACGAACGAGCCGTACCCGATGCGGATGAGCGGAGGAGCCCACTCAGGATTGCCGCCGCCGCCGACGGAGTACAGCGGCTCGTCGAACTCGAGTTCTGCGACGGACCCGTCGGAGTAGTCCAGCATCCCCAGCCGGGCAAGGCCCGCGCGGCGGTATCCCAGGACGGCCCAGTCGCGGAACGTCGACACGCCGAGCAGACGCTCGCCGGGGCGATGGGGTACGACGACCTCGCGGGGTCCGGTGGGGTCGGATGCCGCCACCCGCACCAGCTCGAAATCCAGAGCGCCGTCGTTGTGGAGGATGAACAGCACGTCTTCGCCGTCGATGACGGCGTGCGACGAGTCGTACTCGACGCCTTCGGTGCGCGGCCAGATGAGCCGTGGCGCGGAGCGCAGGTCCGCGGCATCCACCAGCCACTCCTCGGACGTGATCGAGGAGCCCATGCCGATGACGAGGTAGCGGTCGCTGCGGGTGAAGCCCGCACCGAGCCAGAACCGCTCGTCAGGTTCGTGGAACAGCTTCTCGTCCTTCTCGACGGGCGTGCCCAGCTCGTGCAGCCATACCGTGTCAGGGCGCCACGCGTCATCGACGGTCGTATAGACGATGAACCGGCCGTCGGGTGAGAAGGTCGCGCCGGCGAACGTCTCCGGGATCTCATCGGGCAGCTGCGCACCGGTTACCAGGTCGCGCACACGAACGGTGTAGCGCTCGTCGCCGGCCACGTCCACGCCGTAGAGCATGAGGTCGCCGCTGGTTGTCACCTCGAAGCTGCCCAGCGAGAAGAACTCGTGGCCCTCGGCCTCGATGTTGCCGTCGAGCAGGATCTGCTCGCCCGGGACCGGCACGTCCGTGGCGAGCTCGGGTGGGGTCCAGTCGTCCGCAGACGCGAGCGGCGCGCGGCACTGGATGCCGTACTGCTTGCCCTCGACGGTGCGGCCGTAGTACCACCAGTCTCCGCGCCGCGTGGGAACCGACAGGTCGGTCTCGAGGGTGCGGCCCTTGATCTCCGCGAAGATCTCGTCCTGAAGGCCGGCGAGGTGCGCGGTGCGCTCGCGGGTGTAGGCGTTCTCCGCCTCCAGGTGCGCGAGAACGGCGGCCTCTTCTTTGCCGCGGAACCACTCGTACGCGTCCTCCACGTCGTCGCCGTGGTGGCTGCGGACGACCGGGTTGCGTGCGGCGACGGGAGGGGAGAGGGGAACGGCGTCGGTGGTCACCGTCCCACGGTATCCGACGAACTCGGGGCGACGCTGCCCGTTACCCGGACTCGGCGGGCCGTCGCGCCGTCCGTCGAAGAGGCACGTCGTTCGGGATGCCGCGCGAGACCAGAAGGGACAGCACGGCGAGAGCGATCAGCCCGAACAGGGCGACGCGCAGCGAGACCACTTCTTCATCTGTTCCCCGATTCCGCCCGGCGTGGGCGACCGAGCACACCCACTGAACACCCTGGAGGATGCCGCGCGCGGACCCAACGGCGGGCTCCTCGGCCCGAGTCTGGCAAGTAGCTGAGTTGACCGGAGACAGGCCCGGTGTAAGGATTCTTCTGGCCGGTTGCCGGTTCCTGAATTCGCCGTGAACTCTTCGTTCGCAAACGCCGATCACGTCGGTACCCCTTACTTTCACTCTCTCGGAAAGCAAACGGTGGAAACCGCAACCCTGATCGTCGTGCTGGTCATCGGACTGGCACTGTTCTTCGACTTCACGAACGGCTTCCACGACACGGCCAACGCGATGGCGACGCCCATCGCGACCGGTGCGCTCAAGCCCAAAGTCGCGGTGCTGCTTGCCGCCATCCTCAACCTGGTCGGCGCGTTCCTGTCCACCGAGGTGTCCAAGACCATATCGCACGGGATCATCCGTGAGGACGAGATCAATTCCGCGGCGTTCCTGCCGCTGATCTTCGCCGGTCTCATCGGCGCGGTCACCTGGAACATGCTCACCTGGCTCCTCGGCCTGCCCTCCAGCTCCTCGCATGCGCTGTTCGGCGGCCTCATCGGGGCGACCCTCGTCGGGGCCGGCTGGATGGCCATCGATTTCGGCGTCGTGCTCGGAAAGGTCATACTGCCGGCGGTGCTCGCGCCGCTCACGGCCGGGCTGATCGCGTTCACGGCCACCCGGCTCGCGTATGCGATCACTCGGCGGCTCGACGGCAAACCCGACGGCCGCGACGGATTCCGCTGGGGACAGATCTTCACCTCGTCGCTGGTGGCGCTGGCGCATGGGACGAACGACGCGCAGAAGACGATGGGCGTGATCACGCTGACGCTGATCATCGCGGGCTGGCAGAGCAGCACGCAGGATGATCCGCAGCTGTGGGTGATCCTCGCCTGCGGGATCACGATCGCCCTGGGCACGTACATGGGCGGCTGGCGGATCATCCGCACACTCGGCAAGGGCCTGACGGATGTGAAGCCGGCTCAGGGGTTCTCGGCCGAGTCCTCCACCGCGGCGACGATCCTGGCCTCCAGCGCGCTCGGCTTCGCGCTGTCGACGACCCAGGTCGCGTCCGGGTCGGTCATCGGATCCGGGCTCGGACGCCGCGGCTCCACCGTCCGCTGGAGAACGGTCGGCCGGATCATGGTCGGCTGGCTGTTGACGCTGCCCGCCGCCGGTGCCGTCGGCGGCCTGGCGGCGCTGGTCGTGGCCTGGTTCGGCGGCTGGGGCATCGTGATCGACGCGGTGGCGGCCGTCGTGATCATCTCCACGATCTTCCTGCTGTCCCGGCGCAACGCCGTGACGGCATCCAACGCGATGAGCGATGTCGCGGAGTCCGGAACGGCCGTGAAGATGAAGCGCAATCCGCCGCCGAAACGCCGCCCGCGCACGAGGATGCGCGCCGGAACGCCCCAGAAGACCGAGGCGCTCCTGAAGTCCGCCGCCCCGCAGGATGCCGAACCGCCGCTGGGCTCCGAGGAACCCCAGAAGGAGGAGTCGAAATGAACATCACGATCGACTGGCTCGCCTTCGTCGAGGTCTTCATCGCCGCACTGGTGGCATCGGTCGTCGTCGTGGTGTTCTACTCGCTGGGGCTGCGGCTTCTCGTGCGCGCCGGACGCGTGCCGGTGGTCGCACCGGCGGAGTTCACGGATGCGATCGCGATCATCACCGAGAAGGAGTCGAAGCGGGCGGCCAAAGCCGCAGCGAAGTCGGCGCGGAAGAGCCCCCTGACCGCGCAGCAGAAGCAGGTGGCGGCTGTCGGCGCCTACATCTGCTTCAGCCTGTGCGCGCTGGCCGTGCTCGGCGGCCTGGTGCTGATCATCTTCACCCGCTGATCGGACGCGTCGGCGCTCGCACATAGGCTGACTGCATGGACGCGGCACCCGTGCAGTTCGGGCAGTACACCCCCGCTCGACGCACGATCGTGCATGTGAGCGACACGCACCTGCTCGCCGGGGACGTCCCACTCGCCGGTCAGTACGACGCCGGCGCGAATCTGCGCCGCGCCCTCGTCGCCGTGGAGCGTCTCGGCATCCGCCCCGATGCGATCGTGTTCACGGGCGACCTGACCGACCTCGGTGAGCCCGAGGCCTACGCAGCCCTGCGTCGTGCGGTTGAACCGCTCGCCGAACGGCTCGGAGCGCCGGTGGTGTGGGTGGCCGGCAACCACGACGAGCGCCCCGCACTGCGGCGCGGTCTGCTCGACCTCGAACCCACGGAGCAGCCGGTGACGGGAGTCTGGGACCTCGGCGGTCTGCGTCTTGTCGTTCTGGACACGACGGTGCCGGGTTGGCACCACGGCGATCTGGACGATGCCCAGCTGCTGTGGCTGCGCGGCGTGCTGTCCGAGCCGGCCCCGCTGGGCACGCTGATTGCGATGCACCACCCTCCGCTTCCGTCGCACCTGCCGCTGTTCGACATCCTCGAGCTGCAGCGTCAGGAGCGCCTCGCCGACGTGCTCGCCGGCACCGATGTGCGCGGCATCCTGGCGGGTCATCTCCATTACTCGACGAGCGGCACCTTCGCCGGGGTGCCGGTCAGCGTGGCGGCGGCCACCTGCTACACGATGAACCTCGCGCGCCCGGCCGTCGAGGTCAATGGGATGGATGCCGGACAGTCGTTCCACCTCGTCCACGTGTACGACGAAACGATCACGCACGCCGTCGTCCCGGTCGTGGACGCTCCGACGAGCGACTTCTTCTCGGCCGCGTGGGTCACGCAGATGGCCGCGCTGACCCCCGCCGAGCGGCTCGAGGTGTTCTCGCGCAAACGCCGGCGGTGAGCGGCGACCGTCCGTGGGCGCCAGTCGTGCCCGCTCGGTCGTGCAGGCCTTCGTGTACAGCGCCAGCGTGGGCGCTGTCCGCCCCGTACGGGTCGCGGTGAAGCTCCCGCGGGTAGGGTCGAAGCAACCCCTTCACATCGCCGTGATCGACCCACAAGGACAATGCACATGGCTCTGGACGCACTGACGCGCACCCGCACTGAAACCGATTCGCTGGGCTCCCTCGAGATCCCCGCCGACGCCTATTGGGGCATCCACACTGCTCGGGCGCTGGAGAACTTCCCGATCTCCAAACGCCCCATCTCCGTCTACAAGGACCTCGTCCGCGGTCTCGCGATGGTCAAGCAGGCCTCCGCGCGTGCCAACCGCGAGATCGGCGCGCTGGACCCGCGCAAGGCGGACCTCATCGACCAGGCGTCGCAGCTGGTGATCGACGGACAGTTCCACGACCAGTTCGTCGTCGGCGTCATCCAGGGCGGCGCCGGCACATCGACCAACATGAACGCGAACGAGGTCATCACCAACATCGCCCTCGAGCTCGCCGGCCGCGAGAAGGGCGACTACGCGTTCCTGTCCCCGATCGATGACACCAACCGCAGCCAGTCCACCAACGACGTCTATCCCACGGCCATCAAGGTCGGATTGGGGCTGGACCTGCTGACGCTGCTGGAAGAGCTCGATCTGCTGCGCCGCGCCTTCCTCACCAAGGCGGTCGAGTTCCACGACGTGCTCAAGGTGGGCCGCACGCAGCTTCAGGACGCCGTGCCGATGACGCTCGGGCAGGAGTTCCACGGTTTCGCGACCACCCTCGGAGAGGACTACAGCCGCCTCAAGGAGAACGCGTACCTGCTGTGCGAGATCAACATGGGTGCCACGGCCATCGGTACCGGCATCACCACGCACCCGGACTACGGGACCGCGGTCCTGCGCCATCTGCGTGAGATCAGTGGGCTGGACCTGGACACGGCCACCGACCTGGTGGAGTCGACCAGCGACACCGGCGCCTTCATGTCCTTCTCGTCGTCGCTCAAGCGCAACGCCGTGAAGATGTCCAAGATCTGCAACGACCTGCGCCTCCTCTCCAGCGGGCCGCAGGCCGGTTTCGGCGAGATCAACCTCCCCGCCCGCCAGGCCGGCTCGAGCATCATGCCCGGCAAGGTCAACCCGGTCATCCCCGAGGTCGTCAACCAGGTGGCCTTCGCGGTGGTCGGTGCCGACATGACGGTCACGATGGCGGTGGAGGCCGGCCAGCTTCAGCTGAACGCCTTCGAGCCGGTGATCGCGCACTCGATCTTCCAGTCGATCACGTGGATGCGGCGTGCCATGCACACGCTCCGTGTCAATTGCGTGGAGGGCATCACCGCCAACCATGAACGCCTCGGTGCGATGGTCGGCGCGTCCGTCGGCGTCATCACCGCGCTCACGCCGTTCATCGGCTACGCCGCCGCCGCTGCACTGGCCAAGACCGCGCTTCTGACCGGCCGCAATGTGGCCGATCTGGTCGTGGAGGCCGGGCTGATGTCGCGTGAGGACGTCATCAAGCAGCTGTCCCCGGCGCGCCTGTCAGGTCTGGAGACCATCACCGCGGCGATCCCCGTCGTGCCGCGGTCCACCCAGGAACCCGACCCCGGTGTGTGGGCGCCGGAGATCTGAGGATTGCCGGGTCGAGCCGCGGAGCGCTAGCGTTCGAAGTCACAGCACCCTTGAGAGGAGCTCGCCATGACCGATCCCCAGACCCCGGACGTCCCCGCCCCGCACGACTACAACCAGCCGCCCGCGCCCCCGGCATACAACACGACGCCCCCGGCGAACCAACCCGCCTACGGGCAGCAGGCCTACTCGGCGGCACCCCCGGCGCCCTATGGTGCGCCGGGGAACCCGACCATTCCCGGCAAGACCATGGGCATCGTCGCGTTCATCCTGTCGTTCTTCGTCCAGCTGGTCGCGCTGATCCTGGGCATCGTCGCGCTCGTGCAGAGCCGCAAAGCCGGTTATCCCAACGGCTGGGCGCTCGCCGCGATCATCATCAGCTCGGTGCTGCTGGTGATCGGCATCATCGTCGGAATCTTCCTGTTCATCGCGTTCGGAGCGGCAGCTGCCGAGTACGCGCGACTGTGCGCTGAATTCGGCAGCGGTGTCCACGAGATCGGCGGCGTCACCGTGACGCTGACCTGTCCGTCTTCCTGAAACTGCTCGGGGGAGAGTCGCCCGGTGCCGCGCGCGGCACCGGGCGCTTTCACGTACGCGGCGGAGCGGTCAGTCCAGGATCCGGCAGTGCGTCGTGAGAGCGCCGATTCCGTCGATGCCCACCGTCACCGTCGACCGGTCCCGCAGGAACACCTGGGGGTCGCGGGAGTACCCGGCACCGCCGGGGCTGCCGGTGGAGATCAGCGTGCCGGGCAGGAGCGTGGCTGACATGGAGAGGTGTGAGACGAGGGTGGCCACCGTACGCACCATCTGGTTCGTCGACGCGTCCTGCAGCGTGTGACCGTCCAGCACCGTCCAGATGTGCAGGTTCTGCGGATCGGGAATCTCATCCGCCGTCACCACGAACGGTCCGGTCGGGGTGAACCCGTCGAAGGACTTGCATCGAGACCACTGGGCCTCGGAGTACTGGATGTCGCGTGCCGTGATGTCGTTGACGACGGTGTAACCCCACACGTGGGACAGCGCGTCCGCCGGGGAGACGTCCTTCGCGGGCGTTCCGATGATGACGCCCAGCTCCGCTTCGTAGTCGATGGACTCGCTGAGCGATCGCGGCCAGGCCGTGGTGGACTCGTGTCCGCTCAGCGAGTTGGGCCACAGGACGAAGACGGTGGGGGTCGAGTCCGTCTGCAGCCCGAGTTCGCTCGAGTGGGCGGAGTAGTTCAGGCCGATCGCGAGCACGACCGGGGGAGTGAGCACCGCCGAGGCGAATCCGACATCGGCCAGCGGATGCCGCGTGTGGGCGTCGGAGGCGGCATCCCGTACCCGATCCAGCAGCTCGTCGCCCCCGGCGATGAGTTCCTCCAGAAAGCGGGGTGCGCCGGCGAAGAGGTCTTCTACGATGATCGCCGTCTCGCCCTGCACCACCGCGAGCCTCGGCTCCTCGTGCGCAGGCAGGGTGACGTGGGCGAAGCGCATTGTTCTACGCTACCCGCCGGTTCAGGGTCGCGGTGCGGCCGGACGCGCCCGCCTAGGCTGTGGCAATGACGAATCCACCGGGGCAGTTCGACGCCCGGACACCTTCCGCTCGACCGCCCCTGTCGCCACCGGCATTCGCTTCCGCGCTCGCGCAGCCGCGTATGGCCCCTGGAGCGTCGATCCCCGTCGCGACGGCGACGCCGCCCGCCATGCCCGTGTCGCCGCGGGCGGGGCGCAGCGCGCCGGTGTGGATCAGCGGCATCATCGTGCTGATCCTGGTGGGACTGGTCGGCTACTTCCTCAACGCCATCGGTCCCGCTGCGTCGATCATCGGGATGCTCCTCGCGTTCGTTCCCCTTGTCGCAGTGCTCCTGGCCGTGCGCGTCATCGACCGGTGGGAGCCCGAGCCGCGCGGACTTCTGGTCCTGGCCGTCGCGTGGGGCGCGATCGCCGCGGTCGGCATCACCCTCGGGATCGACATCCTCATCACGATGATCCTGGGGGCGGACGACTCGCAGATCCGGGACGCGTTCGCCGCCGTCGTCCAGGCGCCGATCGTCGAGGAATTCGCGAAGGGACTCGGCGTCTACCTGATCTTCTTGACGGCCCGCCGTGCGTTCGACGGTCCGGTCGACGGCGTCGTCTACGGCGCCCTGGTGGGCGCCGGCTTCGCATTCACCGAGAACATCCAGTACTTCGCCATCAGCTTCATCGAGGGCGGGGTGGGCGATGTGTCGGTGACCTTCTTCGTGCGCGGCATCCTGTCGCCCTTCGCGCACGTGATGTTCACCAGCGTCACCGGCTTCGCCCTCGGACTGGCGGCCCGGCGTGGTGCGCGTGGGGGCCGGGCGGTGGGTCCGTGGGTACTCGGCATGTTCGGCGCAATGGCGTTGCACGCCCTGTGGAACGGCTCCGCGGTGTTCGGGGACTTCTTCATGCTCTATCTGACGCTCCAGATCCCGCTGTTCGTCGGGTTCATCCTCGCCATCGTCGCGCTGCGGCGCGAAGAGGCGCGGTTGACCCGTGCGCGGCTGGGCGACTACGCCACGGCGGGCTGGTTCACCGCGCAGGAAGTCGACATGCTCGCCACGGCACCGGGTCGGCGCGCGGCGCTCGCGTGGGCTCGCACGCTGCCGGGAGACCGCACCCGCATCATGAAGGAGTTCGTCGCCGACGCCACGGCCCTGGCCGCGGCGCGTCAACGCGCGATCAGCGGGCGCGACGCGAACGCGCGCGAGGACGAGCACGTGCTGCTGGCTCGGACCAGAGCAGCGCGGGCGGCGATGTTCGCGCCCTGAGCCGACCCGAATTAAGAACCCAGCGCCCGGTGCCGCGGCAAAGCCTGCGTGCGTCCGGGCGCTGAGTTGGCCTGTGTTCAGGTTGCCTTGGCAGGCGACCCCTGTCAAGGCCACGACGGTGTTTCGGGCCCGCTCGCCTGTCGCGACACGCCGCGCGCGCGTGCCGTTCGTGACAGGCGAGCGGCGGGGTGACGCAGGGGGAGCGCTGCGGCGGGACACGCGCGGGCACCGCTCGCGTTGACCATCGCCGGGCGCTCGGGTTGGATGGACTCATGACAGATGACCGCACCAAACCCGAAATCGACGCACCCCAGGGTCCGGCCCCCGAAGAACTCGTGATCCGCGATCTGATCGTCGGAGACGGCGCCGAGGCCAAGCCCGGCGACACCGTGACCGTTCACTACGCGGGCGTCGAGTACGAGACCGGCGAGGAGTTCGACTCCTCGTGGAACCGCGGCGAGAGCATTCAGTTCCCGCTCCGCGGACTGATCCAGGGCTGGCAGGACGGCATCCCCGGAATGAAGGTCGGCGGCCGCCGCGAACTCGTGATCCCGCCGGAGCTGGCCTACGGTCCGGCCGGAGGACACTTCCTCGGCGGCAAGACCCTGATCTTCATCATCGACCTCATCGCTGTCGGCTGAGAATTCTCGATACCGAAACGGGACGGATGCTTCGGCATCCGCCCCGTTTTGCTGTCTGTCACGAAACCGAGCGGAAAGAAGTTCCATTCACGGGAATAGATCAGCCGTGAGCCGCTGTTGGATCCCATGAGCTCGTCGCTGACCGCGGCGACCACCGACACGAAGGCAGACAATGACCGACGCCACCACGATCGACATTCCCGGCTACCGCCCCGGCACCTGGGCGCTGGACCCGAGCCACAGCGAGGTCGGATTCACGGTCCGCCACATGATGATCTCCAAGGTGCGCGGCGCGTTCGGCATCAAGAGTGCGACGCTGATCGCGCCGGAGAACCCGCTCGATGCCAAGGTCGAAGCCCATGTCGACGCGACGTCGCTCGACACGAAGGACGAGGGCCGTGACGCCCACCTGCGTTCGGCGGAGTTCTTCGACGTGGAGACCTACCCCTCGATCGACTTCGTCTCGACGGGTGTGCGCGTCGAGAAGGGCGAGATGCTCGTGGACGGCGACCTCACCATCCGCGACGTCACCAAGCCCGTCACCTTCGAGTTCGACTTCGGTGGTTTCGGAGCCGACCCGTGGGGCAACTACAAGGCCGGCGCGACGGCCACGACCGTCATCAACCGCGAGGACTTCGGTCTGACCTGGAACGCCGCGCTCGAGACCGGTGGGGTGCTCGTCGGCAAGGACGTCACCATCACGCTCGACCTGCAGGGCGCCATCCAGCCGTGACCTGACGCTGAAAGAGGGGGGATGCCGCGGCATCCCCCCTCTTCTGGTCCGGTCAGAGCGTCTGGTCAGGCGTCCGCGACGAACGGCGCAGCCGCAGGCGGTTCTGCGCGAGCAGGATCCCGAGGAACACCACGATGGCTCCGGCGGGCTCGTTCCACGAGACCGATTCGCCCAGGATCACGATCCCGAGCGCGACCCCGACGATGGGTGTGATGTAGGTGACGGTGGAGGCGCGAGTCGGACCCCACGCGCGGAGCGTGTTCTGGTTCCAGATGTAGACGACACCCGTACCGAGGCAACCGAGCAGCACGACACTGCCGATGATCCAGGGGTCGAGCGCGACCGGCGTGAGAGCGATGAACGGCGTCAGCACGATCATGATCGCCGCCGCGATGCCGATGTTCAGGAACGAGAAGACCAGGGCGCTCATTCCTGTGTGCGAGACGAACTTGCGCATGTACGCGAGGCTGAAGCCGTAGCAGGCGGTGGCGCCCAGGATCGCGAACTGCGCCACCAGGCTCTGGTTGAAATCGAGACCGTCCCACGGGGCGATGATCACCATCACACCCAGGATGCCGACCAGGATGCCGGCGATCTGCACGAGCTTGAGCCGCTCGACGCGGAACAGAAGCCCCGCCATGACCGCCGTCATGATGGGCGTGGTCGCGTTGTAGATGCTCGCGAGGCCGGATGTCACGTGCTGCTGAGCCCAGGAGAACAGCAGGAACGGCACGACGCAGAACGAGATGGCCAGCACCGTCATGTGCGCCCACACTGTGAGGCTGCGCGGGAGCGTGTCCCGGCGGAGCGCGACGAACACGCCGAGCGTCAGGCCGCCGAGGATCAATCGGGACCAGGCGACCTGTGCGGGGGAGATCCCCTCAAGGGCGACCTTCATGAACAGGAAGCTGGATCCCCAGATCACCCCGGTCAGCACGAACTGCACGCCGATCCACCCCTGCGACAGCGGGCGGCCGCTCGCCGCGCGGGCGAGGTCGCTGGTCGCTGAGGTGGCGGTGGTCGAGTCGGTGGGCACCCGGCGACTCTAGCTCCGGGGCGCGCCGCTCGGGGGCTGTCGCGGATGCCGCGTCCGAAATCCGCCGGTGGACGACCGTCCGGCTACGCCGCGCCGCGGAATCGCCGGTTCACGGCGCCGGGTGGGCGGCGTCGTACGTCCGGAAGCGCGGGCTCAGCCGCACCAGGAGCGATACCAGCCCGATGATGATGAGCCCGCCCAGCAGGGGCGGGAACCAGAGGGCAGCCAGGGTGGCGAGGGTCCCCGCGTACAGCGCGCCGAGCCGTGGGCCGCCCGCGACGACGACGATGAACACGCCCTGGAGCCGGCCGCGGATCGCGTCGGGCACCGCCGCCTGCAGCATCGTGCTGCGGAAGATCGAGCTGACGTTGTCGGCGGCGCCGGAGACCGCCAGGACCAGCGCGGCCGCGATGATGAGCGTCACGTTGGGGGCCGTCTCGCCGACCGACACGGGGGCGAACCAGCCCAGCGCGGCCGCCCCGAGGACGAGCCCGAACGCGGTGATGGAGCCGCCGTAGACGATGATCGCCCGCTCGATCCCCAGGCCCTGGCGCCGCACGCGGCCGACCGGACCGGAGAACACGCTGGAGAGGAACGCTCCGGCCGCGACGGACGCAGTCAGAACCCCCGTGGTGATCGGGCCGCCGCCCAGTAGCACCGCCCCGACGGCGGGGAACAGCGCGAGCGGCTGGCCGAACGTCATGGCGATGATGTCGAGGATGAACTGCAGGCGGATGTTCGAGGCCTTCTTGAGGAACCGCCAGCCGTCCCGAAGCGACTCCAGCCCCGGGCGGACGATGACGCCCTCCGGCCGGATGCTCGGCAGCGTCCACAGCCCGAGGAAGAGCGAGGACATGAGCACGACGTCGATCGAGTAGGTCCACGCGTAACCGGCGAAGGCCACCAGCACGCCCGCCAGAGCGGGCCCCGCCATCACCATGATCCCGAACGTGATGCCGTTGAGGGCGGATGCCGCGGGCAGCAGCTCGCGGGGGATCAGACGCGGGACGATCGCCTGGCGCGCGGCCATCACGACGGTGTTGGCGGCGGAGTTGACGATGCTGAGGGCGTACAGCCACCAGACCGTCTCCAGCTGCGCCCACGCGACGCCGGCGAGCAGAACGGTCGAGCCGAGGGTGATCGTGGCGGCGACGAGAGCGACGCGGCGGCGGTCGAAGGCATCCGCGAGCATGCCGCCATACAGTCCGGCGACGACCATCGGTGCCAGGCCGGCGACCGCGATCATCGCGACCGCGAACGTCGACCCGGTCAGCTCGTACATGTGCAGCATGATCGCGACGATCGTCAGCTGGCCGCCGAGGCCGGCCAGCGTCGAACCGATCCACATGCGCGTGAACGCGGGACTTGCTCGGAAGGGGCTGAGATCGATGAAATGGCTGCGGCGCGCGCTCACTCCTCGACCTCGACGCGCTTGATGCGGGCGGCGTGCCCGCGCAGGATCCTCACGCGCCGCGGAGCGACGGTGAAGTGATCGGCCAGCACGCGGATCACGCCCTCGTTCGCCGCGCCGTCGACGGCGCGTTCACGGACGTGCACGACCAATCCGTCGGGGGTGTCTTCGACGAGCGGACCGCGCCGGCTGCCGGGCTTGACGCGGACCATGAGCTGCACCTTCCGAGGCTAGCCGCCACCGTGGGCGACGGCCGAATCGCACCGCCCCCGCGTCGGCGCGGTGTTCGGAGCGCTCTTTCCGTTGCGGTCGCAGGGCTGCACTCCTCCGTCCGGGCCTCGACGCAGCCCCCCCAATGCTCTCGGCGGGTGCCCGGGGCGGGCCACACCGTGCCGCCGGGCCGCGTGCGCGTCATCCGCCCCGTGGCTGGTAGACTCTCCAGGTTGCCGTTCGATCGGCCGCGGATAAACAGAGCTCACGCATCAGGCGTCGGGCGCCGCGCAATGAGCAGGAAGGGGATCCCATCTATGCCACTCGAATCTGACGCTAAGAAGGCGATCATCGAAGAGTACGCGACGCACCCCGGTGACACCGGATCCCCCGAGGTGCAGGTCGCGATGCTGACGCAGCGCATCAAGGACCTCACTGAACACCTGAAGGAGCACAAGCACGACCACCACTCGCGTCGTGGCCTGTTCCTGATGGTCGGTCAGCGCCGTCGTCTGCTCGGCTACCTCCAGGACGTCGACATCGCGCGTTACCGCACGCTGATCGAGCGTCTCGGACTGCGCCGCTAGTCGCACCAGCGCACAATCGCTTTCTGAAAGGCCGTCCCAGGTGTGGGGCGGCCTTTCGCATGCCCCGGATCGCTAGGGATGTGCCGCGGCGCTCGCGGCCAGCAGGTCGGCGTGGTGGATGGCCGCGACATCCGGGTGGGCGCGCAGCCGCGACTTGAGCGCGTTCTGTCCGTACAGCGCATGGATCGGGTTTGCCGGATCCTGGGTGACGCCACGTGCTTCGGCGGCCAGCTCCGCGGGCAGCTCGATGATCGGCAGCCGCGCGTCCAGGGCCGGGTTGAAGAAGAACGGTACCGAGATCCGGTCATCGGGGTACCTCGGCGATACGACGCGGTGGTTGGTCGCGATCAGGTAGCCCCGGGTCGCGTATTCGAGCAGCTCGCCGATGTTCACCACGAAGGCGCCCGGCACTGCGGGCGCGTCGACCCACTCGCCGTCCCGCTGCACCTGCAGGCCGCCCTTGCCCGGCTCCACCCACAGAAGGGTCAACACGCCGGAGTCCTTATGGGCACCGACGCCCTGCGCCCACGCGGCCGACGGCTCCGCGCCGCGCGTCCGCGCGGCGTGGAGCGGGCGCGGGGGCGGCGGAGTCGGGTCGTCCTTTCCGGGGTAGCGCACGATCTTGATCAGCGTCGAGGGCTCGCCGAAGTGCTGATCGAAGTAGGTCTCGGGGGCGCCGAGGGTGAGTGCCCACGCGCGCAGCAGCTTGCGGGCAACGCCGGAGAGGTGGTCGTGCCATTCCGAGACCACGTCGCGGAGTTCGGGCTGAGCCTCCGGCCAGAGGTTGGGGCCGATGAGCCGGGCGTAGGCCGGCGCGTCCGGATCCGTCACTGCGGCCCGCTCCGGGCCGATGTCGATCTGCTCGCGCCAGTCCACGCGTCCCTGGGTGCGTTCCCCGCCGACGCGGGTATAGCCGCGGAAGTGCGGGCTGCGAATGTTCTCGATCGCGAGCTTGTCGGCATCCGGCAGGGCGAAGAAGTCGCGCGCCGCGCGGTGCAGTCGCACCTCCAGCTCGGGGGAGATCCCCGTGCCGGTCAGGTAGAAGAAGCCGACATCGTGCGTTGCGGCGCGCAGGGCGTCACGGAAGGCGGACGCGGCGTGCGGTCCGGCATCCAGCTGGGACAGATCGAGGATCGGCAGGCTGAGGTCGCTCATCAGGCGACAGTAGGCGGATGCCGCGGCATCCGCTCGTTTGTTTCACAGGGTTAAGCGGGCGGCGACCCGCGATCCTGCCGGTCGGGCCGTGCATCAGCCGTTCTGCCGCGGGTCGGCGTGCCCGCGGGCGGTGCGGGGCTGGTCCCGCGGTCGCCGGGAGCCCGTGGGATCCGAGCGGCGCCCCTCTCTGCCGGCCATGGCCGGGTCGGCGAACAGCCACCGGGGCCGCGGTTCGACGAGGGGACGGAAGACCGTGCGCACCGGCTTGGTCGCCAGGCCGAGCGCGATCAGGACCGATGCGACGATGACGACCGGAAGCCAGATCCACGTGGGATCCAGGTCGCGCAGCACTCCGGATTCGCGGAACGGGTAGAGCACGAACGAGTGCAGGAGGTAGATGTACATCGTGTACTGGCCGAAGTGCGTCCACCAGTGGGTCCCGCGCGGCAGCACCGCGAAGAACGCCGTCGCCAGCACGAGCGCGACGCCCATCAGCGCGAGCCGCACGCCGCCGGCCCACCACTCCGTGCCGCCGATGGACGAGTAGTTCTCGTCGTAGAACAGCCACTGCCGCAGATTCATCGAACGCCACACATCCGCGAAGAACCAGGCGAGCCACCCGGCGACGACCAGGACGACGGCCGACGAGGCGAACACCCACCACGGCCGGGACCGCAGGAGTCCGAGTCGCTCCACCACGTCGCGATCGCGCAGCCACCACCCCAGTGTGAAGAAGAACAGCAGACCGAGGGTCCGCGACAGCGAGAGGGTCGAGTCGATGTTCGGCAGGTACCCGGCGCCGATCGAGATCACGATCGTCCACAGCAGCGGCCAGCGCAGCAGCGCGAGGTAGGGGAGGACGAGGCGGAAGATTCCGAGTGCCAGCAGGAACCACAGCGTCCACGACGGCTGCGTCAGATTCGGATTCGCCTGGCCTTCGACCAGCCACTTCGTCACCGTCCAGAGGCTCTCGAAGATGACATACGGCATGAGGATGTCCGTGATCACCCGGGCCATCTGGCGCCGGCCGGGCGGATCCGATTTCGAGAAGTACCCGGAGATGATGGCGAGGGCCGGCATGTGGAAGGCGTAGACGAGCAGGTAGAGCCCGAGGGCGACCTCCGAGTCGTACGTCAGCCGCTGCACGGCATGTCCGAGGACGACCAGGACGATGCAGGCGAAGCGGGCGTTGTCCCAGAACGGAACGCGGCGCCGGGGCCGCGGCACGGCTCCGCTCCCCGTCGGGGGACCGGCCACGGAGGATGCTGCGGCCGCACCCGGAGGCGGTGTCGCGTTCGCTGATTCGGTCATCACTGCGCTCGCCACCCTATCCTGGGGGAGCGCGCCGCCGTGGGGACGAGCGGCAACGCGAACCCGAGGGAGACCCGCATGCCCGATGCCCCCCTGCCCGGTGAGACGGCGGCGTCGCCTCGGCCCCTGCGCAGGTCCGCCTCATCAGCGCCGGGGCGCGATAGTCTCGGCGTCGCGATGACCACGATCGACGAGGCGCGGGCGAAGGATCGGGCGATCCCCGATGTCGATTGGCGCGTCTTTCCGGAGGGAACCGTGCGCGACCTGTTCGCGACCCCGAGCGGTCCGATCGCGCGGGTCCGCCTGGGCGACCCCGAGGCGCCGCGGGTCGTGCTCGTCTCGGGCGTGGCCGGCTCCAAGGAGGATTTCGTCCTGCTCTTCCCGCTGTTCTTCGCGGCGGGGTATCGCGTCGAGTCGTACGATCTCGCCGGTCACTACGGGTCGGTCGGCGCCGGGCCCGAGAACCTCGATCCGCCGCGCGATCACTACGACTACCGGCTGTTCCTGGACGACCTGATCGCGATCCTCGAGGACGGGGCGACGCCGGCGCATGTCCTCGGCTACAGCTTCGCGGGCCTGGTCGCAGAGCTCGCGCTCATCGAGCGTCCCGATCTGTTCGCGAGCCTGACGCTGATGTCGGCACCACCCGCGACCGGCCAGGTCTTTCGCGGGGTCAAGCACATCGGACCGATATCGGACATGCCCCCGCACCGCGCCGCCGGGCTGATCCTGTGGGGCATCCGCTACAACCTCAACCGCACCCCGCCGCAGCGGATCGCGTTCGTCAGGGAGAGGATGAGCGAAATCCGCCGCCCGGCCATCGACGACATCGTGGGGCTCATGATGGCGATGCCCGACGTCGCCGACGCCGTCGCCGCGATCGACATCCCCAAGTTCATCGCCGTCGGCGAGCAGGACCTGTGGCCGATCGCGCAGCACGCGTCGTACGCCGAGCGGATCGGAGCCCGCATGACGGTCTATCCGACCGGACATGCACCGTGCGAGACCGCGCCGCACCAGCTCGTGCGCGACATGCTCGAGCTCTTCCGCGCACCCTGACCTTCGTCTTGGCCGCATCGGGCGTCAGCGGGAATAGATTTCTTCCATCGCTGTTCTACCAGGTACATTCAACTGAATAGAACAGGATGCCGCGGCATCCCGAATCGGAGAAAGAACGTGAACGACACCAGCACAGCGTCCGCAGGGGCCCAGGCCATGCAGTTCGGCATCTTCACGGTGAGCGACATCACCCAGGACCCGACCACCGGCCACACACCCAGCGAAGGCGAGAAGATCCGCAATACGATCGCCGTCGCCAAGCACGCGGAGGAGGTCGGACTCGACGTCTTCGCGCTGGGCGAGCACCATAATCCGCCGTTCTGGTCCTCGTCGCCCACAACGACGCTGGCCTACATCGCAGCGCAGACCGAGCGGATCATCCTCTCGACCGCGACGACGCTGATCACCACGAACGACCCGGTCAAGATCGCCGAAGACTTCGCGATGCTGCAGCACGTCTCCGACGGTCGCACCGACCTCATGCTCGGCCGCGGAAACACCGGCCCGGTCTATCCGTGGTTCGGACAGGACATCCGCCAGGGCCTGCCGCTCGCCATCGAGAACTACGCGCTCCTGCACAAGCTGTGGCGCGAGGACGTCGTGGACTGGGAGGGCAAGTTCCGCACCCCGCTGCAGGGATTCACCTCCACACCGCGACCGCTGGATGACGTGCCGCCGTTCGTGTGGCACGGCTCGATCCGCACGCCCGAGATCGCCGAGCAGGCCGCCTACTACGGCGACGGGTTCTTCGCGAACAACATCTTCTGGCCGTCCGAGCACTACCAGCGCTTGATCACGCTGTACCGCCAGCGGTTCGCCCACTACGGCCACGGCACCCCCGAGCAGGCCATCGTCGGTCTCGGCGGCCAGGCGTTCATGCGCGCCAACTCGCAGGACGCGGTGCGGGAGTTCCGCCCGTACTTCGACAACGCCCCGGTCTACGGCCACGGTCCGTCGATGGAGGACTTCACGGAGATGACTCCGTTGACCGTGGGCTCGCCGCAGCAGGTCATCGACCGCTACGCCGGCATGCGCGATCGCTTCGGCGACTACCAGCGACAGCTGTTCCTGATGGATCACGCCGGCCTGCCCCTGAAGACCGTCCTGGAGCAGCTGGACATCCTGGGTGGAGAAGTCGTGCCGGTGCTGCGCAAGGAGCTCGCTCACAACCGCCCCGCCGACGTGCCGGATGCTCCCACCCACGCGGCGCTCGTGGCCGCCAAGTACGGCGACCAGACACCGCGCGAGGCACGCCCGAACCCCAACAGGGGCGACAACCTCACCGGTGGCTCGCCGTACCAGGACGCGGCCCCGGTGCCCGCGGGATCATCCTTCGGCGCCGCCGCGACACGGAAGGGCGTCTGAGATGACCACGCGCAGGATCGCGGTGATCTCGGCGGGTCTGTCGAACCCGTCCTCCACCCGGCTGCTGGCCGATCGCCTCGCCGCCGCCACAGTCTCCCAGCTGGGCGAGCGCGAGATCGACGTGCAGGTGGACGTGTTCGAGCTGCGCGACTATGCGCACGACATCACGAACAACCTGCTCACCGGTTTCGCTCCGCCGGCGCTCGAGACCATGGTGAACGCGGTCGTCTCGGCCGATGCCGTCATCGCCGTCACGCCGATCTTCTCGACGAGCTACTCGGGTCTGTTCAAGTCGTTCATCGACATCCTCGACCCCGACGCGCTGACCGGTAAGCCCGTGCTGATCGGTGCGAACGCGGGCACCCCGCGGCACTCGCTCGCGATCGACTACGCGATCCGGCCGTTGTTCACGTATCTGCACGCGGAACCGGTCTCCACCGGCGTGTTCGCCGCATCGAGCGATTGGGGCGCCGCGGGCGACCAGGTCGCTCCGCTCGGCGAGCGCATCGAGCGCGGCGCCGCCGAACTGGCCGAGGCGATCGCGCGGCGCACGCCCGCGGGTCAGGCCGACCCGTTCGATCCGGCCAGCTACCTCGGCGAGGGACGCTCGTTCGGACACCTGCTCGGAGGCCTCGCGGGGGAGTGACGGCAGCATCCGTCCGTCGACTGTCCATCTGATGTCGACGGACGGATGCGTGTCTGCGTGTACCAGGGGCACGGCTCATTCGGCCGAGAGGCGATCGACCACGAGGTTCGCGTCCTCGCCGACGCCGAGCAGCAGAGGTGACCCGCGCGTCCTCATCCACGGCACGCCAACGAACCACAATCCCGCCTGGTCGGCGGCGGAGCCGTTCTCCTGCACCGGGAATCCCATCTCGTCGACGATCCCCGGTATCTCGATCCACTCGTACGCCGGACGGTAGCCGCACGCGTTCACCACGACGCCGAGGTCGGCCAGCTGCGGAGGCTCTGCGGCATCCGGGACCGAGGTCGGAGCATCGGGCAGATTCGGCGCCGCTGCGCCCTGCTCCGCGCAGAGGCGTGCGATGCCGGCGCAGACCTGACGGTAGGCGTCGGCACCCACCTGCACCGACTGGGCGAGGTCGTCGGCGGCGACGACGCGGCCGCTCTCGGTGCCGAGCACGTGACCGAGGAGCTGCACGCCCATCGCCCCGAGCGTCTGCAGGTTGAGGTCGTGACGGTCGTCACTGCCCACGGCGAGCGGGTTGGAGGCGACGCGCACCGCGGGCGATGGCATGTCGGCGAGCCGGTGTGTGAAGAAGCCGAGGTCGATCAGCCAGTCGACGATGTCCCGCCCCGCGACCCGGCGGGGCAGGGCCGGTGCGCGGCTGGCCGCCAGCATGACCTCGCGTCCGGAGGAGGACAGTTCTTCGGCGATCTGGCATCCCGACTGCCCCCCGCCGACCACGAGCACCCGCCCGGCGGGCAGTCGGTCGGGGGCGCGGTAGTCGGTTGCGCCGACGACGGGCACATGCCGTTCGAACTGCTCGAGGAAGGCAGGGCGGTGCTCCCGCTGGTACGCGCCCGTGCACACGACGACACGACGAGCGCGGATGCCGCCGACCGGAGTCTCGGCGACGAAACCGTCGTCGTCACGACGGAGGGACGTGACCGGGGTCTGTTCGGCCAGCGGCGCCCCGAACGAGGCCGCGTACGCGCGCAGATGATCCGCGATCTGAGTGCGTGTGAGATAGCCGTCCGGGTCCTCGCCGCGGTACGCGCCGCCCGGCAGGAGGATCGTGTGGTTCGGGGTCACCAGCCGGAAGCTGTCCCACCGGCCGTCCCAGGAACGACCGCTCCGCCCCTGCTCCAGGACCACATGGTCGATGCGCGCCTGCGTCAGGCCATGGCTGACGGCGAGACCTGCTTGCCCGGCCCCGATCACGAGCACGTCGACGTCCGCACGCATGGCAGCCTCCGCCGAGTATCTGCGGTGATCCTCAGCGGGCATTGACCCCGTGAGTCGCCGGCGGCAGTCAGAGTACCGCACCGTCCCCGGCGATTCGAGGGCCTCCATGTCCGCCGCGGGCCGCTCCTGATAACGTCGGGACACGGAGTCGGTTCGGGCCCCGCTGAGGGAAGAAGACGATCATCGCTGCCCGCATCCCCCTGGTCCTCGGCGTCATCGGCGCCTCGCGCAAGCCGGACGAGCGCCGTGTGCCCCTGCATCCCGGCCACCTGGACCGGATCCCGGAGGAGCTGCGATCGAGTGTGCTGCTCGAGACCGGCTACGGTCAGCGCTTCGGCGTCGGCGACGACGAACTCCGACCGCTCGTCGGCGGCATCCTCGATCGCGGCGCTCTGATCGCGGCATCCGATGTGGTTCTCCTGCCCAAGCCGCAGCACGAGGATCTGCGCGACATGCGCGATGGACAGGTCCTGTGGGGGTGGCCGCACCTCGTGCAGGACCGGGAGATGACCCAGCTCGCGCTGGACAAGCGGCTGAGCGTCATCGCGTTCGAGGCGATGAACCACTGGGGCGGGGACGGCAGCTTCGGCTTGCACGTCTTCCACAAGAACAACGAGATCGCCGGCTACTGCTCGGTGCTCCACGCCCTGCAGCTGTGCGGTTCCACCGGCGACTACGGGCGCCGCCTGACCGCCGTGGTGATCGGGTTCGGTGCCACCGCCCGTGGCGCCGTGACCGCGCTTCGAGCGCATGGGGTGCACGACGTGCGCGTGCTGACGAATCGCCGGACGGCATCCGTGGCGTCTCCGATCCACGCGGTGCAGATGATGCAGTTCGACCACGACGGGCCGTACCTGAGCGAGGTGCTCACAGAGGACGGGCGCGTGCCGCTGGCCCCGTTCCTCGCCGAAAGCGACATCGTCGTCAACTGCACTCTCCAGGACCCGAACCGTCCGCTGTTCTATCTGAAGACGGACGACCTGGCGGCGTTCCGTCCCGGCAGCCTCATCGTGGATGTCTCCTGCGACGAGGGGATGGCGTTCGAGTGGGCTCGCGCGACGAGCTTCACCGATCCGATGTTCACGGTCGGCGGCAATGTCAACTACTACGCCGTCGACCACAGCCCGTCCTATCTCTGGAACTCCGCCAGCTGGGAGATCAGCGAGGCGCTGCTCGGCTTTCTGCCGATCGTCATGGCCGGGCCCGACGCCTGGTCCGCGAACGACACCCTGTCCCGGGCGATCGAGGTCAGCGACGGCGAGGTGCGCAACCCGGCGATCCTGGAGTTCCAGCGTCGCAGCGCGGAGAGGCCGTACGCGGTCGTTGCGGACTAGAGCCGGATGTCGGATGCGCCGCTGAGCTCGGTCCACCGGTCTGCCCGTACCGGGGTGACCGGCATCACGTCGGCGGCGACGAGCGCGCCGAGATCGACGGCGGCGAGCTGCGCGATGTCGGCGATCGGCACCTGGAACGTGCGGAAGGAGCCGAGGCGGGCCACGACGAGCGCTCTGTCGTCGAGCCGGATGAGTGAGCTCTGATCCAGCACGAACCCGGAGGCGGCGAGAGCCGGGTCCCCGTCCGCGCCGCTTTCGGCCCAGGCGGCGACCTTCCAGAACCGGCGGGGGATCGCGATGCCGCGGTACACCGGATCGGCCGCGTCCAACACCGGCGCGGTGTACACAGAGACACGCAGATCGGTTGTCTCGGCGAACCGCAGCACGTGATCCTCCAGCCCCAGCCAGAGGTCCTTCGACTGGTTGAACACGGATGCCTGGGGTGCGGCGTTCGGGTACGCGAAAGTGGCCGCGGCCGCTGCGCGCGCCTCGGCCTCGGTTCCCCAACCCGGGTCCCGGCGCCGCACCAGATGCCCGCGGTCGAGGTCGTTGTCGGCGTACAGCGCGCGCCCGGCCTGCTCGGAGGCGGGCACGCGCGGATCGATCTTCCAGTCGCCGGTCCGTTCCAGGTCCCACAGCGAAGCCCCGTCGATGTTGACGCCCGTGGCGGCCGCAAGTCGTCGCCGTGCGTCGAGGACGACGGTGAAGTGCGGGTAGGGCAGCTCCCTGAGCTCGCGATCGTCGAGCGGCCGCGGCATCCCCACCTCAACACCGAGGAATCCCGGTTCGTATCTCCCCGCTGCCTCCGTCATGTCCTCAGTCTCGTCGGTTCGGCCGACGTTCCCGGGACCCTTCCCACCCCTGTTCACTTGCCCTGGATGTACGCGGAAGACGTGACGCGGTGTACAAACAGGGCAAGTGAACACGGGGGGCCGGGCGCGTGTGGCGCGCGCGACGAAGGGGGCGGGGCCGGCGCGGAAAGGCTCAGCGCTGCCAGCGGTACTCGGTCTCGGGGCGCCCGGGCGTTCCGTACCGTGGTGAGCGCTGCACATGACCGGCGTCGGCGAGATGCTCCAGATACCGGCGCACCGCCACCCGGGACATCCCGAGCATCGTCGCCGCCTCGGCGGCTGACATCGGCGCTCCGGCGCGCACCGCAGCCGCGACCCGCTCGAGCGTGTCGGCGGACAGACCCTTCGGAAGTGCGGCCGGCGCGCTCGGGCGCAGCGCGCCGAGCATCGCGTCGATCTCGGCCTGCGTCGCCGGACCGGTCGTCTCGCGTGCGCGCTCGCGGTACTCCCGGTACTGCTCGAGCCGGTCGCGGAACACCGCGAAGCTGAAGGGCTTGACGAGGTACTGAGCCACGCCCAGCCCCACCATCTGCCGGACGACCTCGGCATCGCGCACGCCCGTCACCGCGATCACGTCGACGTCTGCGACCCGCGCGCGCACGTGCCGCAGGACATCGAGCCCCGTCCCATCCGGCATGGTCATGTCCAGCAGGACGAGGTCGATGCCTTCCGCGGGGGAACGCTCCAGGATCGCCGACACCGCCGCGCGCGCCCCGGTGCACTCGGCGACGACGCGAAAGCCGTTCAGCCGCTGGAGGTAGTTCCGGTGCAGCTCCAGCGTGAGCGCGTCGTCGTCGACCAGGAGCACGGAGATCACGGCCGCCGCCCCGGCAGGATCACCCGGAACGTCGTGGGTGCTTCGGTCAGATCCACCGCGCCGCCGGCACCCTCCACGATCGCGCGCACCAGGGCCAGCCCCACGCCCCGCCCGTCCGCCGCTGCGGGCTTCGTCGAGAAGCCGTGCTCGAAGATGCGCTCGCGGAGGTCGGCGTGCACCCCATCGCCCGAGTCCGACACCGAAAGGCTGAGCGCGTCACCCGGCGCGGGCGCGAACACGACCCGGACCCAGCGCGGCTCGGATCCGGCCGCGGCTGCGTCGAGCGCGTTGTCGATCAGGTTGCCGATCACCGACACCGCGTCGACCGGCCTCAGCCCGCTGCGCGGCGCGGACGGGTCGATCTCGGCGCTCCAGTCGACTCCGCGCTCACGAGCCTGCGCCGCCTTGCCCAACAGGAGCGCGCCGACCGTCGGGTCGCCGTCCCGCCGCGCGGTGACCTGGTCGACCAGATCCTGGCTCTGTCGCGACGTCTCGGTGAGGATGCCGATCGCCTCGTCCGTGCGACCCAGTTCGAGCAGCGCGACCGCGGTGTGCATGCGGTTGCCGTGCTCGTGCGTCTGCGCGCGCAGCGCCTCTCCGAGGGCGCGTATGGACTCGTAGGAGGAGACCGCGTCGCGCACCGCGCTCGCCGGCAGGTCACCGGCGATGCGGCGGGTGAATCGTCCCGCGAACCATGCCGCGGCCAGCCCCACCGCAGCGAGTGCCGCGGCGATCGCGATGACGAACGGGAGCTGCCTCAGTACGCCGGAGCCCACGCTGCCCAGAGTGATCCCTGCCGAGACCAGCGCCACCACCTCACCCGACGAGGTCACCGGAACGACCGACCGCAGCGACGGCCCCAGTGTGCCCACCGCCTCCTCGGTCAGCGTGCGTCCCTCCAGCCCGGGGCCGATCGTGCCCAGGTATCGCTTGCCGATCTGTCCGGGGTCCGCGTGGGTCAGCCGGATCCCTTCCGTGGTCATGATCGTGACGAAATCGATCGACGTCTCGTCCATGATCCGCTCGGCGAGCGGCTGCAGCGCGGCGGTGGCGGCAGCATCCGATCCGGACGTCACGGCCTCCTGCACGTCGGGCATCTCGGCGATCGTTCGGGCGACGGCCAGGGTGACCGTCTCCGCCTCGGCGCGCTCGGTCGCCTGCGCCTGGACGGCGAGAAGGACGGCCAGCAGCACGGTGATCACCGCGACTGCGCCGAGGAAGGCGAGGAACACGCGGGATGCTGCGCTCGCTCTGCGTGTGGCAGCCATTCGCCTCCTCGCGTTTCGCACTCGTCGAGACCAATACGACCACAACCGGAGGCATCCGGCATCCGTCGCTCAAGGTGATCTCAGGACGGCACCGCAACGGCGGCCCGGATCACGAAGATCGAATTCCTTTCGGAGGCGAAGATGGCTCAGATTCCCAGAACCCAATCGTTCAAGCTCCCCGGTTACAACTGGCGGCGCGGCAAGACGTCGTGGGACAAGCACACCTGGCTGTATGTCGCGGTGATCATCGCGGTGGTGCTGGGCGCGACGATCGGCCTCATCTGGCCGGACGTGGGCGTGGCACTCGAGCCGATCGGCAAAGGCTTCGTGGCCCTCATCAAGATGATGATCGCGCCGATCATCTTCTGCACCATCGTGGTCGGCGTCGGATCCATCGCGAAGGCTGCGACGGTCGGCAAGATCGGCGGTCTCGCTCTGCTGTACTTCATGATCATGACGACGTTCGCTCTCGCGATCGGGCTCGTGGTCGGCAACCTCATCCACCCGGGCGAGGGTCTGAACATGGCGAACTCGACCTACGACGCGACTGCCACCGAGGCCAAGACGACGCAGGAGTTCATCCTCGGGATCATCCCGACGACGTTCTTCTCGGCGTTCACCGGCGAGAGCGTGCTGCAGGTGCTGTTCATCGCGCTCCTGGTGGGATTCGCGCTGCAGCAGATGGGCAAGAAGGGCGAGCCCATCATGAACGCCGTGAAGAACCTCCAGGCGCTCGTGTTCCGCATCCTGGGCATGATCCTGTGGCTCGCCCCGCTCGGTGCGTTCGGTGCGATCGCCGCGGTGGTCGGCAAAACGGGGTTCGCGGCGATCATCAGCCTGGGCATCCTGATGATCGCCTTCTACATCACGTGCGCGGTGTTCATCTTCGGCATCCTGGGCACGCTGCTGTTCGCCGTCACGCGGATCAACATCTTCAGCCTCATGAAGTACCTCGCTCGCGAGTACCTGCTGATCGTCGGCACCTCGTCGTCCGAGTCAGCGCTGCCGCGTCTGATCGCGAAGATGGAGCACCTCGGCGTCGCGAAGCCGGTCGTCGGCATCACCGTCCCGACGGGCTACTCGTTCAACCTCGACGGAACGGCCATCTACCTCACGATGGCTTCGCTGTTCATCGCGGCGGGGATGGGCACGCCGATGTCGATCCCCGAGCAGATCGGGCTGCTGGCGTTCATGGTCATCGCTTCCAAAGGCGCGGCGGGTGTCACGGGTGCCGGACTGGCCACGCTCGCCGGCGGACTGCAGGCCTACCGCCCCGACCTGGTCAACGGCGTCGGTGTGATCGTCGGCATCGACCGGTTCATGTCAGAGGGGCGTGCGATCACGAACTTCACCGGCAACGCGGTCGCCACGGTGCTCATCGGCACGTGGGTGAAGGAGTTCGACGCGAGCCGCGCACGCCGCGTCCTGCGCGGGGAGCTGCCGTTCGATGAAACGGCGCTCTCCGGCGACGACCACGACGGCATGTCCGGCTCGAAGGATGCTGTGGGCACGCAGGGTCTGGAAGAGGCCGCCGTCGCAGAGGCCGAGGCGAAGGAGCACCGGGCAGCCGCCGGTGCGCTCAGCCGCTGAGTCGACGCCCTGAGTCCGCCCGCATCGCGCGGGCGGACTCAGCGCGTGCGTGCGGTCAGTCGGACGGATCGAGCTGGCCGGCCTCGATTGCCGCCTCGCGCTCCTCGGCCCGGACCTCGTCGATGTCGTCCTCGACGGATTCCCGGGGGTCCAGCGTGGGCGGGGGAGTGTCGAACTCTGCGGCGTCGTCGAGCGGCACATCCCGCTCGTCGTCGGGATTGCGCTCCTGGAATCCGCTCATCTCGAGCCTCCGATCACTCCTCGCCGTAGGGCGGGAGTTCGTCAGCGGGGACGTCGGCCGAGACGAGGTCCGCCTCGACAGTCCCCTCGGCGGCGGCGTCCTGCTCCTCCTCGACGGGATCGCCGTCGGCGGGGCCGAGACCGCGATCCAGGTCGCGGCCTGCGATGTCCACATCGGCACCGGCGAGATCCGGGAGGCTCGCCGCCTCACGGTCGATCTCGTGAAACGTCGGGTCGAACACCATCGCCTGCTCCTCTCAGCCGCTCTTGCGGCGGAACTCGCGCTTGGTCTGCGCGGCGCCGTGCGTGCCGTGCACGGTGGAGTCGCCGTCCAGATGCGCCTCACCGTCGCGGTGCTTGGCGTTCTTCTTGTCGAGCGCCTCCTTGAACTTGCGCTTCATCTCTGCGGAAGCGTCGGCGGACTTGTCTTCGGTGCTCATTCCCCCAGCCTAGGCACCGCTTCGCCGCTCCCGCCACCCTCGACGGCCCGTTCCGCTGCCGCGCCCGCTCTGCGTCCAGCCCGCACTGGTAGGCTGACTGGGGTTGCCTCCGGGCATCCGCTCAATTCAACACGAGCTACACGGAGCAGGCCGGCAGCAAGCTGGTCCCCTGTGGTGGGTTCCCGATCTCGATGCGCGGCTTCGCCGCTGCTCGATCGCCGCAAGGTGAAGCTCGGTGGTCTTCTACTGGTGACCAGCGCAGGTACAGCGCGACGGACTGTCGCGCGCCGATAATCTGCCTGTTCCTGCTCCTCCGACATGCTCGCGCGCCATACGGGCGAGCGAGCTTAAACAAAGAAGGAGAGACCTCTTGGAAGGTCCTGAAATCACCGCTGCAGAAGCCGTTCTCGATAACGGCCGCTTCGGCACCCGCACTGTCCGTTTCGAAACCGGCCGCCTCGCCCAGCAGGCGCAGGGCGCCGTTGCTGCCTACCTCGACGAGGAGACGATGCTCCTGTCGGCCACCAGCGCCGGCAAGCACCCTCGCGAAGGCTTCGACTTCTTCCCGCTGACCGTCGACGTCGAAGAGCGCTCGTACGCCGCGGGCAAGATCCCCGGCTCGTTCTTCCGCCGCGAAGGCCGCCCCTCCACCGAGGCGATCCTCGTCTGCCGGCTCATCGACCGCCCGCTGCGCCCCTCGTTCGTCGAGGGCCTCCGCAACGAGGTGCAGATCGTCGTGACCGTCCTGTCGATCGCTCCCGGCGAGTTCTACGACGCCCTCGCGATCAACGCCGCGTCGCTCTCGACGCAGATCTCCGGCCTGCCGTTCTCGGGTCCGATCGCCGGGGTTCGCCTCGCGCTCATCCCCGGCCACGGTGAGAACGCCGACCAGTGGATCGCGTTCCCGACCGTGACCCAGCTCGAGGAGGCCGTCTTCGACCTCATCGTCGCCGGTCGTGTCGTCACCGATGCCGACGGCAACGACGATGTCGCGATCATGATGGTCGAGGCCGAAGCGACCGAGGGCAGCTGGAACCTCATCAAGGCCGGCGCGGTCAAGCCGAACGAGCAGGTCGTGGCCGAAGGCCTCGAAGCCTCGAAGCCCTTCATCAAGCAGCTCGTTGCCGCGCAGAACGTCGTGGCGAACGCCGCGGCGAAGCCGATCAAGGAGTTCCCGGTCTTCCTGCCGTACAGCCAGGAGACCTACGACTTCGTCGCCGGTCGCGCCTACGACAAGCTCGTGCCGATCTACCAGATCGCCGACAAGATCGAGCGCCAGAACGCCGACGACGCGTTGAAGGATGCCGTCAAGGCGGAGCTTCTCGCAGCCGTCGAGGCGGGCGAACTGCCCGCCGTCGCGACGCTCGAGTTCTCAGCGGCCTACAAGTCGGTCACCAAGGTGATCGTCCGCGGGCGCATCCTCGCTGAGGGTGTGCGCATGGATGGCCGCGGACTGGCCGACATCCGTCCGCTCGACGCGGAGGTGCAGGTCATCCCGCGCGTTCACGGCTCGGCCATCTTCCAGCGCGGTGAGACCCAGATCCTGGGCGTCACCACGCTGAACATGCTCAAGATGGAGCAGCAGATCGACTCGCTGTCCCCGGTGACGCACAAGCGCTACATGCACCACTACAACTTCCCGCCGTACTCGACCGGTGAGACCGGTCGTGTGGGCAGCCCCAAGCGTCGCGAGATCGGGCACGGCTTCCTCGCCGAGCGCGCGCTCGTGCCGGTGCTTCCCACCCGCGAGGAGTTCCCGTACGCGATCCGTCAGGTGTCTGAGGCTCTCAGCTCCAACGGTTCGACGTCGATGGGTTCCGTGTGCGCATCCACCCTGTCGCTGCTGAACGCCGGCGTGCCCCTCCGGGCCGCGGTCGCGGGCATCGCGATGGGACTGGTCACCGATCAGCACGAGGGACAGACGCGCTACGCCGCGCTGACCGACATCCTGGGTGCCGAGGACGCTCTCGGCGACATGGACTTCAAGGTCGCCGGCACGTCCGAGTTCGTCACCGCGATCCAGCTCGACACGAAGCTCGACGGCATCCCACTGTCGGTGCTCACCGCTGCGCTGCAGCAGGCCCACGAGGCCCGCCTGACGATCCTCGGTGTCCTCAACGCGGCGATCGACGGTCCGGACGAGATGGCACCGACGGCACCGCGTGTCATCAGCGTGCAGATCCCGGTCGACAAGATCGGCGAGCTCATCGGACCCAAGGGCAAGACGATCAACGCGATCCAGGACGAGACGGGAGCCCAGATCTCGATCGAGGAGGACGGCACCGTCTACATCGGCGCCACCGACGGCCCTGCCGCCGAAGCCGCCCGTGCGCAGGTCAATGCGATCGCGAACCCGACGAACCCGGAGATCGGCGAGCAGTTCCTCGGAACCGTCGTGAAGCTCGCGACGTTCGGTGCGTTCATCTCACTGCTGCCTGGCAAGGACGGACTGCTGCACGTCAGCGAGGTCCGCAAGCTCGCCGGTGGCAAGCGTGTCGAGAACGTCGAAGACGTCCTGAGCGTCGGTCAGAAGCTGCTGGTCAAGATCACCAAGATCGACGACCGCGGCAAGCTGTCGCTGGAGCCGGTCGTCGAAGAGGCTGCCGACCAGGAAGGCCGTGCCGCGGCCAGCGCCGGTCCGGAAGCCCCGGCAGAGGGCTGAGCCCGAGCCGCACAACACTCGAGCGGCCGTTGATCGCGGCTCATCGACTCCGAATGCCCGTTCCCCCCACCCGGGGGAGCGGGCATTCGCCTTAGACCATCTGTCCCCCGAACGGTGGACAGGGCGCGGATCATACCTTCTTCGTGACCTAAGCGTTATCTAATGTTTATCGACAGGCCAGTGTAATGACCGGCTCCTGTTCCTGGACGGCCTAACCTCGAAGAAGGCGCCGGGGGGCGCGGACTTCGCAGACACGGAGGCTCCGCTGGAGTTGACGTGAGGGGGTGGGACATGGCTGTATTCGGTGTTGGCTCCGCCGTCTCATCGGCGAGCGCGCACGCCGAGACCGGGCCCGCTGACGTGCACCCCTCCTCGCCGATCCCCGTGCAGGGACCACCGGTGGGGGACAGCATCCGGGTGCCTCTCGGCGAGACGGGTTGCCAGATCTTCCCGCTGATCCTCGGGGGCGCCGAGTTCGGCTGGAACGTCGACTTGGAATCCAGCCACGAGATCATGGACGCCTACGTCGAGCGGGGCGGCAATGCGCTGCACACGGCCGACAGCTTCGCCGGCGGTCGCAGCGAGCACATCATCGGCCAATGGCTGCACTCCCGCGGCCTGCGCGATGACATCACCCTTACGGTTCGCATCGGCGGACACCCCGACAACCCCGGTCTCGGTCCGGTCAACCTGGTTCGAGCGGTCGAGGCATCCCTCACCCGTCTGCGCACCGACCGCGTCGATGTGCTCTATCTCGACGCGACCAACGGACGTACGGAGCTGGAGGACGCCCTCGCCACCGCGGAGTGGCTCGTCGACTCCGGCAAGGCCCGTGCGATCGGCGCGGCGGGCCTGACGGCCACGCAACTCGTGGAGGCCCGGATCTTCGCATCTGCCGGCTACCCGCGCATCACGGTGCTGGATGTCCCGTTCAATGTCCTGCGCCGGCACGAGTTCGATGCGGATCTTCGTCTGGTCGCCGGCGCGCAGGGCATGGCGGTCACCCCGTCCCACCCTCTCGAGCACGGGTTCCTCGCGGGTCGGCATCGCACCAAGCTGCGCGGCGGACTGTCCGTGCGCGGCGCGCAGATCGCCGCGAACATCAACCGGCGCGGAAGCCGCACGCTGCGTGCGCTCGATGCCGTGGGCACCGAGCTGGGCGTGCCCGATGCGGCGGTGGCGGTCGCCTGGCTGCTGGCGCAGAAGCTGATCGTCGCTCCCATCGTCAACGCGTACGCCGCCAACCACGTCGAAGAGCTGGTGCAGGGCGTCGGCGTCCAGCTCAACCGCGTCCAGCTCGCCGACATCGCGCGCGCGTCAGAATAGCGCCGAACGGCACGATCACGGGCTGCCGCAACGCACCGTGACATAGGCTGGGACGGTACGCGTAGAGCACCCGACCCCCCACGAAGCGAGCTGGCGTGACGCACTACATCTACCTCGTGCGGCACGGCGAGCACCAGGATGCCGAGCACGGACTCGTCGATGGACCGCTCTCTCCGCGAGGCCGTCGTCAGGCTTCGCTGCTGGCGGATCGCCTGTCGGGCGTTCCCTTCGACGCGGTGTGGCACTCGCCTCTGGAGCGTGCGAGCCAGACCGCCCGTGCCGTCGCCGAGCGGATGCCGTCCCTCTCGCCGGAACCTTCGTCGTTGCTGTTCGACTGCGTCCCCACCGGCATGACCGACCAGACTCCCGCGGTCTTCGAGCCCTTCTTCGGCAGCGTGACGGAGGCGGAGGTGGACGCCGGCCGAGCGCAGATGGCGGATGCCGCCAGCGAGTACCTCGTTCGCAAGAGCGGCGAGGTGCACGAGCTGCTCATCACGCACAATTTCGTGATCGGATGGTTCGTCCGCGAGGTGCTGCAGGCCCCCGAGTGGCGCTGGATGACTCTGAACCAAGCGCACTGCGGGCTGACGGTGATCGCGCAGAAGCAGGGGCGCCCGTGGACGCTGGTCTCCCACAACGACCTCGCCCACCTGCCGATGGAGCTGCGCACCGGCCTGCCCGAGGATCCGTTGGTCTAAGCGAGCGTTTCTCCTCCGCCAGGCTGCGCGGCGGTTCCCGGGCGCCCGATCGCCCTGTCGCGGAGCGACTTGCCGTACCAGCGCGTCGCGTTGGGGTTGTCGTTGTACGGGTCGATCGGGACGAATCCCGTCGCCTCGTACAGACCCCCGGCGGCCTCGAGCGTGTGGTGCGTGTCCAGGACGAGCTCCGCGGCGCCGAACTCCGCGGCGCGCCGCTCGAGATCCTCCATCAGGAGCCGGCCCCACCCGCGGCCGCGGGTTTCGGGCCGCAGGTACAGGTGCTTGAGCTCGTACCGCGGACCGTGCGGCCCGTCCTCGATGCGGCGGATCCCGCCACAGCCGACGTTCGCGTCGCCCTCGCCGAGCACGAGGAACACGCCCGCGGGCGGCTCGAACGCCGCCGGATCCGGGAACACGGTGGTGTATGTGTGGCCGGGGAACGTGGCGGCCCGCATCAGGAAGTAGTCGGCGAGCAGGTCGTGCGCGGCGGGGTCGTCGACCGGAAGCGGAGTGATCGTCGGCATGTGCTCGAGCGTAGTCGCGGCCCCCGGGGATGCCCTGCGGCGCCGGCCCGGCGACGCGCCGCCGATACGATGGGGTCCATGACGACACGCGTGGCCCTGGTCGGCGGCACAGGCAAACTGGGCCTAATCATCCGGGGTGTGCTCGACGCGGAGGACGACTTCGAGGTCATCGCGACGCTGACCTCAAGGTCGCAGCTGTCCGAACTCGACGGCGCCGATCTGGTCGTGGATGCCTCGACCCCGGCCGTTTCGATCGACGTCGTGCGATCGGCCATCGAGCGCGGAATCAACATCCTCGTCGGCACATCGGGGTGGTCGGCGGAGCGCATCGCGATGATCCGCCCGCTCGTGGATGCCGCGGGCACCGGCGCGGTGTTCATTCCGAACTTCTCGCTCGGCTCCGTCCTGGGTTCGGCGCTTGCGGCAGCCGCGGCGCCCTTCTTCCCCTCGATCGAGATCGTCGAGGCCCACCGCGACACGAAGGTGGACTCACCGAGCGGCACCGCGGTGCGCACGGCAGAGCTGATCGGCGCGGCACGCGCAGAGGTCGGTCCCGTCGAATCGCCGCACGTCGACCAGCGCGCCCGGGGGCAGCAGGTGGCCAGCATCCCGATCCACTCCCTGCGTCGTCCGGGGGTCGTGGCGAGGCAGGACGTGGTCCTCTCGGGTCCGGGGGAGTCGCTCACGCTCACACACGACACCGTCGACCCGGCGCTCGCGTATGCCCCCGGCATCCGGCTTGCGCTCGGGGCGGCGCGCGACGCCCGAGGCGTCATCGTGGGCCTGGACAGCTTCCTCGACATCGGCATCCGCACCCCGCATCCGGTGCCCGAACCACCGGTCCGGGAGGTCGACGTGCCGGGGCAGGTCGCCCGCGTCACCGGCGCATGAGCGCGCGCATCGGCGTCGCCGTGATGGCAGTGCTCCTCGCGCTGTACATCGTCCTGGTCGCGCAGCGGGCCTGGCTGCTGCTGGTCAGCGGCGAGCCCATCGGGATCGCGATGGGCGCGGCCCTGGTGGTGCTTCCCGTCATCGCCGCCTGGGCGCTGGGCCGCGAGCTGTGGTTCGGCATCCGCGCCGAGCAGCTCGCGCGTCGGCTCGAGGCCGAGGGCGGTCTGCCCGATGACCAGGTGGGAGTCCGACCCAGCGGCCGCGTGCTGCGCGAGGACGGTGATCTCGTCTTCCCCGCCTATCGGGCGCAGGTCGAGGCGCATCCTGACGACTGGCGCGCGTGGTACCGGCTGGGCCTCGCCTACGACGCCGCCGGCGACCGGAGGCGCGCTCGCGCCGCGGTGCGGCGGGCGATCCAGTTGGAGACCGGCGCGCGCCGTCGCTAATCCTGCGGGGCCGCGACTGCGGCATCCACGGCCTGTTCCACCGTCTCGTGGGAGAACCGGAAGCCGGACCGCTCGAGCACGGCCGGCCGCACGGCAGCATCGCTGGTCAGCAGCGCCTCGGTCGCGTCGGCGCCGAGGACGAGGCGCAGCGCCCAGGCCGGTGCCGGCACCACGAAGGGTCGATTCATCCGGACCGCCAGGGCGAAGCCCAGGTCGTTCGCGCTGGCCGCAGCCGGTCCGGCGAAGTTCACCGGCCCGTCGATATCGGTGTCGATGAGGTGACGGATGCCGCGCACCTCGTCCTCCAGCGATATCCAGGGCCACTTCTGCGTTCCGCGCGCGATCGGTCCGCCGAGGCCGAAGCGGGTGAGCAGCATGAGCGGCTTCAGCACGCCCTGCGGATGCACGATCGGTGCCGTGCGCACGAGCGCGACCCGAGCGCGGTCGCCTGCGCCCAGCGCCGCGCTCTCCCACTCACCGCACACGTCCGCGAGGAACGTCTCTCCTCGAGGTGACCGTTCGGTCAGCACCGCGCCGGGCGCGGATCCGTAGTACCCCACGGCGGATGCCGAGACGAACGCCGGCGCGTCGGCTCCGAGTTGGCGCACGGCGCGCGCGAGGGCGCGCGTGGGTGTGATCCGCGACCAGAGCAGCGTGTTCTTGTAGCGCGGGGTCCACGGGAACCGGCCGATCGACGCTCCGTTGAGTCCGACCACCGCGTCCGCGCCGTCCAGAACCGCCGGGTCGAGCGGCGACGAGTCGGCCAGCCATTCGATCTCGTCGGCGGTCTCGGCGGGACGGCGGACCAGGGTGGTCACCCGGATGCCGTCCGCGCGGAGACTGTCGACCAGGGCCGATCCGATCAGACCGGACGCGCCGGCAACGACCACCCGCCGTAGGGCGGGTTCACGCAAGCGTCGCCTCGAGGGTGATCTCGATGCCCGCGAGGGCCTGCGAGACCGGGCAGTTGACCTTGGCGTCGGCGGCGATGCGGTCGAAGTCGTCCTGGTCGAGTCCGGGCACCACGGCGTTGACGTTCAAGTGGCTTCCGGTGATCCCGGTGCCGGGCTTGAAAGTCACCGATGCCGTCGTCTCGATGGACTCGGGCGGGGTGCCGTTCTGGGCGAGCCCGTTCGAGAACGCCATGCTGAAGCAGGAGGCGTGCGCCGCGGCGATCAGCTCTTCGGGCGTCGTCACCGAGGTCGACCCCTCGCTGCGCGCCTTCCAGTTGATGTCGAACGTGCCGATGCCCGAGGACTGGAACGCGACCGTGCCGGATCCCTCGGTCAAGCTGCCCTTCCAGACGGTAGTGGCTTCGCTCGTGACGGTCATCTGAACCTCCTGGTCGGGGTGCGCCCGCGCTCCGGACGCTTTGCCGTCAGCCTAACCGCGGGGCTGGCACGGCGCGACCGGTGACACCGGCAGTCGTCGACGGGGTCAGGCCGCGGTGGGGCGCGCGCGCCCCACGATGCCGGCGCGCTGGAGCAGCAGGTACAGCTGGCAGCCCAGGCACAGGCCGAAGACGGCGTTCAGGAACGCCGCGACGAACGCCGCCGCCGCCGCGATCGGCAGCGCCCAGGGAACCCCGGCGAGGTGCAGGACCAGGCCGATGGTCACCACGACCAGCCCGACGCCCTGCGCGAATCGGGGCGGACGGGGGTCCTCGAGCTCGGTGGGGGGCTTCAGCCGCGGCTGGACGAGCGTCCGGTACAGCACTCCCCACGGGGCCGTCCGCGGCGCCAGGAGACCCCACAGGAACAGCAGCGCAAGCAGGACGAGGAGCAGGAACGCCGGGTCGAGCGCGCGCTGCGCGAGCGTCGCCGACTGAATCGCCCAGCCGCCCCCGGGGCGGAACGTGGCATCGGCGAGAGGCTGATACGCGAACCAGCCGAACGATGCGTCACCGCTTCGCTGCGTCGACAGTCCGGTCAGCCCGAGAAGAACGTCGACGAGCAGGAGCAGCGCGGTGATGCCGGCGGCGAAGCGGGGGCCGCGTGGATCGATGCCACGTGGGGTCCCGGCATCCGCTCGATCAGACATTCGCCGGCTCAGCGGTCAGGCGATTGAGTTCCAGCTCGAGGACATCCCGGTTGGGGATGCCGCCGAACCGCGTCTGCACGGCGCCGTCCCGGTCCAGGACGAGGGTGGTCGGGGTCTGCAGGATGTGGAAGTGCTTCGCGATGTCGGGCCGGTGCGTCACATCGATGTCGAGGTGGAGGACGCCGTCGCGGGCGTCGGCGGCCGCGGCGAGCGTGCGGTGGACGCCGGGGCACCGCGAGCAGAGGTCAGTGCTGAACTGCAGCAGCGTCGCGGTCTGCCCGAGCGCGTCCGCTCCCAGACGCGCGGGCTGCACCACTTCGTGCGGAATGTCCCGGCGCGGGCGACCCTGGCGCCACTGGACGAACGCGCCGATGGCGACCGTCACGGCGAGAAGCAGCGCGAGGCCGATGAGGGCGGGAACGAGGGTCACAGCATCCCAGGCTAACTGCTTGCGCCTGAATAAGAGCCGGATGCGTCGACTATGACGTTTCGCGCCGTAACACTCATGCCGGGGAACCGGGCCATCCGCTCCAGGGGAGGGATAGCATCGATTCGATGTCTGCGACCATCCCGACCCCCTACGAAGACCTGCTGCGCGACGTGCTCGAGCATGGTGTGCTCAAGACGGACCGCACCGGGACGGGCACGCGCAGCGTGTTCGGCCGACAGCTGCGCTTCGACCTTTCGCAGGGCTTTCCGCTGGTGACCACCAAGCGGGTGCACATGAAATCGATCGTGTACGAGCTGCTGTGGTTCTTGCGCGGCGAGTCCAACGTCTCGTGGCTTCAGGAGCACGGCGTCACGATCTGGGACGAGTGGGCGGACTCCTCCGGTGAACTCGGTCCGGTGTACGGCGTGCAGTGGCGATCCTGGCCGACCGCGTCCGGCGAGACGATCGATCAGATCGCCGGGGTCATCGACGAGATCCGCCGAAACCCCGACTCCCGCCGTCTCATCGTGTCGGCCTGGAACCCTGCCGATATTCCGGACATGGCGTTGGCGCCCTGCCACGCGCTGTTCCAGTTCTACGTGGCCGACGGGCGCCTGTCCTGCCAGCTGTACCAGCGCAGCGCCGACCTGTTCCTGGGCGTTCCCTTCAACATCGCCTCGTATGCGCTGCTGACCCACATGGTCGCGCAGCAGACCGGACTCGAGGTCGGGGACTTCGTGTGGACCGGCGGCGACTGCCACATCTACGACAACCACCTCGAGCAAGTCCGGCTGCAGCTGGAGCGCGAGCCCTTTGCGCCGCCGACTCTGCGCATCACCCGCACGCCCGAGTCGATCTTCGACTACGAGTACGACGACTTCGTCGTCGAGGGGTACCAGCACCACCCCGCGATCCGCGGCGCCGTCGCGGTATGAGCGGTGCCCCGAGAATCGGCCTGATCTGGGCGCAGGCCGACGACGGCGTGATCGGGCGAAACGGCGGCATGCCCTGGCACGTGGCCGAGGACTTGGCGCACTTCAAGCAGATCACGTTCGGGTCGCCAGTGGTGATGGGCCGGGGAACCTGGGACTCGCTCTCGCCGCGGTATCGCCCGCTGCCGGGCCGCCGCAACGTCGTCATCACCGGCCAGGCGGACTGGTCCGCCGAGGGTGCGGACCGCGCGGATTCCGTGGATGCGGCGCTGCAGCTGGCGGCGTCGGATCGACCCGAGTGGATCTGGATCATCGGGGGAGGCACGGTCTTCGCGCAGACGCTCGGCAAGGCCGACCGTCTCGAGGTCACGGAATTGACCCACCCGGGGGGCTTCGCCACCGCGCCCGCCGATGTGCGTGCGCCGGACATCGATCCGCAGCGCTTCCGGCTTGGCGCCGTAGACCCGGCGCGGGGGGAGCACGTCTCGGCCGGTGGCATCCACTACCGGTTCCTCCGGTACGAGCGAACCGCATCCGCCTAAGCTTCTGCGCATGTCCAGAACTGCACTCATCACGGGAGCGAGCTCCGGTCTGGGCGCCGAGTTCGCCCGTCAGCTCGCTGCCCGCGGAACCGACCTGGTGCTTGTCGCCCGCGACAAGGACGCGCTGCACGATCTCGCTGCGACGCTGGGCGCGCAGTTCGGCGTGACCGCGGAGGTGCTTCCGGCGGACCTGGTGGTCGAGGATCAGATCGACAGGGTGCGCCGACGGCTGACCGATCCGGAACGACCCATCGACATGCTGGTGAACAACGCCGGCTTCGGGCTGCCACTGAGCTTCGCCCGCAACGACATCGAGGACGAGGTCCGCCACCTCGACCTGCTCGTCGAGGTTCCGATGCGCCTCACCCACGCAGCTCTCGGTCCGATGCTCGAACGCCGGAGCGGACGCATCGTCAACGTCGCCTCGGTGGCCGGCTTCCTGCCCCGATCGACCTACGGCGCCTCGAAGGGCTGGCTCATCAGCTTCAGCCGCTGGGCTCACGCCCGCTACGCGGGCCGTGGCGTGACGGTGACGGCGGTCTGCCCCGGGTTCACGCACACCGGCTTCCACGAGCGGATGGGCTTGCCGCCGGGCGAGGAGGGCGTGCCGGACTGGATGTGGCTGGACGCCCGCGTCGTCGTATCAGAGGCTCTGCGCGACGTCGCGCGGGGGAGGGCGGTCTCGGTGCCGTCGCTGCGCTACAAGGCGCTCGTCGCGCTCACCCGCGTCCTGCCCGCCCGTGTGCTTGCGACCGCCGGCGAACGCGGCCGCTGATCCGCACTGCCGCAATCGAGTGCGAAACCGAACGCGCGGCAGCCTCGATCGCCGACTCTGACACCAGCCGCGGAGCGGCTGCTGCCGGGCGCCGCCGAGGCCCCGGCGGATGACCGGCCCGCACCGAGCCGATAGCCTGATCTCATGACGCACACCGCCAATCCCTTCGGTCAGGTGCTCGTTGCGCTCGTCACTCCCATGGCGGCCGACGGCGAAGTCGATTGGCCCGCCGTCGAGAAGCACATGGACGACGTGATCACCGCGGGAGCCGACGGCATCGTCGTGACCGGCACGACCGGTGAGACGAGCACGCTGACGGATGCCGAGAAGATCCGCCTCGTCGAGGTCGGCAAGGACGTCGCCTCGGGTCGCGCCAAGATCATCACCGGCGGAGGGTCGAACGAGACCGCGCACGCGATCGAGCTCTACAAAGCCAGCGAGAAGGTGGGCGCGGACGGCATCATGATCGTCACGCCGTATTACAACAAGCCGACGCAGGCGGGCGTCCTGACGCACTTCCGCCTCGTCGCCGATGCCACCGACCTGCCGGTCATCCTGTATGACATCCCCGGTCGGACCGGGGTGCCGATCCGTTACGAGACGATCCTCCGGATCGCGAAGCACCCGAACGTGCTGGCCATCAAGGACGCCAAGGGCGACTTCAGCGAGGTCAGCCGCGTGCTCAACCAGACCGACCTGATGTACTTCTCCGGCGATGACGCCAACGTGCTGCCGCATCTGTCGATCGGTGCCACCGGACTGATCGGGGTCACCGCCAACATCGCCGCGCAGCCCTACCGGGCGATCGTGGATGCCGTCAACCGTGGTGACCTCGCGGCGGCGACCGCCGCGCATCAGCAGCTCGAACCGCTCGTGCGCGCCGTGATGACACACGTACCCGGCACCGTGTCGGCGAAGTACATCCTCCACGGCCTCGGCCGGATCAGCAGCCCTCGTGTCCGCCTGCCCCTGGTCGGTCCCGAGGAGTGGGAGGCCGCCAAGATCGAGGACGAGCTCGCGCTGGTCCGCGACGTGCCCGGCGCCGATTTCTCCAACTTCCGTCCCGACCGCAACGCCGCCGCGGGCGGCGCACTGCCGAAGGTCCCAGGAACAACAAGATGATGCGGCACGCGACCCGCTGAGCGGGGCGTGCACGCGAGCGCGGATGCTTCGGCATCCCCAGGAAGGTGACTGATGCCCAGCACCGTGTACGACCCACCCGCCCTCGAGGCCGGAACATTGCGCGTGACCCCCCTCGGAGGGCTGGGGGAGATCGGCCGCAACATGACCGTCTTCGAATACGGTGGGAAACTTCTCATCGTCGACTGCGGCGTGCTGTTCCCCGAGGAGCACCAGCCCGGCGTCGACCTGATCCTGCCCGACTTCGAGCCGATCAAGAGCCGCCTCGACGATGTGGTCGGAGTCGTGCTCACGCACGGCCACGAGGACCACATCGGGGCGGTGCCGTACCTGCTGAAACTGAAGCAGGACATCCCCCTCATCGGCTCGGGCCTCACGCTCGCGCTGATCGAGGCGAAGCTCAAGGAACACCGCATCAAGCCGTACACCCTGACGGTGACCGAGGGTCAGCATGAGCGGATCGGACCGTTCGATCTGGAGTTCGTCGCGGTCAACCACTCGATCCCGGACGCGCTCGCGGTGGCCATCCGCACCCCCGCCGGCATGGTGCTGGCCACGGGCGACTTCAAGATGGACCAGCTGCCGCTCGACGGACGCCTCACTGACCTGCGCGCTTTCGCGCGACTGGGTGAGGAAGGCGTCGACCTGTTCCTGGTGGACTCGACCAACGCCGACGTCCCCGGCTTCACCCCGCTGGAGCGCAGCATCGGTCCCGTGCTGGACCAGGTCATCGCCAAGGCGCCCCGTCGGGTGATCGTCGCGAGCTTCTCCAGTCATGTCCACCGCGTTCAGCAGGTTCTGGACGCCGCAGCGGCCAACGGCCGCCGGGTGGCGCTGCTCGGACGCAGCATGGTCCGCAACATGGGCATCGCCGAGGACCTCGGATACCTGCACGTGCCTCAGGGCGTGTTCATCGACTACAAGAAGGCGCGTGACCTTCCCGACGACCAGATCGTCTACATGTCGACGGGCTCCCAGGGAGAGCCGATGGCGGTGCTCAGCCGCATGGCGAACAACGACCACGAGATCGAGCCCGGTCCCGGGGACACCGTGATCCTCGCTTCCAGCCTCATCCCCGGCAATGAGAACGCGGTGTACCGCGTCATCGACGGGCTCACCAAGCTCGGAGCGAACGTCGTGCACAAGGGCAACGCCAAGGTGCACGTCTCCGGACACGCCGCGGCCGGCGAGCTGCTCTACTGCTACAACATCATCAAGCCGAAGAACGTCCTGCCCGTGCACGGCGAATACCGGCACCTCATGGCGAATGCGCGACTCGCGCAGGACACCGGGATCCCGGCCGAACGGACCATCATCGGCGAGAACGGCACCGTGATCGACCTGAAGGACGGCGACGCGCGCGTCGTGGGCCAGCTCGACCTCGGCTTCGTCTACGTGGACGGCTCGACGGTGGGCGAGATCACCGAGGCGGACCTGAAGGATCGTCGCATCCTGGGCGAAGAGGGCTTCATCTCGGTCATCGTCGTGGTGGATGCCGCGACCGGCCGGATCATCACCGGTCCGGAGATCCACGCGCGCGGCTTCGCGGAGGACGACACGGTCTTCGACAGCGTCAAGCCCAAGATCGCCGCGGCGCTCGCCGAGGCCGCCCAGTCCGGGGTTCGCGACTCGCGCGCTCTCTCCCAGGTCGTGCGACGCGTCATCGGCCGCTGGGTCAACCAGCAGCTGCGTCGCCGGCCCATGATCATCCCGCTGGTGATCGAGGCCTGAGCAACGCTCGGGATGCCGGTACTATCGCGCGATGGCATCCTTCAGCGTCCGCCCGGCCGTCCAAGCCGACGGCGGCTTCCTCGGCGACATGGTCGTGGAAGCCGCCAACTGGCGGCCGGGTGCGGCGCTTCCGAAGCATCAGGTGATCACCTCTCCGGAGCACAGCCGTTACGTGTCCGGGTGGCAGCGTCCCACTGATGTCGGGTTTCTCGCGCTCGATGGGGCCGGCGCGCCCATCGGCGCGGCGTGGTACCGACTGCTGCCGCGCAGCGATCCGGGGTTCGGCTACGTCGGGACGGGCGTTCCGGAGCTCATCATCGGCGTGCGACCGATCTGGCGCGCGCACGGCGTGGGCAGAGCGCTCCTGCAGTCCCTCACCGAGCGGGCTCGCGCGGATGGCTACGCCCGCCTGAGCCTGAGCGTGGAACGGGGCAATTTCGCTGTGACGCTGTACCGCAGCGAAGGGTTCGCGGTGACGCAGAGCGGCTTCGGGCGCGACACGATGGTCAAGATCCTGCGCTGATCCGCGACCGGGGCCGAGTGGGTACGGTCGCGTCGTTGCGGGCTTTTTCGGCTCTGTCGACGTAGCGTGGAGGTCATGGCCAGGAGCTCAAGCCCGACCAAGAATGGTCGTGCGCCCGCGAACGCGTCTTCGTCGCGCGCCCGCAAGCCCGCGCCCGCTCCCAAACGATACGTCGGCGAGGACGAGAAACCGCCTCTGCTCGTGCGCGCCTGGATGGGCCTCGCCCACGCCACCGGCGGCCTGTTCCGGGCCTTCGGGCCCGAGACGCTGGAGAAGGACCAACGGCGGGACGGCCTGCCATTCCTGATCGTGCTGCTGGCGATCGCCGGCGCCGTCAACGAGTGGTTCTTCATCGGCAGCGAAATCGCGCGCAACGTCAGTGCCTATACGACCGGTGGCCTCGTCGGCCGCGTGGCGTTCGTCTTGCCGGTGCTGCTGCTCCTGCTCGCGGGCTGGCTGTTCCGGCATCCGGCATCGGTGCACGACAACGGCCGCATCGGCATCGGATTCACGCTGTTCGTGGTCACGGTCGCCGGGTTCTGCCACGTGGGCGGAGGCCGCCCGCAGCCCCGGGAGGGCCTGCCCGCTTTGAGCGACGCCGGAGGAGTCTTCGGATGGATGGTGGGGGAGCCGCTCGCGCTGCTGATCACCGACATCGGTGCGTGCGCCGTGCTCGGGGTCCTGACGGCGCTCAGCATCCTGATCCTCACGAAGACGCCGCCGAACCGCATCGGTCGGCGGTTGGGCGATCTGTACGCGTGGATGTTCGATGCGGAGCGTCCGCAGCCGGCGCCCGCGGACGCCGAAGCCGACTCCGCGGACGAGGATTCTTCGCTGCCCTGGTGGCGCCGCAACAAGACCGGTCGCGAGAAGGACGTCGACAGCGGGATCGGGTCGCAGGACCTGACCGAGTTGCTGACTCCCGGAGCGAGTCAGGGCGGGTTCGAGCAGGCCGCGGTGACCATACCCCCGCCGCCCGTTCCGTCCGAGGCGCTCACCGAGGTCATCGAGCCCATCCCGGTCTCCACCGGCTCGCGCGGGGCGCGCAAGGCCGACACCGCCCTTCGCGACGACGAGAGCGCCGGGCCCCCGGATGACGGCGTACTGCCCGGACTGTCCGGACTCGGTGGCGACAGCCCGCGCCAGGCGCCGTCGGCCACGTACCGGTTGCCGTCGGTCGAGGCGCTGGCGGCGGGCACACCGCACAAGACGCGTTCGGCGGCCAATGACTCCGTCGTGGCCGCGATCACGAGCGTCCTGCAGCAGTTCCAGGTCGATGCCCGGGTGACGGGGTTCTCCCGCGGACCCACGGTGACCCAATACGAGATCGAGGTCGGGCATGGCGTGAAGGTCGAGCGCATCACCGCGCTGACCAACAACATCGCCTACGCCGTGGCATCCAACGAAGTGCGCATCCTGGCTCCGATCCCCGGCAAGAGCGCCATCGGCGTGGAGATCCCCAACGCGGATCGCGAGATCGTGACGCTCGGCGACGTGCTCCGCTCGGCGGCCGCACAGAAGGCCACCCATCCGATGACGATCGGCGTCGGCAAGGACGTCGGTGGCGGCTACGTCGTCGCGAACCTCGCGAAGATGCCCCACCTGCTCGTGGCCGGCTCCACCGGCTCAGGCAAGTCCAGCTTCGTCAACTCGATGATCACGAGCCTTCTCATGCAGGCCAAGCCGTCGGACGTCCGCATGGTGCTGATCGACCCGAAGCGTGTGGAACTGACCTCGTACGCCGGCGTGCCGCACCTGATCACGCCCATCATCACGAACCCGAAGAAGGCGGCCGAGGCGCTGCAGTGGGTCGTGAAGGAGATGGACATGCGGTACGACGACCTCGCGTCGTTCGGCTACCGCCACATCGACGACTTCAACCGCGCGGTGGTCGCGGGCGAGGTGGTGCTGCCCCCCGGCAGCGAGCGGGTCCTCAAGCCCTACCCGTACCTGCTCGTCGTCGTCGATGAGCTGGCCGACCTGATGATGGTGGCCCCGCGGGATGTCGAGGACTCCATCGTCCGCATCACCCAGCTCGCCCGCGCGTCCGGCATCCACCTCGTGCTGGCCACGCAGCGTCCGTCGGTCGATGTCGTGACCGGGCTGATCAAGGCGAACGTGCCGTCGCGCCTGGCTTTCGCAGTGACGAGCGTCACCGACTCCCGCGTCATCCTCGACCAGCCCGGGGCCGACCGGCTGATCGGGCAGGGGGACGCGCTCTTCCTGCCGATGGGAACGTCCAAGGCCATCCGCGTGCAGGGCGCGTGGGTGAGCGAGGCCGAGATCGAGCGGGTCGTCAAGCACGTCACCGCTCAGGCGCGGCCGGAGTATCGCGAGGTCGCCGTCGCGACGGAGAAGAAGGAGATCGACGCCGACATCGGCGACGACCTCGAGCTGCTGCTGGCCGCCACCGAGCTCATCGTATCGACACAGTTCGGCTCCACTTCGATGCTCCAGCGCAAGCTTCGCGTGGGATTCGCGAAGGCGGGCCGTCTCATGGACCTGCTCGAATCCCGCGAGATCGTCGGCCCGTCCGAAGGCTCCAAGGCCCGTGACGTCCTGGTCTCCGTGGAACAGCTCCCCGAGGTGCTCGGACGACTCCGCGGCGACGACGCTCCGTCGCGCACCGCCGACCCGGTGGACGCCCAGTTCGAGGGACTCCTCGAGGTCGAAGCCGAGGGCGACGACGATGCCTGGGGCCTGACGGGGCGTGACTGACATGGCGGTGCCGCGCCAGCTGCCCAACGCGATCACGATCGTGCGCATCCTGTGCGCGCCGGTCTTCCTCTGGCTGCTGCTGGCCGACGGCGGAGCCGACGGAGCGCTGCGATGGTGGGCGGCGGTGCTGTTCATCGTGGCGATCGCCACCGACGGCATCGACGGGTACATCGCCCGTCGGTACGAGATCGTCACCGATCTCGGCAAACTTCTCGATCCGATCGCCGACAAGGTGCTCACCGGATTCGCCTTCATCGGGCTCTCCATCCTCGGGGAGCTGCCTTGGTGGATCACGATCGTCGTGCTCATCCGCGAGGTCGGGATCACCGTGCACCGGCTGGTCGTCGCCGGCGACCACGTCGTCGCCGCCGCATGGATGGGCAAGCTCAAGACGGTCGCTCAGGCGGTGGCGCTGTCGCTCGCCCTCGTGCCGCTGTGGACACTGGTCGGCGACTGGATCTTCTGGGTCAACGGGGTGACGATGACGATCGCCGTGGTGCTCACGGTCGCCAGCGGCATCGACTACGTCCTCACCGAACTGCGCGCGGCGCGTCGGGGTCGGAGCGTCGCGTGACGGATGCCGCGTCCTCCGCGGCACGCGAGCTCATCGAGCGCCTCGTCGCGCGCGGTTGGAGTCTCGCCGTCGCCGAGTCGCTGACCGGGGGATCGGTGACGGCATCCCTCGTCTCCGTCCCCGGAGCCTCGGCCTGCCTGCGCGGCGGACTGGTGGCCTATGCCACCGACCTCAAACACAGCCTGCTGCGCGTGGACCCGGACCTGCTCGCCACAGAGGGTCCGGTGCACCCGGACGTAGCGCGGCAGATGGCCCTCGGGGTGCGCGAACTCGCCGGCCACGGCGGGGTCGCCGCGGACGTGGGCATCGCCACGACGGGCGTCGCCGGCCCGGCAACGCAGGGCGGCCGGCCGGTGGGCACCGTCTACATCGCGGTCGCCACCCCGCTCACCGTGCGCGTCGAGGCTTTCGCCTTCGGCGGGACGCGGGAGCAGATCCGATCCGAGGCAGCCCGCACGGCCCTGGCGATCGCCGTCGATGAGGTGGCGTGAGCGCAACTGCCCGCGAGGGAATACCTCGTGTTTCGGGTCGGTTACATTCCGCGATTCCCACCCATTCCACAGCCCGCGGGATTAGATTGGCGTCAACCGGTGTTGTACCGTTATCCACCCGGAAACAGAGTCGAGCAGAAGTGAGGAGGGGGGACCAGATGATACTTGTACGTCAAGAGATCGGCGAAGTCCTTCGTGACTTCCGGCAGCAGAAAGGCCGCACCCTCCGTCAGGTCGCCAGTCGTGCGAGCGTGGCTCTGGGCTATCTGAGTGAAGTCGAGCGCGGTCAGAAAGAAGCGTCGAGCGAGATTCTTGCGTCGGTCGCCGAAGCGCTCGACGTTCCCATCTCGACGATCATGCGTGAAGTCGGAGACCGGATCTCCGTCATCGAAGGCATCCATTCCTTCCCCGATGTCGTGCCCGACGATCTCGTCGCCTCCGTCGACGCCGAACTCTCGCTTCGCTGAGTGCCGCGTGCCGGTGCACAACCGCCCGTCGAGGGCGCTCAGAACCGCGCGTGAACGCCTGAACCAGCGGGAGAACCATGCGACGCAGTGAGTTCGAGCGTGCCGTCCGAGATGAATTCGGTCCGAATGGCAGTGCCCTGATCGCGGACCTCGTGCTGACCGGAGTCGGAAACCGCACGGCTGCACAGGCTCTGGATGCCGGCATCCCCGCTCGCGAGGTATGGCTCGCTCTGTGCGCGGAGACCGACGTTCCGCCCGAGCGGCGCTACGGCGTCGGGCGGGTCGAGGCGAAGGGACGCTGACGAGCGGCGCCGGTCCGTCTCGGCGCTGCCTCCGATCCCGCGGCGTGTCGTCGTGTCTCGATACGCGCGCTGCGCGCGCTACTCGACCTCCGATCCCGCGGCGTGTCGTCGTGTCTCGATACGCGCGCTGCGCGCGCTACTCGACAACCGATCCCGCGGCGTGTCGTCGTGTCTCGATACGCGCGCTGCGCGCGCTACTCGACAACCGATCCCGCGGCGTGTCGTCGAAGATCTGTTCGATAGCCGACCTAGGCTTCTGCACAGAAGGTGTCGGAAGCGTGGTTGTCCACACGTCAGGGAGAGGCGAAGACGCGATGTCGGAGCCCGCCCCTAGCGTGAACCACGTCAGATGACACCACACGCCTTGTCGCAGCATCCTCTCCGACCCTCGGGGTGGAGCGCGACAGCCTACAGGCGACGGAACGCGAGCATAAGGAGCACGCCATGCCCTCACCCGAAAACCGCGAGAAGGCCCTTGAATCGGCCCTCGCCCAGATCGACCGGCAGTTCGGGAAGGGCTCGGTCATGCGACTGGGCAGCGACGACCGAGCGCCCGTCGAAGTGATCCCGACCGGATCCATCGCGCTGGATGTCGCGCTCGGCATCGGCGGTCTGCCGCGGGGTCGCATCGTCGAGATCTACGGACCGGAGTCGTCGGGAAAGACGACACTGACGCTCCACGCGATCGCCAATGCGCAGAAGCTGGGCGGCATCGCCGCGTTCATCGACGCCGAGCACGCGCTCGACCCCGATTACGCGGCCAAGCTCGGCGTCGACATCGACCAGCTCCTGGTCTCGCAGCCCGACACAGGGGAGCAGGCGCTCGAGATCGCCGACATGCTGATCCGCTCCGGCTCCATCGACCTGATCGTCATCGACTCCGTCGCCGCACTCGTGCCGAAGGCAGAGATCGAGGGCGAGATGGGCGATTCGCACGTCGGCCTGCAGGCACGCCTGATGTCTCAGGCGCTCCGCAAGCTCACCGGTGGGCTGAACACCACCAACACCACCATGATCTTCATCAACCAGCTGCGCGAGAAGATCGGGGTCTTCTTCGGCAGCCCCGAAACGACCGCCGGAGGCAAGGCACTGAAGTTCTACGCCTCGGTGCGCCTGGACATCCGCCGCATCGAGACCATGAAGGACGGCACCGATGCCATCGGCAACCGCACGCGGGTGAAGGTCGTCAAGAACAAGATGGCCCCGCCGTTCAAGCAGGCCGAGTTCGACATCCTCTACGGCACGGGCATCTCTCGCGAGGGCAGCCTGATCGATTTCGGCGTCGAGCACGAGATCGTCAAGAAGTCCGGCTCGTGGTACACCTACGACGGCGAGCAGCTCGGCCAGGGCAAGGAGAACGCGCGCAACTTCCTCCTCAAGAACGCGGATGTCGCGAATGAGATCGAGTCGAAGATCAAGGTGAAGCTCGGCATCGGCCAGCCGAAGGTCGTCGAGGCCACCAGCGACGAGCTGGCTGCGCGGCGTCCGGCCTGATGATCTCCCACGAAGGTGACGGGGGCGAGCGACTCGCCCCCGTCACCTACCTGCCCGGGGCCGAGCCGGCCGACAAGCAACCAGTGCGCTGGACGATCCCCCTCGAGCCCACTGCGGGCGAGGACGTCGGCGCCGAACTCTCGGTCGACGATGAAGATGACGAACAGGTGGGTTCCTCCGCTGAGGACGCCGACGCGCTCCTGACGCGTCGGCTTCGCCGCAGCGCACTCTCCGAGCGAGAGGCACGCACCTTCCTCGCGCAGCGCGGTGTCGCACCCGCCATCGTCGAGGCCACGGTCGAGCGCTTCATCAGTCGCGGCTGGATCGACGACGCCGTCCTGGCGGAGCAGCTGCTGTACGCGGGTACGAGTCGCAAGGGTCAGGGACGCCGCGCGATCGCGCAAACGCTCAGCACGCGCGGAATCGCCAGAGACGTGGCGGACGCGGCGCTCGCTGCGCTTCCCGACGATGACGATGAGCGGGCGCTGGAGTACGCACGCAGCAAGGCCAACGGGCTGCGCAGCTACGACATGGACACCGCCATGCGGCGCCTGATGGGTCAGCTCGCGCGACGCGGATACTCAGGATCGGCGGCATCCACCGCAGCGCGTACGGCCCTCACCGAGCAACGCGGCGGGGGCGGCGTTCAGTTCCGCTGACCGCCCGCCATGGGCGGACGCTCACGTTACGGTGGACAGGAGCGCGACGGGGGCGAAATGGCGATCGAAGTGGTCGGACTGACGAAGCGGTACCGGGACAAGGTCGCCGTCGATGACATCTCGTTCTCCGTTCCCGACGGAGGGGTGTTCGCCTTCGTCGGGACGAACGGGGCCGGCAAGTCCACGACGATCGGATGCCTCACCACTGTCCTTCCCTTCGACGCCGGCGAGGTCCGGGTCAGGGGTCACGACGTACGTCGTGAGGGCGACCAGGTCCGCGAATCGATCGGGGTGGTCTTCCAAGAGTCGCTGCTAGACCCGCTTTTGACCGTGCGAGAGAATCTGCGCCTGCGGGGGAGTCTGTCTCGCCTGGCACCGGGATCGCTGGCGGCCAGGATCACGGACGTGTCCGGGCTGATCGGACTGGAGGAGTTCCTGGACAGGCGCTACGGAAAGCTCTCCGGCGGACAGCGCCGGCGCGTCGACATCGCCCGCGCGCTGCTGCACGAGCCCGCCGTGCTCTTCCTGGATGAGCCGACGGCGGGACTCGATCCGGCCAGCCGGGCCCTCGTGTGGCATACGCTCCACGAGCTCAGCGTCCGCAGTGACCTCACGGTGTTCCTGACGACGCACTATCTCGAGGAAACCGAAGAAGCCGCGCGGGTCTGCATCATCGACGACGGACGGATCATCGCCGACGACACGCCCGCACGCCTGCGCGCGCAGTACAGCCGCAGCCTGCTCACGGTGACCACGGACGATCCTGCGGCCCTGATCGCGCTGGCCCGCGCGGCCGGCGCGGATCCGACCCGCGACGGCGACCTGGTCGTCATCGCCGTGGAGGGGGCGCAGACGGCTCGTCGCCTCCTGGCTGCGCACGGTGACGCCGTTCGCGACTTCGAATTCCGGCACGGGCGGATGGACGATGTGTTCCTCGCGCTCACCGGGCGCTCCGCAGCCGAGGTGGCGGCGGCATGAGCGTCGTCTTGGCAATCGTCGGACGCAACCTGCGCATCTTCTTCCGCGACCGGCTGAACGTCTTCTTCTCCCTTCTGGGAGCCGTGATCCTGTTCGGGCTCTACACGCTGTTCCTCGGCAACCTGCAGACCGACGACCTCGCGAACTCCCTCCCCGGTGCCTCGACCGCCGACGTGCAGGCGTTCGTCGACAGCTGGATGTTCGCCGGAATCGTGCTGATCACCACCGTCACGACCGGACTGGGCGGACTCGCGGTGCTGGTGGACGACGATCAGTCCGGACGCTTTCGTGACTTTCTCGTCGCACCTCTGCGACGCGGTCAGCTCGTGCTGGGCTACCTTCTGTCGGCGGCGTCGGTTGCCGTCATTCTCTCCGTGTTCGTCCTCGCCGTCAGTGTCGTGTACTTGGGCGTGGTGCGTGGAACCTGGCTGACCGTCCCGGCGATCGGGCGAAGCGTTCTGATCGTGATGCTCGCGTGCATCGCATTCACGTCGGTGTCCGCGCTCGTGGTCTCCTTCGTTCGCACCAGCGGCGCATTCTCGGGTCTGGCGACGATTGTGGGAACGGTCCTCGGGTTCATCGCAGCGGCTTACATCCCCATCGGAGCGTTTCCCGACTCGGTCGCCTCTGTCGTCGCGGCGCTGCCTTTCGCGCAGGCGGGCATGCTTCTGCGCCGCGAGTTCTCGGAGGACACCCTTGCGGCGATCACCGCCGACGCCCCGGGCGCCGAGCAGGCGCTCCGCACGTTCTACGGGCTCGATCTGAGCGTCGGAGACTGGGTGGTGTCGGCTTGGTTCGTCGTCGTCATCCTTGTGGTCATCGCGGTGGTGTGCACCGCATTGTCCGCGGCGCGCATCCGCGGCCGCATCCGTTGAGGCGACGCGAGCCGGGTCCACGCACCCGGCTCGTAGAATGGAGGGCATCATGACTCCTCCGTCCTCAGCGCCGACGACGATCGCGCCGTCACCCGCTTCCTTCGCAGCCGACGGACGCGTCCGAACCTACGAGGTGCGCACCTTCGGCTGTCAGATGAACGTGCACGACTCCGAACGGCTCTCCGGCTCCCTGGAGAGCGCCGGCTACCTCCGGGCCGCGACGGGCGAAGAAGCCGACGTCGTGATCATCAACACGTGTGCGGTCCGCGACAACGCGGCGGGCAAGCTCTATGGCACGCTCGGGCACCTGGCCTCGGTGAAGCGTCGCAAGGAGGGCATGCAGATCGCGGTCGGCGGGTGCATGGCGCAGATGGACAAGCAGGCGGTGCTGGACAAGGCGCCGTGGGTGGACGTCGTCTTCGGCACGCACAACATGGGTTCGCTGCCTCGTCTTCTCGAACGCGCCCGGCACAACGGCGAGGCCGAGCTCGAGATCCTCGAATCGCTCGAGATCTTCCCGTCCACACTGCCCACCAAGCGCGACAGCATCTACAGCGGCTGGGTGTCGATCTCCGTCGGCTGCAATAACACGTGCACGTTCTGCATCGTGCCCAGCCTGCGCGGCAAGGAGAAGGACCGCAGGCCGGGCGACATCCTCAACGAGATCCGCCTGCTCGTGGAGGACGGGGCGATCGAAGTCACGCTGCTCGGTCAGAACGTGAACTCGTACGGTGTCGAGTTCGGCGACCGCCAGGCGTTCGGCAAGCTCCTGCGTGCAGCCGGAGAGATCGAGGGACTCGAGCGCATCCGCTTCACCAGCCCCCACCCCGCGGCCTTCACCGACGATGTCATCGACGCGATGGCAGAGACACCGGCGGTCATGCCGCAGCTGCACATGCCGCTGCAGTCGGGCAGCGACCGCGTCTTGAAGGCGATGCGCCGCTCGTACCGCAGCGACAGGTTCCTGGGCATCCTGGACCGCGTCCGTGACCGCATCCCGAATGCGGCGATCACCACCGACATCATCGTCGGGTTCCCGGGTGAGACGGACGAGGATTTCGAAGAGACGATGCGCGTGGTGGAGCAGTCGCGGTTCTCGAGCGCTTTCACGTTCCAGTACTCCATCCGTGAAGGCACCCCCGCCGCGACGATGCCCGACCAGGTTCCGAAGGAAGTCGTGCAGGAGCGGTACAACCGGCTCATGGCGCTCCAGGACCGCATCTGCCTCGAGGAGAACCAGGCACAGCTCGGCCGGCAGGTCGAGGTTCTGGTCTCGATGGGAGAGGGCAAGAAGGATGCCGAGACCCACCGTCTCACGGGCCGCGCCGAAGACAATCGGCTGATCCACTTCGAGGTCCCCTCGGGAAGCGACATTCCGCGCCCCGGGGATGTCGTCTCGGTCCGGATCACACACGCGGCGCCGTTCCACCTGCTCGCGGACACCGACGGGGCGCCGCTGCGCGTGCGCCGCACCCGGGCAGGCGACGCGTGGGATCGCACCCAGGCCGAATCGTGCGCGATTCCGGTCAGCGGGGGCCACTCGGAGGGCGCTCCCCGTGCCGTGTCGCTCGGACTGCCCACGCTGCGCGTCGGGGTGTGAGCGCACCGGTCCACGACGCGCGGCTGTACGCCGTCGTCGGCGCCACCGGCACAGGCAAGTCGGAGCTGTCGCTCGACCTGGCCGAGGCTCTCGCCGCGCGGGGCCGATCCGCGGAGATCGTCAACGCCGACGCGATGCAGCTCTACCGCGGCATGGACATCGGCACGGCCAAGCTCCCGGTGGGCGAACGCCGCGGCATCCCTCATCACATGCTCGATGTCCTCGACGTCACACAGGAGGCGGCCGTGGCCTGGTATCAGCACGCCGCCCGAACGGCGATCGAAGGCGTCCTCGACCGAGGCTCCTCCGCGATCCTGGTCGGCGGTTCGGGGCTGTATGTCTCGAGCGTGCTGTTCGACTTCCGCTTTCCGCCCCGCGACGATGCCCTGCGCGCGCAGCTGGAAGCCGAGCTCGTGCGCCACGGACCGGGTGTGCTGTATGAGCGGCTGCGCACAGTGGATCCGGATACGGCAGCTCGGGTGGATCCCCGCAACGGCCGACGCGTGGTGCGTGCGCTCGAGGTGCTCGCACAGGGGCGCAAGACGCACGGGGCAGCGCTCCCGGAGAAGCCGGTTCCCTGGCGCCCCGCGACGGTGATCGGTCTCACCGCGCCCCGCGACGAACTCGTCGTGCGACTGAACGCGCGGGTAGAGCGCATGTGGGCTGACGGACTCGTGGACGAGGCCGATGCACTGCGCCCCCTCGGAATCGAGGACGGGGTGACCGCCCGGCGGGCGATCGGCTACGCCCAGGCTCTCGCGCAGCTGCGCGGCGACGCCAGCCGGGCCGAGGCGATCGCCGAGACCCAGGCGCTCACGCGGCGCTACGCCCGGCGTCAGGTGTCGTGGTTCACGCGCTACGCGAACGTTGTGTGGTCAGCGGCGGACGCCGATGACCTGGTGCACCGGATACTCGAGTCATGACCGGCGTCCGCGCGTTCGCGCGGAGAGGCACCGAGTCCGTCGCGAGGCTCATCGCCGACTGACCGTCCGCGTGGCTCGGCCCACCGCGTGACTGCGAGAGTCCCCGTGTCTGCCGTCGCCGCCCGAAGAGCGGTGGCCGAAGAACCGTATGCTGGACGGATGCCGCAGACCGTCCCCTTCACGAAAGGTCACGGCACGGGCAACGACTTCGTCGTGATCCCCGACGCCGACGGGGCGCTGGATCTCAGCGACGACCAGGTCGCGGTGCTGTGCGACCGCCGCTTCGGCATCGGTGCCGACGGGATCCTTCGCGTGGTGCGCTCCGCAGCGATCGACGAGGGATCGGATGCCGCGGCGGAAGGCGCCGAATGGTTCATGGACTACCGCAACGCGGACGGTTCGAAGGCCGAGATGTGCGGGAACGGCATCCGCGTCTTCGCCCGCTATCTCGCCGACGCCGGCTGGGCGGTGCTGGATGAGAGGCCGCTGTCGATCGGCACCCGTGCCGGCGTGAAGAGCGTGACCCGCAGCGACCTCGGATTCGAAGCCGACCTCGGTCCCTGGCGGGTGGAGCCGGACGAGGTCCTGGTCCGCGCGCGGGGGCTCGGGGTGCCCCGTCCCGGGCAGGGCATCGACGTCGGCAACCCGCACGTCGTGGTCGCGCTGTCGAACACCGAGGAACTGGACGCCCTCGACCTGGCGGCGCGTCCGCAGCTGCAGCCGGAGCCGCCGCACGGCGCCAACATCGAGTTCGTGGTCCCCAGCGACCCGCTGGTGCGGGAGGGTGTCGGCTCCATCCGCATGCGCGTGTTCGAACGCGGCGTCGGGGAGACGCTCAGCTGCGGAACCGGAGTCGCCGCCGCCGCCCTGGCGGTGCGCCACTGGGCCGGCGCCGCAGCGCCGGACCGATGGACCGTTGATGTCCCGGGCGGCACGCTCGGTGTGCGGATGCTGCGGGTCCGCGGCGACCTTCACGTGCTGTTGTCCGGTCCGGCGACGCTGGTCTACTCCGGCGAGGTCGCGCTCGCCTGAACGGTTGTCCCGGTCAGGGCAGGGTGATCGCGCCGGTCCGCGGGGTGCCGTGGCGTCGGACCTTGAGCACGCGGAATCCACGACCCGTCGCGGCGCGGTGCACGCTGAACCCCGGGGTGAAGGACGCTGCCAGCCATCGCTGCAGCGAATCGGATCCCAGGTTGCGCTGCACGACCAGCCAGGCGTCCGACCGTTCGTCCAAGCGGGGGATCCAGCGCTCGAGCAGGCCGTGGAGCTCGTTCTTGCCGACGCGGATGGGCGGGTTCGAGCGGATCGTTCGGAACGTCACGTCGTCGGGAACATCGTCAGGGTGCGCGACGTTGACATTGGCGAGGCCGAGAGCGTCGGCGTTTCGTTGCACCAGGTCAAGGGCTCGCTCATTGACATCCACAGCCCAGATCGTGGAATGCGGTGAATCGATCGCCAACGACAGCGTGATCGGGCCCCACCCGCATCCCAGATCCAGCAGATGCCCTCCGGGCGGCGGGGGAGGGGTGTTGGCCAGCAGCACCGCGGTACCGGTGTCGATGTGGTCAGGACTGAACACGCCGCCAGCCGTGGTCACCTCGACCTCGGAGCCGGCCAGAGTCACGCGAACGCGACGTAGGTTCTCGGCACTGGCGGGCGACGCGCTGAAATAGTGGTCCTCCCCCATCCTGAGAGCGTAGCGGAGGAGATCCCCGGTCGGGGAGCTAGAGTTTACGGCAATCACGGAAGGAACCGATGACGGATACGACAACCCCGACGAGCACCGACGAGACGCCGGTGGACCCGGTCGCCCGTGTGCTCGAGCGCGCTGCCGCGCATTCGGGCGTGCGCGTGTTCGGTGCCGCCCAGGCGCTTCAGAACGAGGCGGCATTCTCGCGCACCGACACCGACGGCGAACAGTGGGATCGCGAGGAGCGCGCTGCGCTGCGCCGCGTCCCCGGACTGTCCACCGAGCTCGAGGACGTCAGCGAGGTCGAGTACCGGCAGCTGCGGCTCGAGAACGTCGTGATCGTCGGCGTGCACCCCCAGGGGGAGCAGGAGGATGCCGAGAACTCGCTGCGCGAGCTCGCCGCCCTCGCCGAGACCGCCGGCGCCGTCGTGCTCGACGCGGTGCTGCAGCGACGACCGCACCCCGACCCGGCGACCTACCTCGGTCGCGGCAAGGCGCAGGAGCTGCGCGACCTGGTCGCCGCGCTCGGCGCGGACACCGTGATCGCCGACACCGAGCTCGCCCCCAGCCAACGGCGCGCGCTCGAGGACGTCGTGAAAGTCAAGGTCATCGACCGGACGACCGTCATTCTGGACATCTTCAGCCAGCACGCCAAGAGCCGCGAGGGCAAGGCGCAGGTCGAGCTGGCCCAGCTGGAGTACCTGCTCCCGCGCTTGCGCGGATGGGGTGACTCGATGAGCCGCCAGGCCGGTGGCCAGGTCGGCGCCGGTGGTGCCGGGATGGGCTCGCGCGGCCCGGGTGAGACGAAGATCGAGCTCGACCGCCGCCGCATCCGCACGAAGATGGCGTTGCTGCGTCGTCAGATCCGCGATTTCGCTCCCGCCCGCGATGCGAAGCGCGCCGAGCGCAAGCGCAACACGATCCCGTCGGTGGCCATCGCCGGATACACGAACGCCGGCAAGTCGAGCCTGCTCAACCGCCTGACCAGCGCGGGTGTGCTTGTCGAGAACGCGCTGTTCGCAACGCTGGATGCCACGGTTCGGCGCGCCGAGGCCGCGGACGGTCGCGTCTATACGCTGACCGACACCGTCGGCTTCGTCCGCAACCTTCCGCACCAGCTCGTCGAAGCGTTCCGCTCCACGCTCGAGGAGGTCGGCGACGCCGATGTCATCGTGCACGTGGTGGATGCCGCGCACCCCGACCCCGCGGCGCAGCTGCAGACGGTGCGCGATGTGATCGGCGACGTCGGTGCGCGGGACATCACCGAGATCGTGGTGTTCAACAAGGCCGACCTCGTCGACGATGACACTCGCATGGTTCTGCGGGGCCTGGAGCCCCGCGCCCTGTTCGCGTCCTCGCGGACGGGGGAGGGCATCGCCGAGCTGCGCGCCGCGATCGAGGCGGCGCTTCCGCTGCCGGCCGTCGAGGTCCGAGCGCTCGTTCCCTACGACCGCGGCGACCTCGTCTCGGCCGCCCACGAGTCCGGGCACATCGTGTCGCAGACGCATGAGGCTGCCGGTACGGCGCTGCACGCCCACGTGTCGGAGCGGCTGGCCGCCGAGCTCGCACCTTTCGCGGTCTAGGAGCCTCGACTCAGCTCCAGCGGCGGTACCCCCGGCGTGTCGAAGCCGAAGACCGCGCCCAAGAAGGCCAGCTCGGTCTCGAGCGCGTTCACGACGTTGTCCGCCCGTCGGAATCCGTGGCCCTCGCCCTCGTAGACGACGTACGCGTGCGGGATCCCGCGTGCCGCGAGCGCGTCGCGGATGGCTTCGGACTGCGCAGGAGGCACGACCGGGTCCTCCGCGCCCTGGAGCAGCAGCAGGGGCACCCGGAACCGATCCGGGTGGGACAGTGGTGACCGCTCGAGGTACAGCTGCTCGGCGTCGGGCAGCGGGCCGATGAGTCCGTCCAGGTACCGTGCCTCGAAGTCGTGCGTGTCGACGGCCAGCGCCCGGGCATCACCGACGCCGTAGCGCGAGATGCCCGCGGCGAAGACATCCGTTTGCACGAGCGCGGCCAGGACGGTCCAACCACCGGCGGAGCCGCCGGCGATCGTGATCCGCGCCGGATCGGCGCCACCCGAGTTCGCCAGCCCGGTCGCGGCGGCCGCGACGTCCTCCACATCGACGACGCCCCATTGTCCGCGCAGGCGCTCGCGGTAGGCCCGGCCGTAGCCGCTGGACCCGCCGTAGTTCACGTCGAGTACGCCGATCCCGCGGCTGGTGAAATAGGCGATGCGGCCAGACGCCGCCCCGCCCCGGTGAGTGGTCGGCCCGCCGTGGACGTACAGCAGATACGGGGGTTGCTCCCCGTCCGGCCCGTCCGTGTCCGGATGCGTCGGCGGGTAGTCGAATGCGTGCACGGGGCCTCCCGGACCCTCGAAGGTCGCGGGACGGGGTTGCGGCATCCATTCGGGCCCCCATGGAACGGACCCGCCCCGGACCAGCACGCTCTCCTCGAGGCGATCCGCATCCACCACCCAGAGGCCCGCGGGGGAGTTCGGCCCTGCCCCGGAGACGAGCACCCGGTTACCGCGGACGTCCTCGATGAGGACCTCCGAGCTCAGCGGCGCACCGAACGCGGCGGCGCTGCCATCCGAGTCGATCAGCGTGAGCTCGTCGTCGCCGTTGGTGCGCACGGCGACCACCCGCCCGTCATCGAGCCGGGCGAACCATCGGCTGCCCAGAACCCAGAGTGGACCACCGGTGTCGGCGTCGGCCGGAGCGACCGGATGCGCCTCGAGCGCTGCCGACAGGTGCCGGCGCCACAGATTCCAGCGGCCGCTCGTGTCATCGGCGTAGAGAAGATCGTCTTCGTCCATCCACACCGGCTGGAGGGGCGATGAGCTGCCGCCCGCCACGGTGGTCCACTCGACGACGATGCCGTCCTCCAGCCGCCCCACCCGGAGTTCGGCGCGATCCCAGGGCATGTCGGGGTGGTTCCACGCGATCCAGGCGAGGCGGCGACCGCTCGGTGACAGCGACGGGTGCGCGAGGAAGTCGCTGTCGGCGACCAGCGGGGTCACCCCGGACCCGTCCAGCGCGATCCGAACGATGGACCGCTGCGGCACCGGTGACCCGGCGTGGATCTCACGGATCGCGAGCAACTGCCCGTCCTGCCAGGTGAGGCCGCCGAATCGCATCCCCTGGTCGGGCGGGGTGAGCCGACGGGGCTCCTGTCCTGGCACGAGTGCCCACACGCACTGATCCGACTTCTCCACGAACAGCAGGATTCCATCGTCGGTGGTCGTCCACGCCGCACCGCCGTACTCGTGCACACGCGAGCGTGCACTCCACGGCAGGGGCAGGACGACGCTCACGGCGCCGTCGGCATCACGGCGGCGCACGGTCGTCCGACCACCCTCGGTAGGGACCCCCTCCCCCCACCAGATCTCCTCGCCCACGAAGCGGGCGCCTTCGATGCGCGGTGTCGCCGCGGTCACTTCTGCGGCGGAGAGCGGTGAGTCCCAGGAGCCGAAGGGAAGGATTCTCGTCATGCCCCCACCGTATTCGGCGCGGCCGATGCAGGTGTCCGAAACCGCGCGTCGGGGATGGCTATGGCGGTAGAGATCTGCGCGTAGGCACCTCGAAACACGCGGAAACACGCGGCGCCTGCCACCGGATGGTCGGCTAACTTCGACCCATCGTCGCCCGGAGCTATCCGGGCAGGAGCGACAGCCGAGCCCGGCACCCGCCCGCGATGACAGTGCGCACCCGTGTGCTGTCCGCGGCCGTCCGGCCTCCGTCATCGATCCGAAGAGTGCGATATGCCGCTCCACCCCGACTCACCGGCAGTGCCGACGCCGCTGCCGTTCTCGTTCGAGTTGTACCCGCCGCGCTCCGATGCCGCGACGCTCGCGCTGCACGACACGATCAGGATCCTCGCCGATGCCGGTCCGGCGTTCCTGTCGGTCACCTACGGTGCCGGAGGGTCAACCGGGGGCCGCTCGCTGGAGGTCCTCCGCCGCATCCGTGCGACGACCGACACCGAGCCCATGGCGCACCTGACCTGCGTGGGAAACACGTACTCCGGCGCGGCTGCCCTCATTCGCGAATTCCTGGATGCCGGCATCCTGAGCTTTCTGGCCTTGCGCGGCGATCCGCCCGCCGGCTCATCCGAGGACGCCGCGTTCCTCGGGGATCTGGAGAGCTCCGCTCAACTGGTCCAGCTGATCGACCGCGTGCAGGCAGCGCGCGTCCCGTACACCGAGGCCAGGGTGCCGGGACTGCCTGGCGCCGCGCACGTCCAGCGACGCGAGCGCGCTCAGATCGCGGTCGCCGCGTTCCCTCGCGGCCACCCCCGCTCGCGGCATCCGCGCGAGCACATCGACGCTCTCGTGGCCAAGCAGGCGGCCGGGGCGACGCTCGCGATCACCCAGCTGTTCTTCCACGCCGACGACTACCTGAGCTTCGTCAGCCGCGCGCGTGAAGCCGGCGTGACCATTCCCATCCTGCCGGGCATCATGCCGATCACCGCGCCCGGACGACTGCGCCGCGTGCTCGAGCTCAGCGGCGAGGACCTGCCCGGCGAACTGGCGGTCGCCCTCGAGATCGAGCCGACCGCCGACGGCCGAAGGGAGGTCGGCGTCGCCTACGCGGCCGCGCTCGTCCGTGCCGTCGTCGCCGGTGGCGCACCCGGAATCCACCTGTACGCCTTCAACCATCACGACACGGTCCTCGCGGTCCTCCGCGAAGCCGGCATCCTGACCCCCCACCCTCACAAGGAGGCAGCACGATGAGCGACATCCGCCCCACTTTCCCCGCCGGGACGATTCTCGGCTATCCGCGCATCGGCGCGCATCGCGAACTCAAACGCGCCGTCGAATCGCATTGGGCCGGCGAGATCGACGAGCCGGAGCTCGAGGCGATCGCCGCGGACCTGCGCCGCAGCACGCGGGAGCATCTCGCCGCGCTCGGGCTCGAACGCGAGAACTCGTCGATCCCCGAGTCGTTCAGCTTCTACGATCAGGTGCTCGATGCCGCGGCCGCGGTCGGTGCGCTCCCGGACCGGTTCGCCCGCCTCCGCGGTCAAGACGGCTCGGTCGGGCTCGGTGCGTACTTCACCGCCGCGCGGGGGGACACGCAGACCGCCCCGCTCGAGCTGACGAAGTGGTTCGACACCAACTACCACCACCTTGTTCCCGAGATCGGACCCGAGACGCTCTTCGCCCCCTCCAGCGCGCGCTTCGCCCGCCAGGTGGCGGAAGCGCGCGCCGACGGGTTCGCCGTCCGCCCGGTGCTCGTCGGTCCCGTGACCCTGCTCGCGCTCGCGAAGCCGTCGAATGCCGCACCCCGGGGCTACCGGCCCCTGGACCGTCTCGAAGATCTGCTGCCGGTGTACGCTGCGCTGCTGACCGACCTCCGCGCGGCCGGCGCGGACTGGGTCCAGCTGGACGAGCCCGCCCTGGTCAGCGAGAACCTCGCGGCTGCTCCGGACGAACTGGCGGATGCCGCCGCTCACGCCTACCGCGCGCTGGGTGCCGGGACCCGTCGACCGGCGATCCTCGTCGCCGCCCCATACGCCGCGCCGTCGGATGCGGCGTGGAGGGCGCTGGCGGCATCCCCGGTCGAGGCGCTCGCGGTGGACCTGAGCCGCGGGTCGGTCCCCGCGGCTGTCCCCGGGCTGGAGACCAAGACACTGGTCGGCGGAGTCATCGACGCGCGCAACATCTGGCGGGGCGACCTCGCCGCCTCCTGGTCGGCTCTCGGGCGACTCGGCCGTCTCGGCGCCGCCGCCGTGTCCGCAGGGACCTCCGCGTCGTTGCAGCACGTACCGCACGACGTCGCCGCCGAGCCTCGACTGGACCCTCGTCTCGTGTCATGGCTGGCGTTCGCCGACCAGAAGGTCGGCCAGGTGGTCGCCCTCGCTCGCGGGCTGGTCGAGGGCCCGGCCGCCCTCACGGGCGATCTCGCCGCGGCGTCGGCCGCACTCGCGGACCGGCGCAACGCGCCGGGTGTCCGAGATGCCGCCGTGCGCGTCCGCGCGGCGGCACTGCGCGCAGACGATGTCGTCCGCGGCGACTACGAGGTGCGTCGGACGGCGCAGACGGAGGCGCTCCGGTTGCCGCTGCTGCCGACCACGACGATCGGATCGTTCCCGCAGACCGCCGACATCCGCCGTGCGCGCGCACAGCACGCGCGCGGCCTGCTCCGCACCGAGGACTACGAGGACTTCCTCCGCGTCGAGATCCTCGCGGTGATCGGCCTGCAGGAGGAGCTCGGGCTCGATGTGCTCGTGCACGGCGAGCCGGAGCGCAACGACATGGTCCAGTACTTCGCGGAGAATCTCGAGGGCTTCGCCGTGACCGAGAACGGGTGGGTGCAGTCCTACGGGTCACGTGCGACGCGCCCCTCGATCCTCTGGGGCGACGTGTCGCGGCCCGAGCCGATCACGGTGGGATGGTCCACCTTCGCTCAGTCGCTCACCGAGCGCCCGGTGAAGGGGATGCTCACGGGTCCGGTGACGATACTGGCGTGGTCGTTCGTGCGCGATGACCAGCCCTTGGAGGAGACGGCGCGTCAGGTGGCCCTCGCGCTGCGCGACGAGATCACCGATCTCGAAGGCGCCGGCATGAGGATCGTTCAGGTCGACGAGCCGGCGCTGCGGGAGCTCCTTCCCCTTAAGAGCGCGGACCGCGATGCCTATCTGGAGTGGTCGGTGGGCGCCTTCCGGCTCGCCACGGCCGGCGCGGCGCCCGCGACCCAGGTCCACACGCACCTCTGCTATTCGGACTTCGACGCGGTGATCGAGGCGATCGCGGCGCTGGACGCCGATGTCACCTCCATCGAGGCGGCCCGCAGCGGCGGCGGGGTGATCGGTGACATCGCGGGCGGGGGATTCACGCATGACATCGGACCCGGCGTGTATGACATCCATTCCCCGCGCGTGCCCACGGTCGCAGAAGTAATCACCACCCTGGAACGCGCCGCGGCCGTACTGCCGCTGCGTCAGCTCTGGGTGAACCCGGACTGCGGACTCAAGACACGTGGATACCCCGAGACGGTCAAGGCCCTGGAGAACCTCGTGGAAGCCGCGCACAAGGTGCGTCAGCGGGTGGAGGTCACCGTCTGAGGGGCGCGTCGCCGGATGCCGCGACCACAGTGGTCTCGGCATCCGGTGCAACCGCGTCGTCCCCCTGCGCACCGGCCGTGACCGGGGCGCCCGCAGAGGCGGCGTTCAGCTCGTCGGGTCGGCGCTGCAGCAGTTCCAGGATCCAGGCTGCGCCGAAGGACACGATGAGCACGAGCGCGACGTCGCCCAGCGAAACGGGTCGCAGTGCGAACAGCCAGATGACCGCCAATACCGCCACCAGCGTCCGAACCAGGATTCGCTGCCTGCCCAGCCAGATGCCGAACGCGCCGGTGTTCAGACCCCGTGCTGCCAGCTGGCGGCGGGCCGAGGCATTCACCCCGCGAATGGTCCGCCGGAACCCCTGCGCGGGGCCGGATCGCCCCATCACCCACCCGAGGAGGGCGATCAGGGCGCCCAGGAGCGCGAACACGAGCGCGGTCTGCGTCATGTTGCCGACCAGCTGCGCATAGATCACGCTCAACGCGTCGGGGGCCAGGCCCAGCGATGCGGCTACTCCGCCGATCGCTGTCCCGCCCACGGCCAGCACCGCCGCGAGCGAGCCGCCCCCGACGACGAATCCGAGCCCGGTGCCCAGGACGGCTACGCTGCGTCGGCGGGCGATCGCGATGCCGAGCGCGAAGAGCGCGATCGTGATCACCGGCAGCCAGTACCCGAGGGTGGTGGCGACCGCGTATCCGGTGCGGATCATCGCCAGGTTCTGGCCCTCGCCGAGAATGACGACGCGATCGACACTGGGGATCAACTCGGCCACGCCGAGGCCACGGTCCACGAGATTCTGTTTGACCCGCTCGACGACCGCCCCCAGTTGGATGCCGACGCCTTCGTCCGTGCGGACCACCAGGCCGCCGCCATCGGAGGTCGCCGTGCCGACCAGGGCACGGTGGGCGGCGCGGGTGGCCGTGGCCCAGACCTCGGAGAACGCGTCGGATTCGACGACGCGCGTCACCGTCGTGGTCACCAGGCTCTGCAGGCCGTTGGCCGCGGGCGCCTCGAGCAGCTGCAACGCGTCGGCCGCCCGCGGAGGCAGTCCCAGCGCCGCGACTCCGTCGAACACGTCCGCAGTGATCTCCTGGAAGTCGACCTGAGCGGAGATGGCCTCCATCGACTCGTCGATGATCAAAGCCTGCACGGCCGGATCGTCCACGAGCGGGGCGAGCGAGGCGACGAACGCGTCCTCCTCCACGAGCTGGATCCGTGCCCAGGCGCTCACGATGGACACCGGGACCAGGATCGTCGCGACGACGATGCACACGGCCGATGCCAGCCCCCGCCACCACCCGCCTCCGCCGCTTCGCGGCACCGGGCGCTCGCGGAGGTCCGCATCGCGTTGCAGCCGTAGGTTCTCGGCACGCAGCGTCTCGAGCTGAGTCTGAAGATCGTCGACGTCTGCTGCGGACATGAGGCCTCCTCCGACGGATGAGGCCATTGTGGCGCAAATGCGATCCGCGCGCCGCACCACTGCGCGCGGATCTGCGCGGACTCAGACGGCGCGCAGGACCGCCACGATCTTGCCGAGCACGACGGCCTCGTCGCCCAGGATCGGTTCGAATGCGGAGTTGCGGGGGAGCAGCCACGTGTGCCCATCGCGGCGCCGGAAGGTCTTGACAGTGGCCTCGCCATCGAGCATCGCCGCGACGATGTCACCGTTCTCGGCATCCGCCTGCGACCTCACGACGACCCAGTCGCCGTCGCAGATGGCGGCGTCGATCATGGACTCGCCCGAAATGCGGAGCATGAACAGGTCGCCCTTGCCGACGAGCTGGCGGGGAAGGGGGAAGATCTCCTCGATCTGCTGCTCGGCGGTGATCGGCACGCCCGCCGAGATGCGCCCGACCAACGGCACCATCGCGGCGTCGCCGACGGACGGCGCGCTGTCGGCGGGATTCTCGGTGGACATCCCGGGCAGGTCGATCAAGACCTCCATCGCGCGCGTCTTGCCCGCGTCCCGCCGCAGATACCCGCTCAGCTCGAGCTGGTTGAGCTGATGCGTGACGCTGGAAAGAGACTTGAGACCCACGGCATCGCCGATCTCGCGCATGCTCGGCGGGTAGCCGTACCGGGCGATCGATCGCTGGATGACCTCGAGGATGGCGAGCTGCTTGTCGCTCAGGCTCTTGCGCCTGCGCGTCTGCGGCTTTTCGCGCCCGTTCACCTCGGTCATGATCCCAGCTCCTGTCTCGCCGTGGGGGCATCGGTCTTCGAATGTCGGAGGCCCATGGTGGGGTGTCCCTATCGAAACCGTATCCGGTAACGGCACATCGATACCGCACCACGTGCGCGTGTCGCGTTCGAACATCCGAGCCCGCATCCGCGATTGACATCTTATTACTTCGAAGATACATTCGGAAGAGAGCTTCGCATTCCCCGCTCCCGGCCGAGCCGGGAATGCGAACCTCTTCCCTTTCAGCAGGAGGACGACATGACAGCGATCAGCATCCCGGCGCACCGTGCGACGCGACTGCGGCTCACGCCGCGCGGTCGCCGCATTCTTGCCGCGCTCGCTGCGCTGCCGGCCGTCGTCGCGCTCAGCCTCGCGGTCCTCAGCGGTGGAAGCGCGCTCGCGAATCTTGACGACGGGGCTCCGGCGGGAACGTTCGCCACACTGACGGTGGCGTCGGGCGAATCGCTCTGGTCCATCGCCGAGCAGGTCGCGCCCGGCGCAGACCCGCGCGACGTCGTGGATGCGATCGTGCGGCTGAACGCGCTCGATGGGGTCGTCGTGTCCGCCGGTCAGCGACTGTCCATTCCGGCCGAGTACGCCTCGGCGCCGTAGCGGCCGAGCGCACTCGGGCACGCTCCTTCGGGGGACGTGCGCAGACGCGGGCCCTACGATGGGCGAGGTGAGTATCCGCCTCGACGATCTTCCCCTCCGCGATGATTTGCGCGGTCTGACACCGTACGGCGCTCCGCAGGCCCCGCTGCCGGTCGCTCTCAACGTGAACGAGAACACGCATCCGGTGCCGCAAGAGGTGGCGGATGACATTCTGGATGCCGTCGCCCTGGCGCTGCGCGATGTCAACCGCTATCCGGACCGGGAGTTCACCGAGCTGCGCGAAGGCTTCGCCGACTATCTCGGCTACGGCGTGACTCGGGAGCAGATCTGGGCGGCGAACGGATCGAACGAGGTTCTGCAGCACGTCCTGCAGGCCTTCGGCGGTCCCGGACGCACGGCGTTCGGCTTCGCTCCCACCTACTCCATGTACCCGCTGCTGACGCGGGCGACCGGAGCGACGTGGGTGGCCGGTTCGCGGGCCGCGGACTTCTCCGTGGACGCGGAGAGCGCCGCATTCCAGGTCGCCGAGGCGGGCGCGGATGTCGTCTTCCTCTGCGCACCGAATAACCCGACGGGCACGCCGATGACACTGGAGGTCATCGAAGCCGTATACGACGCCTCCCGCGGCATCGTCGTCGTGGACGAGGCCTACCAGGAATTCGCGCCTCGGGACGCCGGATCGGCGCTCGCGTTGCTGCCGGGGCGCGAGCGGCTCGTCGTCTCGCGCACGATGAGCAAGGCCTTCGCGTTCGCCGGCGCCCGGGTGGGGTACATGGCCGCCGACCCGGCGCTGGTGGACGCGCTGCGACTCGTGCGCCTGCCCTACCACTTGAGCTCGCTGACCCAGGCGGCGGCGACGGCCGCCCTGCGCCACGCCTCCACGATGCTGCAGATGGTCGATGAGATCGTCGCCCAGCGGGACCGCATCGGAGCAACCGTCGAGGCGATCGGCTACGAGCCCTACGACTCGTGGGCGAACTTCGTTCTGTTCGGCGGCGTGGAGGACTCGGCCGAGACGTGGCAGGCGCTGTATGACCGGGGCGTACTCGTCCGCGATGTCGGGATCCCGCACCACCTGCGGGTCACGGCGGGCACCGAGCAGGAGACGACCGCGTTCCTGGACGCGCTCGCGTCGATAGACTCGGGCTCATGACTGGCCTCGCAACCCCCCGCACGTCGTCGCTGCGCCGGTCCACGAGCGAATCCACCGTGGAGCTCGAGCTCGACCTCGACGGCACGGGCCGCAGTCACATCGACACCACCGTGCCGTTCTTCGATCACATGCTCACCGCCTTCGCGAAGCATTCCCTCACCGACCTCACGATCCGTGCGTCCGGCGACACGGAGATCGATGCCCACCACACCGTCGAGGACGTCTCGATCGTCCTGGGGCAGGCGATCCGCGAGGCCCTCGGCGACAAGTCGGGCATCTCGCGCTACGGAGATGCCCTCGTGCCGCTCGACGAGGCGCTCGCCCAGGCCGTGGTGGACATCAGTGGCCGTCCCTACCTCGTGCACAGCGGCGAGCCGCTCGGTTTCGAGCACCACCTCATCGGGGGGCACTTCACCGGCTCGCTCGTGCGTCACACGTTCGAGGCGATCACCTTCCACGCCGGGCTCACGGTTCACGTCACAGTCCTGGCAGGTCGCGACCCCCACCACATCGCCGAGGCCGAGTACAAGGCCTTCGCACGAGCGTTCCGCCAGGCGAAGGCCCTGGATCCGGAGGTGCGGGGCGTTCCGAGCACGAAGGGCGCTCTGTGACGAGCAAGCCGCTGGTCGCGGTTCTGGACTACGGATCCGGCAACGTCCACTCGGCGGTGAAGGCGCTGGCCGCGGCGGGTGCGGACGCGCGGCTCACCGCCGATCGCGGACTCATCGACGACGCCGACGGGCTGGTCGTACCCGGAGTGGGCGCGTTCCGCGCGGTCATGGACGCGCTGCGAGCCAGCCGCGGCGACGAGATCATCGACCGCCGTCTTGCCGGTGGGCGTCCGGTACTCGGAATCTGCGTGGGCATGCAAGTCCTGTTCGAGCGCGGGGTGGAGCGCGGAGTGGACACCGAAGGACTCGGTGAGTGGCCCGGAGTGATCACCGAGCTCGATGCCCCCGTCCTGCCGCACATGGGATGGAACACCGTCGAGGCAGCGCCGGGCTCGCGGCTGTTCCGCGGCATCGAGGACGAACGGTTCTACTTCGTCCACTCGTTCGCCGCCCAGCAGTGGCTGCTGGACGTGCAGCCGCCCTTCCCGCAGCCGGCGCTCACCTGGTCCACGCACGGCACGCGCTTCCTGGCAGCAGTCGAGAACGGACCCCTCTCGGCGACGCAGTTTCACCCCGAGAAATCCGGGGAGGCGGGCATCCGTCTGCTGTCCAATTGGCTCGGCGGGCTCGGCCAGACTAACCTCTGAACTCGTGCCATCTGCGAGAGCGCAACGCCCCCGCGTCGTCCGGCATGAGGAGCTATGAACGATTTCGCGTCTATGCCTGAGTTGATCCTGCTGCCGGCAGTCGATGTCGCCGACGGCAAGGCCGTCCGCCTGACCCAGGGAGAGGCGGGAACCGAGACCGACTTCGGCGACCCGGTGGACGCGGCCCTGGCGTGGGCGCGTCAGGGTGCCCAATGGATCCACCTCGTCGACCTGGACGCGGCCTTCGGCCGGGGCAACAACGCCTCGATCATCCGCAAGGTGATCAAACAGGTGCGTGGCGTGCAGGTCGAGGTGTCCGGCGGCATCCGCGACGACCGCAGCCTTGACGCGGCGCTCGAGAGCGGAGCCTCGCGGATCAACCTGGGCACCGCCGCCCTGGAGAACCCGGAGTGGGCCGCCGATGTCATCGGCCGCTACGGCGACGTCATCGCCGTCGGGCTCGACGTCCGCGGCACGACCCTGGCCGCGCGCGGCTGGACCCAGGAGGGCGGCGACCTGTGGGATGTGCTGGAACGCCTCGAGGAGGCCGGGTGCAGCCGCTACGTCGTCACGGACGTCACCAAGGACGGAACGCTCAAGGGCCCCAACCTCGAGCTTCTTCAGGAGATGACCGCACGGACGCCGAAGCCCATTGTCGCGTCCGGCGGTGTGGCGAGCCTGGATGACATCGCCGCGCTTCGCGAGCTCGTGCCGCTCGGCGTCGAGGGAGCGATCGTGGGCAAGGCCCTTTACGCAGGGGCGTTCACGCTCGCCGAGGCGCTGGATGTCGCCGGACACTGACCCGCACGACCACACGGGCGACTCCGCGGGCGTCCCCTGGGAGGGGCGCCGGTTCGAGCCCAACCCCCACGCCGGCGACGATGGCTCGGCCGACGACGCGCTCCTCGCGGCGCTCACGGCGTTCCGCGACGGTGCCGGCGACCAGGTGGCGGTCATCGACGCGTATCGCACGGCGCGGCTGCTCATCCCGCTGGTGGCGGAGCGGGGCGACGAGGGCATCGGCGTCCACGGCCTGGCCGTCGACAAGACCCAGGAGCTGTCGATCGTGACCGTGGCCGCGCCCGATGGGCGACGGGTGCTGCCGGTGTTCACATCCATGGCCGCCATGGGCCGGTGGGATGCCGGCGCGCGCCCCGTACCGGCGGACGGTGTCCGCACAGCGGTCGCGGCATCCGCGGACGACACCGACCTGATCGTCATCGATCCGGGATCGGCCACCGAGTTCGTGCTGCGACGTCCCGCCGTGTGGGCGATCGCCCAAGGCGCCCCCTGGGAGCCCAGCTTCGCGTCACCCGAGGTCTTCTCCGGTCTGCAGCGCAGCATCGGCGGTGAACTGGCGGTGCTCGACCTTTCGGTGGAGCAGGGCGACCCCACCGCCCGGCTGCGCGGCCCCGAGCTGATCGTGCGCCTCGAACTGATCCACGGGCTCGACCAATCCGAGCTCGATGCTGTCCTCGCCCGGCTGGCCACGCGATGGGCGGCCGATGACCGGATCGCGGTCCTGGTCGACTCGCTGACCGTCAAGCTCGTCCGGTCGCGCTGAGCCGGCCCCCACCCCGCCCGTCCGTGTCGGGTGGCGCTGTGCGCACCGCGTCGTGGCGGACGTTCTTCCGGCGCGCTGTCGGGCGCACGGTGGTGCATGCGCTCGCGGCGGCGCACAATGCTGGTCATGGACCTGCATGACTTCCCGCCACCGAACCCGGGCGCACGACCGCCCGCGCCCGCAGCTGAGCCCGTCGAGACGGGCGCGCTGTCCGAGTACCGCGCGGCGCTCGCTTCCGCCCACCGCCACGCCCTGACCTGGCTGGGGTCGGTGGCGGAGCGCCCGATACGCCCCGAGCTGGACGCCGACGGCATCCTCGCGACTCTGGACCGTCCGCTCGGCGCGACCGGCGCCGATGCCGCGGCTGTCATCGACGAGCTCGCCGCCGCGGCCGGCCCGGGCCTGATGGCCATGGGGTCACCGCGCTTCTACGGGTTCGTGATCGGCGGCGCCTATCCGGCCGCGCTCGCCGCCGACTGGCTCGTCTCGGCGTGGGACCAGAACACCGGTTCTCGTCAGCCCACTCCCGGCACCGCCGGGGTCGAAGAGGTCGCGGCGCGCTGGCTGCTCGAACTGCTCGGGCTTCCCGCCGACAGCGGGGTCGGCTTCGTCACCGGCGCGACCAGCGCGAACACGTCGTGCCTGCTGGTGGCGCGTGACTCCGTGCTGCGCGCACGGGGCCACGACCCGTCGCGCGGCATCCAGGGTGCGCCGACGATCCGCTTCCTCGCGGGCGACGCCGTGCACACATCCGTGGTTCTCGCCGGGCGCATCGCCGGACTCGGTGAGCCGGTCACCGTCGGCGCAGACGCGCAGGGTCGCATCGACGTCGATGGGCTCGCCGCGGCGCTGGCCGAGCACGAGGGTCCCGCGATCGTGGCGCTCCAGGCCGGTGATGTCCACTCCGGGGCGTTCGACGACTTCACGCGCGCGGTGGGTGTGGCCAAAGCGGCCGGTGCGTGGGTGCACGTCGACGGTGCCTTCGGGCTGTGGGCGGGGGCGAGCCCGCGGACACGACACCTCGTCGCCGGGGTCGCGGATGCCGATTCCTGGGCCACGGATGCCCACAAGACACTGAACGTGCCGTACGACTGCGGGGTGGCCATCGTGCGCGACGAAGCCGCGATGGCCGCCTCGCTCGGTGCCCACGCGGCGTATCTGCCGGCGTTGGCCAGCGTGGCCGATCCATATGACCACACCCCCGAACTCTCGCGCCGCGCACGCGGCGTGCCGGTGTGGGCCGCGCTGCGCTCGCTGGGCAGCCGCGGAGTGGCCGGCCTGGTCGATGGGCTCGTCGACGCCGCGCTCGCGCTCGCCGAGCGCTTCCGCGGCATCCCGGGACTCGACGTGCTCAACGACGTCGTCTTCACGCAGGTGTGCCTGGCCGCGCGTGAGAACGAGGACACTCTCGCACTGGGGGAGTGGCTGCGGGCCGAAGGCACCGTGTGGGCGTCGTCCTCCACGTGGCGCGGTCGCGCAGTGGTGCGTTTCGCGGTGAGCAACTGGGGCACCGACGCCGAGGCCGTGCGTCGCACCGTCGACGCGGTGGCTCGCGGGGCGGTGGCCATCGGCATCCGAGATCTGCCGCCGATCCCGGTCCGCTGACGGGTCCGGTCCCTTTCTCGCCGAGGCCGTTGCCGACCGGGATGGTCGACGCCTCGGGCCGCGCACGCTGAGGCGAGCGCAGGCCGTCAGTCGGGAGACGCTATGGTTGCCCCACGCGTGGGGTGCCGGGGGGTGCGGTGCGCCGGGGGCGACCGTGGACGTGGGGGACGAGATGGACACACTGGGCGTGCGCGCGCGGTTGCAGTATCGGTTCGACAACTGGATGGCGCGGGGAACCATCGCGATCATGGCGCTGCTCGGCGCCGCGACGATCGCGTTCGTGCTGTTCATCGCGCTTGTTATCGTGGTGTTCCGCGTGTTCCCCGACGGCGTCGAAGAGGGCGACTTCTGGGACGTCGTCTGGGGCAACCTGATGCGCACGCTCGACCCCGGAACAATGGGGGCGGACACCGGATGGGGCTTCCGGATCCTCATGCTCGTGGTCACGATCGGTGGGCTCGTCATCGTCGCGAGTCTGATCGGCATCGTCTCGGGCGCGTTCGACGACAAGATGGCGTCGTTGCGCAACGGGCGTTCGCGCGTCGTTGAAGAGGGCCACACCCTGATCCTCGGCTGGAGCGGCAAGCTCTTCCCGATCGTCTCGGAGATCTGCGTTGCGAACGAGTCGCGCCGGCGGAGCGTCATCGTCATCCTCGCCGATCGCGACAAGCTCGAGATGGAGGAGGAGATCCGCGCGCGTGTACCCAACCCCGGCAGAACGGCGATCATCTGCCGGCGGGGCGACCCCATGTCGGTGCTCGACCTGACGATCGCAAGTCCTCGCGCGGCCCGCAGTGTCGTCATCCTCCCGTCGGACGATGAGGCGGACCCGGATGCGGCGGTGATAAAGATCGCTCTGGCGCTCACGCGTCATGCGGCCGAGGATGACATTCCGCGGATCGTCGCCGAGCTGCGCGACCCACGCAACCTCGAAGCGGCGGGCCTGGTCGCGCGCGGGCGGGCGCACTGGCTGCTTGCGAGCGAACTCGTCAGCCGCATGACGGTGCAGACCTGCCGACAGAGCGGACTCAGCGCCGTGTACACGGAACTGCTCGACTTCGCCGGCGACGAGATCTACTTCACGGACGCGACGCCGTTCACCGGGCCGTCCTACCTCGATGCCCAATACCGCTTCGCCGCCTCCACCGTCCTGGGCATCCAGCGTGACGCGGTCGTGCAGCTCAACCCGCCGGCCGACTACCTGATCGAGCCGGGCGACCGGCTCATCGTCATCGCCGAGGATGACAGCACGATCCGCACGTCCGAGCGCGGAGCTCCCGATGAAAGCGCGATGCGCCTGGCCGTGTCCAGTCCCGCTCGCCCCGAGCACACGCTGATCCTCGGCTACAACTCGAGCATGCAGACGATGCTCGACGAACTCGGCGCCTACGTCGCGCCGGGGTCGACGGTCTGCATCGCGGCCGACGTCGTCGCACCCCAGCTGCGCGTCCCGGCGGGCGTGGACGTGTCCTTCCACAGCGTGGACTCGACCAGCCGCGCGGTCCTGGACGCGCTGAACATCGTCGGCTTCGACCACGTCCTCGTCCTGGCATACCGCGAGCTGGGGATCCAGGCGGCGGACGCCCGGACGCTCGTCACTCTCCTGCACCTGCGCGACATCGCTGACAAGCAGGCCGTCAGCCTCAACATCGTCAGCGAAATGCTCGATGACAGGAACCGTGAGCTGGCCGAGGTCACCCGAGCGGATGACTTCATCGTGAGTGACCGGCTGGTCAGCCTGATGCTCTCGCAGATCAGCGAGAGCGAGGACCTCGTCTCCGTGTTCGCCGAGCTGTTCTCCAGCTCGGGCGTCGAGATCTACCTGCGGCCCGCGGAACTGTACATCGTTGCGGGGATGACGGTGGACTTCTACACGGTCGTCGCGGCCGCTTCAGCGCGTGGCGAGACGGCGATCGGATACCGCGTCGCCTCTGATGCGTATTCCAGCGTGGCGGCGTACGGCGTGCACCTGAATCCGCTCAAGACGGAGCGGCGCGCCTATGAGCCCGGCGACGCCATCATCGTCCTCGCACAGGACGAGGCTCAAGCGCGTCGGCGCGATACGACGGCACCAACCGTCGCATCGTCGGTCTCGGTCCCGGTCAGTTGACGGGTCCGGTCCACTTCTCGCCGGGGCCCTTGCCGATCGGGTCGGGGATCGTGGAGGCCTCCCGGAACGCGAGCTGAAGCGAGCGCAGGCCATCGCGCAGTGAGCGCGCGTGCATGTCGCTGATCTCCGGCGCCCCTGCGGTGATGAGGCCGGCCAGCGCGTTGATGAGCTTGCGTGCCTCATCAAGGTCGGTCTGCGTCGACGGGTCGTCGGCGAGGCCGACCTTGACCGCAGCGGCGCTCATCAGGTGCACGGCCGCGGTGGTGATCACCTCGACGGCGGGGACGTCCGCGATGTCTCGCGTGGCGGCGGATGCCGCTCGATCTTGCGCTTCCCAGCGGGCCTGGCGCTCGGCATCCTGTGCCACCTTCCCGGCTTCAAGGTCGTCATCGGGGGCCGGAATCGTATCCACGTGTCACTCTCTGCTAGACTTTGGCGGGCTCCGGAGCGCTGTGCTTCGGACCGAAAGAGGATTCACATCCCACCCGCGCTTGCCGCTCCAGGCTACCGGGTCACGCACTCCGCTCCGTCCGCTTGCGGCCGGAGTAGCTCCAAGGCACGGACGTAAAACGCCGCGCAGGGGATATCGGGTGCAGGAAGCCGGCGCTTGCGCGTCGTGCGGGTGGAATCGAGTCTCTCTTCCGCCCGTGATACATCCCGTGTCGCGGTGGCTGACATCCGCACGAAGAGGAGTTCCGCATCAGCGATCCCCGCACCAATGACCGCATCCGCGTGCCCGAGGTCCGCCTCGTAGGCCCGAACGGAGAGCAGGTCGGCGTCGTACGCATCGAGGTTGCCTTGCGTCTGGCGCAGGATGCCGATCTCGACCTTGTCGAGGTGGCTCCCAACTCGAAGCCGCCCGTCGTCAAGATCATGGACTACGGGAAGTTCAAGTACGAAGCAGCGCAGAAGGCCAAGGAAGCCCGGCGCAATCAGGCCAACACCATCCTCAAAGAGGTCCGGTTCCGTCTGAAGATCGAGGCCCACGACTACATAACCAAACTCAAGCGCGCCGAGGGCTTCCTCAAGGGCGGCGACAAGGTGAAGGCCATGATCCTGTTCCGCGGCCGGGAGCAGTCCCGTCCCGAGCAGGGCGTACGCCTGCTGCGCAAGTTCGCTGAGGACGTCGCGGAGTTCGGAACGGTCGAATCCAGCCCCACGATCGACGGCCGCAACATGGTCATGGTGGTCGCACCGCACAAGAACAAGTCCGAGCTGAAGACCGAGCAGAACGCACAGCGGGTCGCCAACAAGGAAGCCTCGCGCGGCTCATCGTCCGGTGACCACGACGACGACCACGACCACGATCTCGACGACAACGACCAGCTTGACGACAACGACGAGCTCGACGACGACGACGAGCTCGATGACGACGACGATCTCGACAGCGACAGCGACAGCGACAGCGACAGCGACAGCGACACCAAACCGGCGCCGGCGACCGCCGAGTAGCCGCCCCAGACTCCCGCCCTGCGGGGATGCACAACGACGCCCAGCAGGGCGACATTCAACAAAAGGAACGATGAGATGCCGAAGCAGAAGACCCACTCGGGTGCCAAGAAGCGCTTCAAGATCACTGGCAGCGGCAAGCTGATGAAGCAGCAGGCCGGCATGCGCCACAACCTCGAGGGCAAGGCCAGCAAGCGCACACGTCGCCTCAACCAGGACCAGGTCCTGTCGAAGGCCGACACCAAGACGGCCAACAAGCTTCTCGGTCGCTGAACGCGCCGAATCACGTTAGGAACATGAGAAATGGCTAGAGTCAAGCGGGCCGTCAACGCCCACAAGAAGCGTCGCGTCATCCTCGAGCGCGCCTCCGGTTACCGGGGTCAGCGTTCGCGCCTGTACCGCAAGGCGAAGGAGCAGGTCACCCACTCGCTCGTCTACGCGTACCGTGACCGTCGCAAGCGCAAGGGCGACTTCCGCCGCCTGTGGATCCAGCGCATCAACGCCGCATCTCGTGCGAACGGCATGACGTACAACCGCTTCATCCAGGGCCTCGGCCTCGCGGGTGTGCAGGTCGACCGGCGCATGCTGGCCGAGCTCGCCGTGCACGAGCCGGCGACCTTCGCGTCGCTCGTCGCGACCGCAAAGGCAGCACTGCCCGGCGACGTGAACGCGCCCAAGACGGCGTAGTTTCCGGCATCCGGTGCAGGGGCGTCCTCCTTCGGGAGGGCGCCCCTTCCGCGTGTCCGGTGGCGTCGTTCGCGGCATCCACCCTGTTCACTTGCCCTGGATGTACGCGAAAGGGGCCTCGGGGCGTACAAACAGCGCAAGTGAACAAGAAGAGGGCGGGGCCGTAGACGCGGGGCGCCAGGGATCGGGCGGCAGACGCGGGGCCTGCGGTTGACACGCGCAGTGGAGAGGGCCAGTGCGCCTCGGCCCTACACTGAACGAGTGCTCGAGAACCCGCGCTCGCCCCGCGTTCGTGCCGTGGCCAAGCTGACCAAGCGCAGCGCGCGACAGGAGACGGGGCTCTTTCTGCTCGAAGGCCCCCAGGCCGCTCGCGAAGCCCTTGCGTACCGTCCCGAAACCGTTCTGGAGCTGTTCGCCACGCCGTCCGCTCTCGAGCGGCACGGCGACCTGCGCGACTCCGCGCGCGACTCCGGTGTCGAGGTCGTCTTCACGACCGAGGCCGTCCTGGACGCCATGGCCGACACGGTCACCCCACAGGGGATCGTCGCGGTCGCCCGCCAGACGCCCTCCTCTCTGCGCGAGATCTTCGCCGCCTCGCCCCGGCTGGTCGCGATCTGCGAAGAAGTGCGCGATCCCGGCAACCTGGGAACGATCATCAGGGCAGCGGATGCCGCGGGCGCAGACGCCGTGATCCTCACCGGCCGCACCGTCGACCCGTACAACCCCAAGGTCGTACGAGCCACGACCGGCTCGCTGTTCCACCTGCCCATCGCCGTCGGCGTGGACCTCGTCAACGCCGTCGACCGCGCCCGCGCCGCGGGCGTGCGCGTCGTGGCGGCCGATATCGGCGGCGGAGACTTCCTGGCCGCACGATCGCTGCTCGCGGAGCCGACCGCGTGGCTGTTCGGCAACGAGGCGCGCGGCCTCGATGACGATGCCCTGGCGCTGGCCGATCTGTCACTGCGCCTGCCCATCTACGGCAGTGCGGAATCGCTGAACCTGGCGACCGCCGCGAGTGTCTGCCTGTACGAAACCGCGTTCGCGCAGCGGTCCGGCGAGCCGTCCTGAGCTGTTCGCGTCCTGTTACAGTCCGGTAAAGCTCGCGCGGAGTATCCACGCCGACGCCCGCGCGGCCAATAGTGTGGGCACCATGGCGACACCGGAATCACCCGCAGCGGCGCCGAGGACCTCGAATATCAACGTTCGCCGCGGCGAACCGCTCGTGGTCGTCGAGCACGTCGAGAAGCATTTCGGGGACCTTCACGTCCTCAAAGACATCAACACCACGGTCAACCGCGGCGAAGTCGTCGTGGTCATCGGTCCCTCCGGCTCCGGAAAATCCACGCTCTGTCGCGCGATCAACCGCCTCGAGACCATCGACTCGGGCAAGATCGCCATCGACGGCGTGCCGCTTCCCGAGGAGGGCACGGCGCTGGCGCACCTTCGTGCCGACGTCGGCATGGTCTTCCAGTCCTTCAACCTGTTCGCGCACAAGAGCGTCCTCGAGAACGTGACCCTCGGTCCCATCAAGGTGCGCAAGCTCTCCCGCAAGGCGGCCGATGAGAAGGCGATGGCGCTGCTCGACCGAGTCGGTGTCGCGAACCAGGCGAAGAAGATGCCGGCGCAGCTGTCGGGCGGTCAGCAGCAGCGCGTGGCCATCGCGCGCTCGCTCGCCATGGATCCGAAGCTGATCCTGATGGACGAACCGACGAGCGCGCTCGACCCGGAGATGATCAACGAGGTCCTCGACGTCATGATCGGTCTCGCCAAGGACGGCATGACCATGATCGTCGTCACCCATGAGATGGGCTTCGCGCGCAAAGCCGCGGACCGGGTGCTGTTCATGGCCGACGGCGCCATCGTCGAAGAGGCCACCCCTGAGGAGTTCTTCACAAACCCACAGAGCGCGAGGGCGCAGGACTTCCTGTCGAAGATCCTCGAGCACTGATGCAACCTCGGCCGCTGCACCGCGGCCAGGACCCACGAAACGAATGGGCCGCCACAAGCGGTCCGGCCACAGCAAAGGACTGGTAGGACATGAAGAGAACACGACTCACCCTGATTGCGCTGGCTGCCGCGGGCGCGCTCACGCTCGCCGGGTGCGCCTCGGGTGGCGGAGACGCCGGCGGAGACGCAACGGCGACCCCCGAGCCGGCTCCCACGTTCGCCGAAGGCAGCACGATGGCAGCGCTGGCCGAGGCCGGTACGATCACGATCGGAACGAAGTTCGATCAGCCCCTGTTCGGCCTGAACGGTCCGAACGGTCCCGAGGGATTCGACGTCGAGATCGGCAAGATCATCGCCGCCGAGCTCGGCATCGCGCAGGACGACATCGAATGGAAGGAAGCGGTCTCCGCCAACCGCGAGCCGTTCATCCAGAACGGTGAGGTCGACATCGTCGTGGCGACCTACACCATCAACGACAAGCGCAAGGAAGTCGTCTCGTTCGCAGGGCCCTATTACATGGCCGGTCAGTCGATCCTCGTGCTCGCCGACAACGAGGACATCGCGGATGAGAAGGACCTCGTCGGGCAGCCGGTCTGCTCGGTGACGGGATCGACCCCCGCCGCGAACCTCGAGGCACTGGGTGCCGAGGTCGTCCTGACCGACACCTACTCGAACTGCCTCGAGCCGCTGCGCAACGGCACGGTCGTCGCCGTTTCGACGGACAACGTCATCCTCGCGGGGCTCGCCGCGCAGAACGAGGGCGAGTTCAAGGTCGTCGGCGAGCCGTTCACGGACGAGCCGTACGGCATCGGCCTGGCCCTCGATGACACCGAGTTCCGCATGTGGATCAACGACGTGCTCGAGAAGGCCTTCGAAGACGGACGCTACGAAGCGGCATGGGATGCGACGGCCGGCACAGTGCTGCCGTTCATCGACCCGCCCGCAGTCGACCGCTACTGATCGACCGGATGCCCCGGGTCGGCCCTGAGGCCGCCTCGGGGCATCCCACCCCCCGCATGCCGACCCACCCACGAGAGGAGGCCCGATGGAACAGCTGTGGTCGCTGATGCCCGAGTTCTGGGAGGGCTTCCGTGTGACGCTGCTCCTGCTCGTGGTGGCCGGCATCGCCGCGCTCATCCTGGGCACCTTGATCGCCGCGATGCGCATCTCGCCGGTCGCGTCGCTGCGCATGTTCGCCGCCTTCTGGGTCGAGATCGCCCGGAACACCCCGCTCACGCTGGTCTTCATCTTCACCGCCTTCGTGCTGCCGATGCTGGGCGTGCGGGCGCCGTACCTGATCCTCGCGTTCCTCGCCCTGACCTACTACACCTCGCCCTTCATCGCCGAAGCGCTGCGGTCCGGGATCAACGGCGTGCCGATCGGCCAGGCTGAGGCCGCGCGCAGCATCGGGCTGGGCTTCGGTCAGACCGTCAGCCTGGTGGTACTGCCGCAGGCGTTCCGGATGACGGTGCCTCCGCTGATCAACGTCTTCATCGCACTGACGAAGAACACGTCGGTCGCCGGCGGCTTCTTCGTCGTCGAACTGTTCGCCACCACGCGTCAACTGGCCAACGACAACGGCAACATCGTGCTTCAGATCCTGTTCACCGCAGCCCTGCTCTACCTGGTCATCACCGTGCCCCTCGGCTACTTCGCCGGGCGACTCGAGAAGCGATGGGTGGTGCGGCGATGAGCGGCAACAGCGTGCTGTTCGACGTACCCGGACCGCGGGCACGCAGGATCTCCCTCGTCATCTCGATCGTCGCGCTCCTGCTCATCCTGGCCGGCGGGTTCTGGGTGTACACCCTCCTGGCCGCCCCGCGCCAGTCCGGCGGCATCACCCTGCCGGGGATGTTCGACGGCACGCGGTGGAACATCTTCGCCGACCCGCAAGTGTGGGCCTTCATCGGCGAGGGCGTCGTCGCCACACTCCAGGCCGCGGCCGTGGCGGGCGTCGGCGCGATCGCGCTCGGCATCGTGCTGTCGCTGATGCGCAGCTCCACCATCGCGTGGGTGCGCGTGCCGACGGCGTGGATCATCGAGTTCCTGCGCGGCATGCCCGTGCTGCTGATGATGCTGTTCATCTTGCTGATCGCATCGACGGGTGCTTTCTGGGCCGTCGTGATCGCGCTGATCCTCTACAACGGCACGCTGATCGGCGAGATCCTGCGCGCCGGTCTCGTCGCCCTGCCGCGCGGCCAGCGCGAGGCGGCTCTCAGCGTGGGCATGCGCGAGTTCCAGTCCAAGATGCTCGTGGAGTTCCCGCAGGCGTTCCGTCAGATGCTGCCGATCATCGTCGCCCAGCTCGTGGTGCTCCTGAAGGACACCTCGCTCGGCTACATCGTCGGCTACAACGAGATCATCCGCAACAACATCAACAACCTCGGCAGCTTCTACGGCAACCGATACCTGTTCTCGCTGTTCGCGGTGACCTTGGCGATCTATCTCGCCATCAACCTCACGCTGTCCTGGTTCGCCCGCTGGCTGTCCCGCCGCACCGCGAGCGGTGGCATGCGCGGACGCAAGGCGAAGGGCCCGGCGCAGCCACTGGATCCGACGCAGGCGATCCTGGTCGCCGAGGCCACCGCTGCGGCGAAGCAATCCGAGGGTTCCGCACCGCGCTGATGCGGAACGGGCCTCTCCGCCCTCGGTAGACTCGCTTCTCGTGTCTGACCTTCCCGAAATCACGCCCGAGGCGGTGGATGCCGCCGCCCAGGCCGCTCTGGATGCCATCGCCGAGGCATCCGACAGCGCTGCCATCAAAGCAGTGCGCGCGGCGCACACCGCAGAGGCCTCACCCCTCGCGAAGCTCAACTCCCGCATGCGCGAAGTCGCTCCCGAGCACAAGGCGGAGTTCGGCAAGCTGATCGGTCAGGCACGCGGCCGGGTCACCCAGGCGCTCGCTGCCCGCGAGGGCGTGATCGCCGAAGCCGAGACCGCGGCGCGGCTCGAAGCGGAGCGCGTGGATGTCACCGCGCTGCCGTCGCGCGCGCGCGTCGGGGCGCGGCATCCGATCTCGCTCCTGCAGGAGCAGATCGCGGACATCTTCGTGGGCATGGGGTGGGAGATCGCCGAGGGCCCCGAACTCGAGCACGAGTGGTACAACTTCGACGCCCTCAACTTCGACGCCGATCATCCTGCGCGTCAGATGCAGGACACGTTCTTCGTCGATCCGGTGGAGCGTCACCTCGTGATGCGCACGCACACCAGCCCCGTACAGGTGCGGTCGATGCTGGAGCGCGAGATCCCGATCTACGTCCTCTGCCCGGGGCGGGTCTACCGCACCGACGAGTTCGACGCGACCCATCTGCCGGTGTTCACCCAGTTCGAGGGGCTCGTCATCGACAAGAACATCACGATGGCGCATCTGAAGGGCACGCTCGACCACGCGGCCCGCGTGCTGTTCGGACCCGAGGCCAAGACCCGCTTCCGCGCGAACTTCTTCCCGTTCACGGAGCCGTCGGCGGAGCTGGACCTGTGGCACCCCACCTTCAAGGGCGGTGCGCGCTGGATCGAATGGGGCGGCTGCGGCATGATCAACCCGAACGTGCTGCGGGCGGCCGGCATCGACCCCGAGCAGTACTCCGGCTTCGCCTTCGGAATGGGCATCGAGCGGACGCTGATGTTCCGCAGCGACGTGCAGGACATGCGCGACATGGCCGAGGGCGATATCCGCTTCAGCGAGCAGTTCGGGATGGTGGTCTGATGCGCGTCCCACTCTCATGGCTGCGCGAGTACGTCGACGTGCCGGTGAATGCGACCCCCGAGGAGGTGCTCGCCGCGCTGGTGCGCGTCGGGTTCGAGGAGGAGGACATCCACCGCTTCGAGCTGTCCGGGCCGATCGTCGTCGGCGAGGTGCTCGAATTCGTCGAGGAGCCCCAGTCCAACGGCAAGACGATCCGGTGGTGCCAGGTGCGGGTCGCGCCCGACGGCATGGTCGCCGCGGACGGGGGCCCGGCGGTGCACGGTGTCGTGTGCGGTGCGCGCAACTTCTTCGTCGGCGACAAGGTCGTCGTGACGCTCCCGGGTGCCGTTCTCCCCGGGCCGTTCCCCATCGCGGCGCGCAAGACGTACGGTCACGTCTCCGACGGCATGATCGCGTCGGCCAGAGAGCTCGGCCTCGGTGAGGAGCACGATGGCATTCTCCGCCTCGCGACTCTGGGCATCGACGCACCCGTGGGAACCGACGCGCTCGAGCTGCTCGGTCTGAACGACGTCGCCGTGGAGATCAACGTCACCCCGGATCGCGGCTACGCGCTGTCCATCCGTGGAGTGGCGCGCGAATACTCGCACGCGACCGGCGCGACCTTCCGCGATCCGGGGCTGCGCCCGCCGCACCAGGTCGAGCCCGGTGCGGGCTTCGCGCTCGCCGTCGAGGACGCCGCGCCGATCCGCGGCCGCGTGGGGGCATCGGAGTTCGTCGTGCGCACGGTGCGGGGCGTGGATGCCGCGGCACCCACGCCCGCGTGGATGACCGCGCGGTTGAGTCTTGCCGGCATCCGCTCGCTGGGTGTGCTGATCGACATCACGAACTACGTGATGCTGGAGCTCGGCAACCCGATCCACGGCTACGACCTGGACAAGCTGTCCGGCGGCATCACCGTGCGTCGCGCGACCCCCGGCGAGAAGCTCGAGACGCTGGACGGCAAAGTCCGCGCGCTCGATCCGGAGGATCTGCTCATCACCGACGAATCCGGTCCCATCGGACTGGCCGGAGTCATGGGCGGCGGGACGACCGAGATGGGTCCAGAGACGAAGAACGTCCTCATCGAGGCCGCCATCTTCGACCCCATCTCCATCGCACGCACCGCCCGTCGCCACAAGCTGCCCTCCGAAGCATCCCGGCGCTTCGAGCGCGGCGTCGATCCGAACATCCCCTTCGTGGCCGCCCAGCGGGTGGCCGACCTCATGGTCGAGCTCGCCGGCGGCTCGATCGACGCGCTCGGCGGAGCGCTGTTCGCCCCGTGGGCGGGGTCGCAGATCGTGCTGCCGGTGGGCTTCGTGCAGGGTCTGATCGGCGTGAACTATCCGACGTCGGAGGTGATCGGTGCGCTGCGGCTCATCGGCTGCGACGTGGACGATCGCGGCGACGAGCTGGTGGTCTCACCGCCTTCGTGGCGTCCCGACCTGACCGACAAATGGACCCTGGCCGAGGAGGTCGCCCGCATCGAGGGGTACGACCGCATCCCCTCTCTGCTTCCGACTCCGCCGTCGGGTCGCGGACTCACGGCCGCGCAACAGGGTCGACGCCGCGTGGGCAACGCGCTCGCCGCTGCCGGCTACGTCGAGACGCCGTCCTTCCCGTTCACCACCACGGACCAGAACGATCTGCACGGATCCGCGTCCGGTGGGCATCTGCCGAGCGTCAAGCTCGCGAACCCGCTCGACGGGCAGGCGCCGTTCCTGCGCCGCAGCCTCGTGCCGGCGCTGCTGCGCGTCGCGCACCGCAACGTCGCGCGCGGGTTCACCGACCTCCAGATCTTCGAGACCGGCGCGGTGTTCCTGCCGGAGCCCGGGGTGACGTACGGCACGCCGTTCGTGCCGCCCCTCGCGGTTCGCCCGGATGCCGCGACCCTGACTGCGCTCGATGCGTCCATCCCGCCGCAGCACCGTCACGTCGCGGTGCTGCTGGCGGGCTCGATCACGCCGAAGCAGCCGGGCACCACTGCGGAGGCGGCTGGTCTGGCGGACGCCCTCGACGCGGCGCGCACGATCGCCTCCGCCGCCGGCGTGAGCCTTGACGTGTCCCAGGGCGAGCGCGCCGCGTTGCATCCCGGGCGGACGGCCGTGCTGTCGGTGGGTGCGACCGCGGTCGGATACGCGGGCGAGCTTCTTCCCGCCGTCGCCGAAGCCGCGGATCTGCCCGGTCGCGTGATCGTCGCCGAGCTCGACCTGGATCTCATCCTCTCGCTCGCGGGCGAGAAGGTCGTCGCGGAGTCGCTGTCCGGCTATCCCGCCGCAACGCAGGATCTGTCCCTCGTCGTGGGTGCCGACGTGCCCGCCGCGGCGGTCCGTGCGGTCGTCGCCGACGGCGCAGGCGCGCTGCTGGAGTCGATGCGACTGGTCGACGACTACCGCGGCGCCGGCGTGCCCGAGGGCGCGAAGAGCCTCACCTTCGCGCTGCGCTTCCGCGCCCCCGACCGTACGCTGACGGCTGCCGAGGCCACCGAGGCCAAGCTCGCCGGAGTCGCCGTCGCGGCGGAGAGATTCGGTGCGACGCTGCGCGAGTAGCGCCGGCGTTCGCAGGTCCGGGCGCGGAACTCAGCGTGATCCCCAATGCCAGGGTGGACGATCCAGCGCACCCTGGCCCGCGATACGCGTTCCGGCCGCGTGCGGCTCGAAACGGTGGGTCACCGCGCCGGCGCGCTCCAGCGCGGTGCTGATGCGTTCCGCGTGCGTGACCACCACGACCTGTGAACGAGCGGATGCTGTCACCACCAGATCCGCGAGCGGCTCCAGCAGATCCGGGTGGAGGCTGGCCTCCGGCTCGTTCAGGACGATGAGCGGCGCCGGCTGTGCCGGCAGCAGGGCTGCGCACAGGAGCAGGTAGCGCAGCGTCCCGTCCGACAGCTCGGCCGCGTCGAGCTCCCGCAGAAGACCCGGCTGGCGCATCACGAGCCGGAACCGGCCGTCAACGGACTCCACCCGTGCCGTCGACCCGGGGAAGGCGTCGGCGACGGCCGAGGCCAGCGCACTGCCGTGCCCGGCATCCTGGATCGTGGCCCACACCGCTGCGATGTTCTCGCCTCCGTGCGCGAGCGTCGGCGAGCGCGTGCCCACCTGCGGCTGCCGCGCGGGGGAGTCCGCGTCCACGCGGAAGTTGTCGTAGAACCGCCACCCGCTCAGCGTGCGCCGCAGGGAAAGCAGCTCCGGGGCCGCCTCCGCGTCGGCCAGGTCGGTGACGATGCTCTCCCACGGCGCCAGCTGCTGATCCAGCATCCGCCACGACCCCTCGCGCACGCGCACGACACCGCGCTGCCGTTCCAGCAGAAGCGACGCGGGGCGGGGGACCGCCCCTGCGAAGACCTGCTCCCGCTTGAGCTCCGGATCCCGGGCGAACAGGCTCTGCGGGTCGACCTGCGGGATGCCGAGGTCCACGAGGTAGCCCACGGCGTCGGTGGCGAAGCCGAGCTGCACGGCGACCGGTCCCTGTCGCCGTGTGCCCTCCGGCCCGCCCGTCTCCGGTCCGGCCCACAGCAGCGACGGCAGGCCGCCTTCCCTCGCGACGGCGGGCACCAGCGCCCCGCTCGCCGCCGCAGCCAGCAGCCGAAGGGCGCGGTACAGGTTGGACTTACCTGAACCGTTTCCGCCGGTGACGACCGTGAGCGACCCCAACGGCAGCACGACATCACGCAAGGATCGGTAGCCGGCGACGGCAACGGTGGTCAGCACGGAGTCATCATCGCAGGCGATTTGCAGGGCCGGCGCCGCAGGGGCTATCGTCGCCCCATGCCTTCGGCAGCGCACTTCTCCGCCACGCTCGTACCGAGCGTCGCTCCCGCGCGCCGACGTCTGGACGGACGCCGACTCTAGGCGACCCCGCGCACCCTGGGAAAGGGAGCCGTGGGCGTCGCCGGAGCACTGAGCCCGTCGAAGGGCCCCGACCCCAGACTCTAAGGTTGAATCCATGACATATTCGGTCGCCGTATCCGGCGCCTCGGGCTATGCGGGCGGCGAGATCCTGCGGATCCTCGCCGCGCATCCCGACGTCGAGATCCGTACCGTCACCGCGCACTCGAACGCGGGACAGGACCTCGTTCAGCAGCAGCCTCATCTGCGGTCGCTGGCCCACCTGACGCTGCAGAAGACGGCGCCCGAGGTGCTGGCCGGGCACGACATCGTCTTCCTCGCGCTGCCGCACGGGGAATCCGGACGGTTCACCGACGCGCTGTCGGACACGCCCCTGGTCATCGACGCCGGAGCCGACCACCGCCTCGTGGCCCGCAGTGACTGGGACCAGTTCTACGGGGGTGACTTCCACGAGCCGTGGGAGTACGGCGTCCCCGAGCTGCTGGTCAGCGGAGCCAAGCAGCGAGAGCGCCTCGTCGGCGCCCGGCGCATCGCCGCGCCGGGATGCAACGCGAGCACGGTGAGCCTCAGCCTGGCGCCCGGCGTCGCGGCAGGAGTCATCGACACGTCCGACATCGTCACGGTTCTCGCGGTGGGGCCCTCCGGCGCAGGCAAGAGCCTGAAGACCGACCTGCTGGCCAGCGAGATCCTCGGCAGCGCCAACCCCTACGCGGTGGGCGGCGCGCACCGGCACATCCCCGAGATCCGCCAGGCGCTGGCCGGCGCACGAGCCGGCGATCCAGCGCGAGCAGCAGAATCCGGTGCGGCGCAGACCGCCGATGCCGGCATCCGGATCTCCTTCACGCCCATCATCGTGCCCATGGCGCGGGGCATCCTGGCCACGAGCACGGCTCCGATCTCTCGTGGGGCGACGGATGCCGACATCCGCGACGCCTGGGAGGCGGCATACGGCGACGAGACCTTCGTGCAGCTGCTGCCCCCCGGCCGTTTTCCACGGACCGCGGACGTTCTCGGCGCCAACACGGCGCTTCTGGGCCTGGCGATCGACCGGGACGCGAACCGCGTCGTCGTGGTCGCGGCCGTGGACAATCTGGTCAAGGGCACCGCCGGGGCCGCAATCCAGTCCATGAACCTCGCGCTCGGGCTGCCCGAGGGTCGCGCGCTCAGCGTCAACGGACTCGCGCCGTGAGCGTCACAGCCCCCCGGGGGTTCGACGCTGCCGGAGTCGCGGCGGGCCTGAAGTCCACCGGGAAGACCGACGTCGCCGTCGTCGTCAACCGTGGTCCCCTCAAGGTCGGCGCCGCGGTGTTCACCTCCAACCGCGCCAGGGCCAACCCGATCCTGTGGTCGCAGCAGGCCATCCAGGACGGCGTCGTCGAGGCGATCGTCCTGAACTCCGGCGGCGCGAACTGCTTCACGGGCACCTTCGGCTTCCAGACCACGCACCAGACCGCCGAGCGAGCCGCGGAACTGCTCGGCGTGAGTTCGGGCGACGTCCTGATCTGCTCCACCGGGCTGATCGGCACCGGCGATGAGGTCTTCCGCGCGAAAGTGCTCGACGGCACCGCGAAAGCCATCGCCGCGCTCAGCCCCGACGGCGGCGAAGCGGCATCCCTCGCGATCATGACCACCGATTCGCGCCCAAAGCGCTCGGTCGTGGGGCGGGACGGCTGGTCCATCGGCGGCATGGCGAAGGGCGCCGGGATGCTGGCACCCGGGCTGGCGACGATGCTGGTCGTGATCACGACCGACGCCGTGCTCGACGCCGCCGCCGCCGACACCGCGCTGCGTCAGGCGACCGGAGTGACCTTCGACCGCCTCGACTCGGACGGCTGCATGTCGACCAACGATCAGGTCACCCTCATGGTCAGCGGTGCTTCCGGCGTCACGCCGACCGCCGAGGACTTCGCCGCGGCGCTCGCCGAGGTCTGCCTCGACCTCGCCACGCAGCTCCAGGGCGATGCCGAGGGTGCCTCGCACGACATCGCCATCCGGGTCGTGCACGCGGCATCCGAGGCCGACGCCGTCGAGGTGGGCCGCTCGGTCGCCCGCAACAACCTCTTCAAGGCGGCCATCTTCGGCAATGACCCCAATTGGGGCCGGGTCCTGGCAGCCATCGGCACCACCGACGCGGCCTTCGACCCCTATGACGTCGATGTCTGGATGAACGGCGTGCGCGTGTGCAGCAAAGGCGGTCCCGACGCGTCCCGCGATGACGTGGACCTGACCCCGCGGGCGACGGACCTCCTCATCGACCTCCGCGTCGGCGACGCGTCGGCGACGATCCTGACGAACGATCTGACGCACGACTACGTGCACGAGAACAGCGCCTACGCATCATGAACGAGCACCTGAGATGACCGACATCGACCTGCAGGTCACCGACCCCGCCGATGCGAGCGCCAAAGCAGCGACCCTGATCGAGTCGCTGCCCTGGCTGCAGCGCTTCAACGACCAGATCATCGTGATCAAGTACGGCGGCAACGCGATGGTCAGCGACGAACTGCAGGACGCGTTCGCGTCCGACATCGCCTATCTCCGCTACGTCGGCGTCAAGCCCGTCGTCGTCCACGGCGGCGGACCGCAGATCTCGTCGATGCTGGATCGCCTCGCGATCCCGAGCGAGTTCAAGGGCGGCTACCGTGTCACCAGCACCGAGGCCATCGGCGTCGTGCGGATGGTGCTGACCGGGCAGATCAACCCGCAGCTGGTCGCCAAGATCAACGCGCACGGACCGCACGCCGCGGGCCTTTCCGGCGAGGACGCCGGACTGTTCGGCGGCCGTCGGCGCGGCGTCATCCTCGACGGGGTCGAGCACGATCTCGGGCGCGTCGGCGACGTCGTCGAAGTCGATCCTCAGCCCGTGCTCGACCAGCTCGCCGCCGGCCGCATCCCCGTCGTCTCCAGCATCGCGCCCGACCTCGATCGGCCCGGGCACTCGCTCAATGTCAACGCCGACGCCGCCGCCGCCGCGCTGGCGGTCGCGCTCGGCGCCGCGAAGCTCGTCGTGCTCACCGACGTGCCCGGGCTCTATGCCGACTGGCCGAACCGGGACTCGCTCGTCTCGCACCTGAGCACGACCGAGCTGCGCAGCATCCTCCCGACGCTCGAGTCGGGCATGATCCCGAAGATGCAGGCCTGTCTTGACGCGGTCGAGGGCGGAGTGGAGACGGCGGCGATCATCGACGGACGCGTGCCGCACTCGGTGCTCGTGGAGATCTTCACCAGCAAGGGAATCGGAACAGAGGTGGTCCTCGGATGAGTTGGCAGGATGACGCAGGGCGCGATTTGGTGCGCAGCTTCGGCGAGCGGATGGAACTGTTCGTCCGCGGTGAAGGCGCGTATCTCTGGGATGCCGACGGGCGACGCTATCTGGACTTCCTCGCCGGCATCGCGGTGAACTCGCTCGGGCACGCGCACCCGGTGTTCGTCGAGGCGATCGCGACCCAGGCGGCAACGCTGGCGCACGTCTCGAACTACTTCGCCACCCTCCCGCAGCTGGAGCTCGCCTCGCGACTGAAGCGCCTGGCCGGCACCGGTGATTCCGGGCGCGTGTACTTCGGCAATTCCGGCGCCGAGGCCAACGAGGCGGCGTTCAAGCTCGCCCGCCTCCACGGCGCCGCGACAGAGGGAAAGGCCGCGCGTCCCCGCATCTTCGCGCTGACCGACGCGTTCCACGGGCGCACCATGGGCACGCTCGCGCTGACCGGCAAGCCGTACATGCAAGAGCCGTTCCTTCCGATGGTTCCCGGCGTGGAGTTCATCGATTCCACGATCGAGGCACTGGAGGCGGCGCTGGATGACCGCGTAGCCGCCGTTTTCGTCGAGCCGATCAAGGGCGAGGCGGGCGTGCTCGATCTTCCCGACGGGTACCTGAGGGCGGCCCGCGCGCTCACTCATGAGCACGGGGCGCTGCTGATCGTGGACGAGATCCAGACCGGTGCAGGACGCACGGGGGAGTGGTTCGCCTTCCAGCACGCCGGCATCACCCCCGACGCAGTGACCGTGGCCAAAGGCATCGGCGGAGGGTTTCCGATCGGCGCGCTCATCACGTTCGGCGCGGCGAGCGACCTGTTCTACCCGGGCACGCACGGTTCGACCTTCGGCGGCAACGCCCTCGGGACCGCCGTCGCCAGCGCGGTCCTCGGTGAGATCGAGAACGAAGGTCTGGTGGCGAACTCGGCCGAGCGCGGGCGTCAGCTGCGCACGGCCATCGGCGCGATCGACTCGACACTGGTCGGCGGATGCCGCGGCCAAGGCCTCCTGATCGGCATCGGGCTGCGGCATCCGGTCGCCAAGGCGGTCGTCGCCGCCGCGCAGGAGCACGGACTCATCATCAACGCGCCGAACGACGAGACCATCCGGCTCGTCCCCCCGCTGAACATCGGAGACGTCGAGATCGACGAGTTCGTGCGACTGTTCACCGCGGCACTGCGCACCGTGGAGGACGCCCTCGTGCTCGACGCGTCCACCCGGGCCGGTGTCGGCGGCACGGCGAGAGAGGTCTCCGCATGACACGTCACCTGCTGCGCGACGACGACCTGACCGCCGCGGAGCAGTCCGAGATCCTGGACCTCGCGGTCGCCCTGAAGAAGGACCGGTGGAAGCTGAAGCCGCTTGCCGGCCCGCAGACCGTCGCCGTGATCTTCGACAAGTCATCCACCCGCACGCGGGTCTCCTTCGCCGTCGGGATCGCCGACCTCGGGGGAACCCCGCTGATCATCTCGACCGCGAACAGCCAGCTCGGCGGCAAGGAGACGCCGGCGGACACGGCGCGCGTGCTCGAGCGGCAGGTGGCGGCCATCGTCTGGCGCACCTACGCGCAGGCGGGCCTGGAGGAGATGGCCGCGGGTACCCGCGTACCCGTGGTGAACGCTCTGAGCGATGACTTCCACCCCTGCCAGCTGCTCGCGGATCTGCTGACGATCCAAGAGCACAAGGGCGAGCTGCGCGGGCTCACTCTCGCCTTCTTCGGCGACGGTCGCTCGAACATGGCCCACTCGTACATGCTCGCCGGAGTGACGGCCGGTATGCACGTGCGCGTCGCATCCCCGGAGTCCTACTCGCCCCGCGATGACGTCGTCGCCGACGCCGACCGCCGGGCCGCCGAGACCGGCGGATCGTTGACGCTCTACACCGACCCGATCGAGGCCGCCGCGGGCGCCGACGTCATCGTCACGGACACCTGGGTGTCGATGGGCAAGGAGGAGGAGAAGCTGGCACGCCTGCGAGACCTCGGCCAATACAAGGTCACCCGTGAGCTCATGTCACTGGCGAAGCCGGACGCGATCTTCATCCACTGCCTTCCCGCGGACCGCGGCTACGAAGTCGAAGCCGAGGTCATCGACGGCCCCCAGAGCGTCGTGTGGGACGAGGCCGAGAACCGACTCCACGCACAGAAGGCGCTCCTGGTGTGGCTTCTTCGCCAGGAGTAGCGCCGGCCCCGGCAGAGGCGACCGGATGGTTCGCATCCCGGTGGGACCGGCTCAACGGGCCGCAGCGGATCGCCGGAATAGACCTGGCCCGTGGTCTCGCGGTCATCGGCATGATCGCTGCGCACCTGCTGTGGATCGCGGAGTTCGACTTCGACGACGCGTCGACATGGGTCGGGGTCGTGGATGGACGCTCATCGATCCTCTTCGCGACACTCGCCGGCGTGTCGATCGGGCTGGTGACGGGAGGACGGAACCCGCTGCCGCGTGCGCAGCTGCGCGTAGCCCGGGGCCGCCTCGTCGTCCGGGCCGCTGTGCTGTGGGTGATCGGCATCCTGCTGATCGCCACCGGAGTCCCCGTCTTCGTGATCCTTCCCGCGTACGCGGTCCTCTTCCTGCTCGCCGTGCCGCTCGTCGCGCTCGGCGCCCGCGCGCTGTTCCTTCTCGCCGGAGGGCTCGCCCTCGTGATGCCGTTCGTCGTCGTCTACCTGGACCACCTGCCGATCTGGCTCACGCCCGGCGGGTGGCTCTTGGACAACGCCCTCGGATGGCACTACCCCTTCCCGGTCTGGATCGCATTCGTGGTCGCCGGTATCGGCGCGGCGCGCTCCGGCATCCTTCGCGCTGAGGTTCAGCTCTGGCTGTTGGGCGCCGGATCCATCCTCGCGGTGGTGGGCTACGGGCTGCACGGCGTCAGCGGTGCCCATCAGCCCACGGAGGCGGTCACGTTCTGGGGCGCGGTGTGGACGGCCGATCCGCACTCCAGCGGAGTCCTCGAAGTGATCGGCTCGGGTGGTTTCGCGCTCGCGGTGATCGGGCTCTGCCTGCTCGTGTGCCGCACGATCCTGACCTGGGTGGTCCTGCCGCTGCGCGCCGTCGGCGCCATGCCGCTCACGGCCTACACCGCGCAGCTCGTGGTCTGGGCGATCGCCGCCACGGTCATCCTCGGCAATTCCGGCGACCTGAGCGGGTTCCGCGACCTGGAGCCGTTCTGGCCCCTGACGATCGGCCTGGTGGCCGGCTGCACCGCATGGGCGCTGCTGATCGGTCGTGGTCCGCTCGAATGGGCGATGGACCGGCTCGCGCGGGCGCTGGTGCGCGCGCGGATAGGCTGAGCGGATGAGCGATACGAAGGGCGAAGGCACCAACGAGGGCGCACTGTGGGGTGCGCGGTTCGCGACCGGACCTTCTCCGGAGCTGGCCGCGCTGAGCCGCTCGACCCACTTCGACTGGGATCTCGCGCTCTACGACATCGCAGGTTCGCACGCCCACGCCAAGGCGCTCGCGGCCGCGGGCTATCTGACCGCCGACGAGGAAGCGGCCATGCACGCCGGACTGGACACGCTCGCGCGCGGAATCGTCGATGGAACCCTGCTTCCGGGCCCGAACGACGAGGACGTGCACGGTGCCCTCGAGCAGGCGCTCATCGTCACGGTCGGTCCGGAGCTCGGCGGCAAGCTGCGCGCCGGGCGGAGCCGCAACGACCAGATCGCGACGCTGGTCCGCATGTATCTGCTGGATCACTCGCGCACGGTCGCCCGCGACATCCTTCGGGTGGTGGACGCCCTCGTGGCGCAGGCCGAGGCGCACCCCGAAGCGATCATGCCGGGGCGCACTCATCTTCAGCACGCGCAGCCGGTGCTGCTCGCGCACCACCTTCAGGCGCATGCCTGGCCGCTCGTGCGCGATCTGGAGCGCTTCCGTGACTGGTCCGCCCGCGCAGCCGTCTCGCCCTATGGCGGGGGCGCGCTGGCCGGGTCGACGCTCGGACTGGACCCGCAGCTGATCGCGCGCGAGCTGGGGATGGACCGTCCCGCGGAGAACTCGCTGGACGGCACGTCCGCGCGGGACGTCGTGGCGGAGTTCGCATTCATCACCGCCATGATCGCCGTGGACATCTCGCGTTTCGCGGAGGAGATCATCCTGTGGAACACGCGCGAATTCGGCTTCGTCACGCTCGATGACGGGTATTCGACCGGGTCGAGCATCATGCCGCAGAAGAAGAACCCCGACATCGCCGAGCTCGCCCGCGGCAAGGCCGGACGACTGATCGGCAACCTGACCGGCCTCCTTTCCACGCTGAAGGGCCTGCCGCTGGCCTACAACCGTGACCTCCAAGAGGACAAGGAGCCTGTGTTCGACTCGGTCCGCACCCTCGAGCTGGTGCTTCCCGCCTTCGCCGGCATGGTCGCCACCCTGCGGTTCGACACGGCGCGGATGGCGCAGCTCGCGCCACAGGGCTTCTCGCTCGCGACGGATGTCGCCGAATGGCTCGTGAAACGGGGCGTGCCGTTCCGCGACGCGCACGAGATCTCCGGGTCGCTCGTGAAGCTCTGCGAGCAGCGCGGTCTCGAACTCGACCAGGTCACGGACGAGATGCTCGCCTCGGTCTCGTCGCACCTGTCGCCTGATGTCCGGCACGTGCTCACTATCGAAGGATCGGTCGCCAGCCGCGACGGGGTCGGCGGCACAGCGCCCGTGCGCGTGGCCGAGCAGCGGGCGGAGCTGATCTCGCGCGTGCAGGCAGCGGCTCACGCGCTCGGTCTGTAGCGACTCAGCCGCGGATCCGGTCGACTTCGCTGATCACACCGGCGGTATCGTCCGCGCTCTCGCGCGTGCGGGCGATCAGGTCGGACAGCGCGGTCGCCGCCTCGCCGTGGCGGCCTTCCCCGTCGAGGCGGCGCAGGAATGCGAGGGCGACGACGGCATCCTGATGCTCGCCGAGCGCGTCCTGCAGCGCCTTGCTCCGCTCGATCGCATACACGGCACCGGCGCCCATGACAGGCTCAGCGAGCTCGATCGCATACCGATGACGCTTACCGGCCTTGCGGGCCGAGTGCAGTAGGGCGGTGGCAGCGGGATCGCCCGCCGCGGAGGCGGCGCGAGCTCGACGCAGGCGCGTTCGCAACCGCGCGTCGGTCTTCTCGATCTTCTGCAGCGCGCGGTCCGCAGGACGGTCCGAGCCGACGTCGAACGGCGGATCGTCGTGCCAGCGCGCGACCTCCGCATAGAGAGCCGCGCCCCGGGCGCCGTTCAGGGCTTCTGTCACGCGGTCCCATGAGTCTGCGCGGTCGCGTTCGATCTCTTCTGCGATCAGGTGTGCAGCAGCACCCGCCGAACTCCCCGGGTCGTCGAAGCGCTCGGAGAGAACCTGCAGATCCCGCAGTTCGCCGAGCAGCAGACCCGCCCACCGCAGCTCCGTGGCGAAGCCGGCGCCGACGTCGGCGTCGTAGACCCCTCGGAATGTGCGAAGCGTCGCGCGCAGTCGCCGGATGGCCACGCGCACCGGGTGCACAACGCTCTCGTCGCGGGATGCGATCGGGAGCCGGGCGTCGTGGACGACTCGGCACTGCTCGCGAACGTACGCCTGCACGAGGGATCCGAGGGTGTCCCCGTACGCAGGTGATCGGACCATCACCAGATCGCGAGTCGCACCAAGGCGCCGACGATGCACGCCCACAGCAGACTCGAGAGAGTCCCGATGATGAATCTCTCGCGAGCCTCTGCCGCGGCCAGCTCCGAGAATCGACCGACGCCCTTGATCGCCACGACGATGGCCAGTGCCTCCGGGAAGCCGACGATGAGTGACATCACGACCGCGAGTCGTTCGAGGTAGCCGATCGTGGTCCCCCCGCGCAGGACCTCGGTCGAGCCGGCCGACTCCGTGCCGTCGGTGATGCCCGCGGCCTGAGCATCCAGCATGATGCCGCCGTTGGCTCCGTCCCGCACTCGGCCGTGGGTCGCGATCTCGAGGATCCGTCGGGTGACCGGGTTCCCGCCGAGCACGGCGACGGCGGTGCCCAGGACGGCGATGATCAGCCCCATCAGAAGCGGGACATTGACAGGCGAGACCACGACCACGATCAATGCGAGCAGCACCAGCGTGGCGGCGGCGACGAGGGGCGCGGTCGCAGGGCGCCGCAGGCTGAGTGTGATCAGCACCAGGGCCGCGCACATCGACAGGAACAGGAAGATCGACAGCAGTGCGACGATGATCGCCTCGGGGAAGAGCACGGGCATGCGGTCAGTCTTTCACGGTGCCTGTCGCCGCACCCCGTCAAGGCTCGCCAGTGTGCGCTCGAGCGCAGGAATGGCGGCCTCCTCGAGCCGGAGCCCCCCGGCCTTGGCCCGCAGGCTCACTGCCGTGGGCGTGATTCCCAACCGGGCGGCGATGCTCTTCTGCGTCAGTCCCTCGGCGAGCAGATCGGCGACCTCCCATCCCTGCGCGGACCGGCGATCCCGCACGTCCACGAGCAGGCGGAGGTAGGCCTCGGCATCCTGAGCGGCGAGGGCATCGGAGGAGGAGACCGCCACTCGGCCCGGTGCGCCCTTTGCTCGATCCACCGCGTCGCGGGCCAGGACGAATGCCTGCCCCCGTCCGGCTCGGATGTCGTCGGGAAGCGGCGTCTCGACCACTCCTGCGCCGATTCCGACGCTCCACCCTCCGTCGCGCAACAGTGCGAGCGTGATGGCCAACGCCGCAGGGGCGCTGCCGGTGAGCGCTTGAAGTTCGTCGCCCGCGTTGCGCTGGACCGGGATGGCAAGCCGATGCCCGGCCACCCGCTGCACGATATCCACTCCCGCCGGCACCAGATCGGCTCTGTTCCTGCTGTCTCGCTGGTCCGCGGTGAGAACGAACATGATCCCTCCCAGAAATAAGTCAATTGACTTGATTCGTTGAGATCAGGTTACAAGACTTAACTTCCCTTCGCCAGATCGGTCGTTCGCGACAGCCCGCAGGCTTACATCTCACGAATGAAGCTGAGTGCCTTAGCCGATCTGGACGCAACGCGTGCGCTGTGGAAACGTCGGGGCATGGCGAAAGTGGAGCACTTCGAAATCCCGGTCGACGACATCGCGCGGGCGCAGGCCTTCTACACCTCGGTCCTCGGATTCGACTATGAGCCCTGGGGTGACGAGATGGGGATGCTGCGGCAGCCCCGCAGCGAGGGCATCAACGGTGATCTGCATCTGCGCGGGGCGACGCCGCATCCGACGGTGGTGTTCACGGTCGACCGCATCGAAGACACCGTCGCGAGGGCGGTGGCCGCCGGCGGCGAACAGGTCGGCGACATCCAACCGCTCAGCGAGAACTCGCGGTGGGTCTACATCAAGGACTCCGAGGGCAACCTTATCGGAGTTTTCGACGAGATCGCCGCGGCCTGACCGCGTGGGAGGCGCGCGGGCCGCTGATAACCTGGCACGCGTGTCTTCTCCCGCCCTGACCTCGAGCGAACCCGCCATCGACCCGTCGTTCGAGAACGTCTGGGATGAGCTGGTGTGGCGCGGGCTCGTGCATGTCTCCACCGACCAGGATGCGCTGCGCGCGCTGCTCGCAGGGCCGCCGATCGTGTACTACTGCGGGTTCGACCCGACCGCACCGAGTCTGCACCTGGGCAACCTGGTCCAGCTGCTCGTCATGCGACGTCTGCAGCTGGCTGGCCACAAGCCGCTCGGGCTGGTGGGCGGTTCGACCGGACTCATCGGGGACCCGCGCCCCACGGCCGAACGCGTGCTGAACACCAAGGAGACAGTCGGCGAGTGGGTCGGCTACCTGCAGACGCAGGTGGAGCGCTTCTTGAGCTTCGACGGCGAGAACGCCGCCCGCATGGTCAACAACCTCGATTGGACCGCGCCGCTGAGCGCGATCGACTTCCTCCGGGAGATCGGCAAGCACTACCGGGTCGGGAAGATGCTCAAGAAGGAGGCCGTCAGCGCGCGGCTCAACTCCGACGAGGGCATCAGCTACACCGAGTTCAGCTACCAGATCCTGCAGGGACTGGACTTCCGCGAGCTCTACCTGCAATACGGGTGCGTGCTCCAGACCGGCGGAAGCGACCAGTGGGGCAACCTCACCAGCGGCGTCGATCTCATCCATCACGCCGAGGGCGAGAGCGTTCACGCGATCGGCACGCCGCTGATCACGAACAGCGACGGCCGCAAGTTCGGCAAGAGCGAGGGCAACGCGATCTGGCTCGACTCGAAGCTGACGAGCCCGTACGCGATGTACCAGTTCTGGCTCAACACCGACGACGCCGACGTCGCCGATCGGTTGAAAGTCTTCACCTTCCTCACGCGCGCCGAGATCGAAGGGGTCGTGGCAGCCCATGGGGCCGAGCCGTTCCGCCGGATCGGACAGAAACGCATCGCGCTCGAGGTGACCGCCCTCGTGCACGGTCCGGATGCCGCGGCCGCGGCGATCGCGGCATCCGAGGCGCTCTTCGGCCAGGGGGATCTGCGAGCGCTGGATGCCGAGACGCTGCAGAGCGCGCTCCGCGAACTGCCGCACGCCGACCTCCCTGCGGGGACGCCGGTCGTCAACGCCCTGATGGAAACCGGCCTCGTCGCCAGCCTCAGCGAGGCGCGTCGCGCCATCGCACAGGGTGGGGTCAGCGTCGACGGGGTGAAAGTGCCCGACGACGCGGCCGTGGTGGCCGGGTCGCTGCCCGGGGGAGTGTCCGTGCTGCGCCGTGGAAAGAAGACGCTGGCCGGCGTGTTCATCACCGGGCGCTGAGCCTCGGCGCAGATCCCTCGGACGAGCAGACCGAAGCATGCCGTTCACCCCGAGCCACGCGGTCGTCGCGCTGCCATTCGTGCGCACGCCGCTGTTGCCGGCGGCGATCGCGGTCGGTGCGATGACACCGGATCTTCCGCTGTTCGTGCGCGGTCTGCCGCTGCACTACGGGCTCACGCACGATCTGCGGTGGCTGCCGTTGACCGTCGCGCTCGCACTCGCGCTGCTCCTGATCTGGCGCTGCGTACTGCGGCCATCGGTCCGTGATCTGTGTCCCGATCGGCTGGCCCAGCGCCTGCCGGCGGACTGGGATGCCGCGCCGCCCGAGGCGCTCCGCGAGACTTTCGGTGTCCGACGCGACCGGGAACACGCTCTCTCTGGCAGCGGTGACCGCAGCCGGTCGTCGGTGCGCGGCATCCTGCTCCTGCTGGCGTCCCTCGTTCTCGGGGTCCTCAGCCATATCGCATGGGACCTGTTCACGCACGAGGGACGCTGGGGCGTCCAGGTGCTTCCCGTGCTGGAAGGACTGTGGGGTCCGCTCGCCGGGTACAAGTGGCTGCAGCACGGGTCGTCGGTGGTCGGAGTCGCGGTCATCGCGGTATGGGCGATGCTCTGGCTGGCACGCCGGAACCCGGGTCCGTCCATCCGCCGTGTGCTGCCGGCGGTCGCCCGCTGGGGGTGGTGGCTTTCGCTGCCTGTGCTTCTGTTCGTCGCATGGGTCATCGGCCTGGTGGCATACGGCCCACTTACCGGGAGCTGGACGATCGCACACCTGGCCTATCGCGTTCTTCCGCCGGCGTGTGCGCTGTGGGGAGGCCTCACCCTCGTGCTGGCCGTCCTCGTCCAGCTTCTGCGCGCGCGCCGGTCGGTGCGCGTCGCCTAGGGCAGTTCGGACCAGTTCGGCGTGTCGCGTCCCCAGGGTCGCGGCGGAAGATAGGCGTTCGGGCCACCGTCGTACGCGAGTGCCGGACCGGTCGTGATGACCGAGCGCCCATCCACCGCGAACTCCTGCAGATGCGGAGCGGGGTCGAGCGGCGCATCGGACGGCTCGGGCGAGGGCGTGCGCGGCATGCCGAGCAGCTCGGCCGCGATGCGCCGGAGCGATACGTCCACGATCCACGTTCCCCCGTCGGTCTCCTGAGCGCGAAGGGCCGACATCACGCCCGCTGCCAGCAGGTAGCCGGCGCTGTGATCAAGCGCCTGCGCGGGCAGTGCGCCAGGGCGCTCGCCGTCGGAGGATTCGATCCAGGCGATCCCGCTGGCGGCCTGGACGAGGCTGTCGAATCCGCGACGATCGGCGACGGCGGGCTCCGCCCCCCACGCCGTCAGGCGCGCGACGATCAGGCCGGGGTACTGCGCGGCGAGCCGCTGAGGCCCGAGGCCCAGTCGGTCCATCGCGGTGGCCCGATACCCGGTGACCACGACGTCAGCGGATGCCAGCAGCCGATCGAAGGCTCCGCGATCATCTGCCGCATTCAGATCGAGGAGTGTGGAACGCTTGCCGTGGCCGCTGTCCAGGTGCTGCCATTCCGGCTCCGGAAGCGCGCGGGGGTCGATTCGCAGCACGTCTGCACCGAGCAGCGCGAGCGTACGCGTCGCGACCGGCCCGGCGATCACGCGAGTGAGGTCAAGGACGCGGATGCCGCGTAGTGGCGCCTGCGCGATACGCGAGTCGCGGAGACGGGGGAGCGCAGCGCCGCCCTGCCGCAGATCGACGACCGGAGCGCGACGCAGCGTCGCATCGACCGCCGCGTTCTCATGGGACACGCCCACGCACAGGCCGCCGGCCGCGGTGATCGCCTGCGTCGCGACGCCCGCCGGCATTCCGCGCAGGGCTGCGGCCGCCGACTCCGCGTCTGCCTCGGGTGGCAGTCCCAGTCCGCGCAGCAACGCCGTCGCATGGTGCGGATAGTTTCCGTGCGTACGCACCCACCCATCCGATGACCGGAAGAAGCCGGACAGGGGAGCCCAGACGGACGGCCGCTCGCCGTTCAGCAGGAGATGCCGCTCGCTGGTGTACGACACCGCGATGCGGTCCGGATCGAGGGTGATGGGGCGTTCGCCGGTCAGGGTGGCTGCGGCCAGTGAGGCGGCGGCAACGCTCGCCCACGCCAAGGAAGCGACATCCGTGCGCGCCGGCAGGGGAACCGCCCGTCCTGTCTCGAGAGGTGCGGAAAGGAACGAGGGATGCCCGGCGAGCGACGCCCACACGCGGCGGAGCAGTCGGTGCCGGGCGGAAGCGGGGCCGGTCACGCCACGCCCTCGGCGAGTACAGACCGGTGGACGGGTGGATGCGCGGGCGCGGCCATGGGGGGAGGCTACGCCCGTGCCGGCCCGCCGGCCACCTGATCCTTCGGCGCAGCTGGGCACGCCTCGGGCGCCGGAAATGCCCTCCGACCAGGCAGACACGCCCGGGCGACGGCCCGGATTTGCCAGCCCCGTCAAAGCCAACGTAATCTATTGATTGTTCGCCCCACAGGGAAGCGGAGAGGCCGAAAAGCTTCACCCCCCTCAAGTGGAGAACCACCCCCCATCCTTCAGATCTCTCATTGAGAGTTCGTGCCTCCGGGTTTAGGATGGAGGTCCCCACTCCTCGAAGCTGTCGTTGAGTGCTGTTCGCTGACGTTCGATCGTCACGGACAGCCCGATTTGACAGGCTGACGGAACGGGGTAAGATAGAGAAGTTGCCCCGCGGACCGGCTGATACGCCGAAGCGCAGGGCACCTGATCACTCTTCGTGAGATGCGGTCGATGATTGCACTTCCGACGGAAACGTCGAAAAGCGCCGATTTGACAAGCGGGTCACGAAGAATAAGATAGAGAAGTTGCCCTGAAAGACAGCCGGAAGGCTGAAAGCAGGAGCATCCGATCCTTGAGAACTCAACAGCGTGCACTTGTCAAATGCCAAAAAACCTCGCGGTCAGCTTGTCTGACCGATGAGATTCTTTTGAGATTAAACGGAAATGTCAGTAATGACATCCGATCGTCAGATCAAACTCGCTCGGCCGAACCCATTCCGGTTCGATCGCAGCAAAATTCTTTTACGGAGAGTTTGATCCTGGCTCAGGATGAACGCTGGCGGCGTGCTTAACACATGCAAGTCGAACGGTGAAAGAGAGCTTGCTCTCTGGATCAGTGGCGAACGGGTGAGTAACACGTGAGCAATCTGCCCCTGACTCTGGGATAAGCGCTGGAAACGGCGTCTAATACCGGATACGAGCTGCGAAGGCATCTTCAGCAGCTGGAAAGAACTTCGGTCAGGGATGAGCTCGCGGCCTATCAGCTAGTTGGTGAGGTAATGGCTCACCAAGGCGTCGACGGGTAGCCGGCCTGAGAGGGTGACCGGCCACACTGGGACTGAGACACGGCCCAGACTCCTACGGGAGGCAGCAGTGGGGAATATTGCACAATGGGCGCAAGCCTGATGCAGCAACGCCGCGTGAGGGACGACGGCCTTCGGGTTGTAAACCTCTTTTAGCAGGGAAGAAGCGAAAGTGACGGTACCTGCAGAAAAAGCACCGGCTAACTACGTGCCAGCAGCCGCGGTAATACGTAGGGTGCAAGCGTTATCCGGAATTATTGGGCGTAAAGAGCTCGTAGGCGGTTTGTCGCGTCTGCTGTGAAACCCCGAGGCTCAACCTCGGGCCTGCAGTGGGTACGGGCAGACTAGAGTGCGGTAGGGGAGATTGGAATTCCTGGTGTAGCGGTGGAATGCGCAGATATCAGGAGGAACACCGATGGCGAAGGCAGATCTCTGGGCCGTAACTGACGCTGAGGAGCGAAAGGGTGGGGAGCAAACAGGCTTAGATACCCTGGTAGTCCACCCCGTAAACGTTGGGAACTAGTTGTGGGGTCCATTCCACGGATTCCGTGACGCAGCTAACGCATTAAGTTCCCCGCCTGGGGAGTACGGCCGCAAGGCTAAAACTCAAAGGAATTGACGGGGACCCGCACAAGCGGCGGAGCATGCGGATTAATTCGATGCAACGCGAAGAACCTTACCAAGGCTTGACATATACGAGAACGGGCTAGAAATAGTCAACTCTTTGGACACTCGTAAACAGGTGGTGCATGGTTGTCGTCAGCTCGTGTCGTGAGATGTTGGGTTAAGTCCCGCAATGAGCGCAACCCTCGTTCTATGTTGCCAGCACGTAATGGTGGGAACTCATGGGATACTGCCGGGGTCAACTCGGAGGAAGGTGGGGATGACGTCAAATCATCATGCCCCTTATGTCTTGGGCTTCACGCATGCTACAATGGCCGGTACAAAGGGCTGCAATACCGTAAGGTGGAGCGAATCCCAAAAAGCCGGTCCCAGTTCGGATTGAGGTCTGCAACTCGACCTCATGAAGTCGGAGTCGCTAGTAATCGCAGATCAGCAACGCTGCGGTGAATACGTTCCCGGGTCTTGTACACACCGCCCGTCAAGTCATGAAAGTCGGTAACACCTGAAGCCGGTGGCCCAACCCTTGTGGAGGGAGCCGTCGAAGGTGGGATTGGTAATTAGGACTAAGTCGTAACAAGGTAGCCGTACCGGAAGGTGCGGCTGGATCACCTCCTTTCTAAGGAGCACTTGGAGGCCTTCGGGCCTTCCAGAGCCAGATTCGAGACACACGTTCTCGACTGGTAGCTCATGGGTGGAACATTTGACTAGGTGCGAAGGACGACGTTCTTCACTCAGTACGCTGCTTGCAGCCGGAACCGTGACGCTCATCTGATAACGCACATGCACGCTGTTGGGTCCTGAGGGACCGGATGCGCTCGGATTTCGATCCGGGCCATGCGAAACTCAGGACCTTTTCTTGTTCGCCGGCATAGGCGAGCGGGGAAGGTACCGCCCGTACTTTGAGAACTACACAGTGGACGCGAGCATCTTTGAGATGATCTCCGTAATCGAGAAACCAGCTTGCTGGTGGAACGAGTGCGCGATCATTTCATCAAGATGATCTTTATAAGATCATTAGTCAATTTCAAACCGGACCTCGGTCCGGGCCGAAGAGACGAACTCATGTGATTTTCAAGTCTTTAAGAGCAAACGGTGAATGCCTTGGCATCTGGAGCCGAAGAAGGACGTAGCAATCTGCGATAAGCCTCGGGGAGTGGATAAGCACACCTTGATCCGAGGATTTCCGAATGGGGAAACCCCACTGGGCGGCGTGCCGACCTAGTGACTCCCGCCTGAATATATAGGGCGGGTAGAGGGAACGTGGGGAAGTGAAACATCTCAGTACCCACAGGAAGAGAAAGCAACCGCGATTCCGTTAGTAGTGGCGAGCGAAACCGGAACAGGCTAAACCGAGTACGCGTGATATCCGGCAGGAGTTGCGTATTCGGGGTTGTGGGACTTTTCAGGTTGCTCTGCCGAGCAGCCGGCGTTACAAGAAGGTATAGACGAACGGCATTGAAAGGCCGGTCATAGAGGGTGTGAACCCCGTAGTCGAAATGCCTCTCTTGACGCGAAGAGTATCCCAAGTATCACGGGGCCCGAGAAATCCCGTGTGAATCTGTCAGGACCACCTGATAAGCCTAAATACTCCCAGATGACCGATAGCGGACAAGTACCGTGAGGGAAAGGTGAAAAGTACCCCGGGAGGGGAGTGAAATAGTACCTGAAACCGTTTGCTTACAAACCGTTGGAGCCTCCTTAGTAGGGGTGACAGCGTGCCTTTTGAAGAATGAGCCTGCGAGTTAGCGATATGTGGCGAGGTTAACCCGAGTGGGGTAGCCGTAGCGAAAGCGAGTCTGAATAGGGCGATTCAGTCGCATGTCCTAGACCCGAAGCGAAGTGATCTATCCATGGCCAGGTTGAAGCGACTGTAAAACGTCGTGGAGGACCGAACCCACTTAGGTTGAAAACTGAGGGGATGAGCTGTGGATAGGGGTGAAAGGCCAATCAAACTTCGTGATAGCTGGTTCTCTCCGAAATGCATTTAGGTGCAGCGTTGCGTGTTTCTTGCCGGAGGTAGAGCTACTGGATGGCCGATGGGCCCTACAAGGTTACTGACGTCAGCCAAACTCCGAATGCCGGTAAGTGAGAGCGCAGCAGTGAGACTGTGGGGGATAAGCTTCATAGTCGAGAGGGAAACAACCCAGACCACCATCTAAGGTCCCAAAGCGCGTGCTAAGTGGGAAAGGATGTGGAGTTGCTTTGACAACCAGGAGGTTGGCTTAGAAGCAGCCACCCTTGAAAGAGTGCGTAATAGCTCACTGGTCAAGTGATTCCGCGCCGACAATGTAACGGGGCTCAAGCACGCCACCGAAGCTGTGGCATTGATATTATTGGTAGGCCTTCGTGGTCCAGCCGTATTGATGGGTAGGAGAGCGTCGTGTGGCCAGCGAAGCGGCGGTGTGAACCAGCCGTGGAGGCTACACGAGTGAGAATGCAGGCATGAGTAGCGAAAGACGTGTGAGAAACACGTCCTCCGAAAGACCAAGGGTTCCAGGGTCAAGCTAATCTTCCCTGGGTAAGTCGGGACCTAAGGCGAGGCCGACAGGCGTAGTCGATGGACAACGGGTTGATATTCCCGTACCGGCGAAGAACCGCCCAAACCAATCCAGTAATGCTAAGTGTCTGAATCCCAGTGACCAATCCCTTCGGGGTGAGGCGTTGGGCCTAGCACACGACCCTATGCTGAGGCGGTTAGCGTATTAACAGGTGTGACGCAGGAAGGTAGCCCAAGCCAGGCGATGGTAGTCCTGGTGCAAGTGCGTAGGCCGAGTGATAGGCAAATCCGTCACTCATCAAGGCTGAGACACGATGCGGATAAAAAGTGGGTGATCCTATGCTGCCAAGAAAAGCATCGACGCGAGGTTCAAGCCGCCCGTACCCCAAACCGACTCAGGTGGTCAGGTAGAGAATACCAAGGAGATCGAGAGAATCGTGGTTAAGGAACTCGGCAAAATGCCCCCGTAACTTCGGGAGAAGGGGGGCCTTCGACGTATTAGGACTTGCTCCGAAAGCGTTTGGAGGCCGCAGAGACTAGTGGGTAGCGACTGTTTACTAAAAACACAGGTCCGTGCCAAGTCGCAAGACGATGTATACGGACTGACGCCTGCCCGGTGCTGGAAGGTTAAGAGGACCGGTTAGCCGCAAGGCGAAGCTGAGAATTTAAGCCCCAGTAAACGGCGGTGGTAACTATAACCATCCTAAGGTAGCGAAATTCCTTGTCGGGTAAGTTCCGACCTGCACGAATGGCGTAACGACTTCCCAACTGTCTCAACCGCGAACTCGGCGAAATTGCATTACGAGTAAAGATGCTCGTTACGCGCAGCAGGACGGAAAGACCCCGTGACCTTTACTATAGTTTGGTATTGGTGTTCGGTGTGGCTTGTGTAGGATAGGTGGGAGACTTTGAAGCGTGGACGCTAGTTCATGTGGAGTCATTGTTGAAATACCACTCTGGTCACTCTGGATATCTAACTTAGAACCGTAATCCGGTTCAGGGACAGTGCCTGATGGGTAGTTTAACTGGGGCGGTTGCCTCCTAAAGAGTAACGGAGGCGCCCAAAGGTTCCCTCAACCTGGTTGGCAATCAGGTGGCGAGTGTAAGTGCACAAGGGAGCTTGACTGTGAGACTGACAGGTCGAGCAGGGACGAAAGTCGGGACTAGTGATCCGGCAGTGGCTTGTGGAAGCGCTGTCGCTCAACGGATAAAAGGTACCTCGGGGATAACAGGCTGATCTTGCCCAAGAGTCCATATCGACGGCATGGTTTGGCACCTCGATGTCGGCTCGTCGCATCCTGGGGCTGGAGTAGGTCCCAAGGGTTGGGCTGTTCGCCCATTAAAGCGGTACGCGAGCTGGGTTTAGAACGTCGTGAGACAGTTCGGTCCCTATCCGCTGCGCGCGCAGGAAATTTGAGAGGATCTGACCCTAGTACGAGAGGACCGGGTTGGACGAACCTCTGGTGTGTCAGTTGTTCCGCCAGGAGCACCGCTGATTAGCTACGTTCGGGATGGATAACCGCTGAAAGCATCTAAGCGGGAAGCCGGCCTCAAGATGAGATTTCCATGCCTTCGGGCGAGAGGCTCCCAGCCAGATTACTGGGTTGATAGGCCGGATGTGTAAGCGTGGCAACACGTGTAGCTGACCGGTACTAATAAGCCGATGACTTGATAATCACCGTTCTAGGTGTTTGCGTCCACTGAGTGGTTCTCGATGTACGGTCGAGAACCGCATGAGCTGCATTCGTGCAGCGACCGCTACATTCGTGTAGCAAAACATGCTTTGCCAAGATTGAAACATCAATAGTGTTTCGGCGGCCATAGCGTGAGGGAAACGCCCGGTTACATTCCGAACCCGGAAGCTAAGCCTCACAGCGCCGATGGTACTGCAGGGGGGACCCTGTGGGAGAGTAGGACACCGCCGGACTTCTTTCGTGAAATGGCCACCCATCGCTGGGTGGCCATTTCTCGTTAACGCATCAACTCCGGGAGGATCAGGACATGACAGACGACGATCCGACCCGACGCTCGCGCGAGGGCGAACCCCCGCAGCGCCGGCGTGATGCCGCAGACGCTCCGCGTTCCGACACGGGCGACCGTGCCGCACGTGCTGCGGGCGCGGGCGACAAGAAGCCGTACGTGAAGCGCGACGGCGACAAGAAGCCGTACGTGAAGCGGGACGGCGACAAGAAGCCCTACCCTGCTCGTGATGGTGAGCGGAAGTCTTATCCGCCGCGTGATGGTGAGCGGAAGCCGTTCGTCAAGCGCGACGGCGACCGGCCTTCCTACCCGAAGCGCGACGGCGACAAGAAGCCGTACCCTGCTCGTGATGGTGAGCGGAAGTCTTATCCGCCGCGTGATGGTGAGCGGAAGCCGTTCGTCAAGCGCGACGGCGACCGGCCTTCCTACCCCAAGCGCGACGGCGACAAGAAGCCGTACCCTGCTCGTGATGGTGAGCGGAAGTCTTATCCGCCGCGTGATGGTGAGCGGAAGCCGTTCACTCCCCGCGATGGCAGTAGTCGCCCTCCGCGCGCCGGCGCCGGGCGGGACGAGCGGCGAGAGGATCGTCAGTCAAGACCTGAGGAACTCCGAGCGGTCCGCTCCACGTTCGAAGAGCCGATCGTGCCTGATGAGGTCGTGGCAAACGATCTGAACGCCGCGGCGCGCAATCAGCTGAAGACGTTGAGCAAGGAGAACGCCGAGGCCGTGGCCCGCCACCTCGCGATGGCGGCCGAGGTGATCGATGCCGATCCGCAGCTGGCGCATCAGCACGCCATCGCCGCGACGCGGCGTGCGGGTCGCATCGGGGTGGTCCGAGAGACTGCCGCGATCACGGCCTATGCGATCGGTGACTATGCGCTCGCACTGCGGGAACTGCGCACCTACCGCCGCATATCAGGCAGTGACGATCAGATTGCGCTGATGGTCGACAGCGAGCGCGGTGTCGGACGACCGGATCGCGCGCTTGAAGTCGGGCGGGCCGTCGACCGGAACTCGCTCGCTCAGTCCGTGCGGGTCGAGCTCGCGATTGCGATGTCGGGTGCGCGTCTGGACCTCGGCGAGACCGAGCGCGCACTCCAGGAGCTGGATATCCCTGAGTTGGATCCGGATCGCGCGTTCGAGTGGAGCCCCGCGCTGTTCGCAGCCCGGGCGACCGTTCTGGAAGAACTGGGTCGTGACGACGAAGCGATCGAGTGGCATCGACGAGCGGACGTGGCCGAAGCGGCGCTCAACGCGGCAAACGGATCCGACGACCTCGAGGTGCTCATCGTCGAGGAGATCATCGAGGACCACTCATACGCTGAGGATGAGTCTGTTGAGGATGAGTCTGTTGAGGATGAGTCTGCTGAGGATGAGTCTGTTGTCGTGACCGCCCACGAGGAGGCCGTCGACTCCGAGAGCCAGGGCTGATGGCGCTGTTCACGCGTCGCGCGGTCGAGCGCACTCCGCTCGACGGCGTCGACGTCGTCCTCGCCGATCTGGACGGAGTGGTCTACGCCGGTGACGGTGCCCTGCCGCATGCGGTCGACAGCCTGAACCTCAGTCGTGCCGGCCGCCGCCTCGGCTACATCACCAACAACGCGTCGCGCACGGACGCGTCCGTCGCCGACCACCTTAATGAGTTGGGCCTGGCCACAGCTCCCTCAGATGTGGTCACCAGCCCGCAGGCGGCTGTGCGTCTTCTTACCGACCTGGTGACGCCCGGCTCGACCGTGCTCGTCGTCGGCGGCGATGGACTCGTCGACGAACTCCACAAGGCCGGCTTCGTGGTCACCCGCAGCTCGGCCGACGGTCCCGCCGCGGTGGTGCAGGGGTTTGCGCCGGAGGTCGGCTGGACGCAGCTCGCTGAGGCCGCCTACGCCCTTGCTCGGCCTGAAGAGGAGGGCGGTATCCCGTGGATCGCCACCAACACGGACTGGACGATCCCGCAAGCACGTGGAATCGCGCCGGGCAACGGCACTCTGGTGTCCGCCGTGCATACGGCCGTGGGCCGACTGGCGACCGTCGCCGGCAAGCCGGAAGTGCCGATCTTCGATGAGGCGGTCGCCCGCTTCGGAGCGCGGCATCCGCTCTTTCTCGGAGACCGGCTGGACACCGACATCCTCGGCGCGAACCGAGCCGGTATGCCCTCCGCTCTGGTGCTCACCGGCATCGACCGCCCCAAGCACCTCTTGGCGGCTCCCGCCGGTTCGCAGCCGACCTACATCCTGCGCGATCTGAGACAGCTGCACGTGCCCTACCCTGAAGCCACCGTCCGCGACGGCGTCGTCACGGTCCGCGGAGCCCGGGTGTGCGTGGATGGCGCCGATGTACGCATCCTCGCCGAGGGCGACGATCCCGTCGATCTGCTGCGCGCCGGCGCGAAGGCGATCTGGGACACCGGCCGGGCCATCTACGGGTTCCGGGTGCCCGAGCGGCTCTACGCGGATCCCTTCCATCGCCCGTGAGGTCGGCGGGTTCCTCCCCTCCGCAACGTATCCTGAGGGCATGGAACAGACCGCGCCGCAGGATGACGAGCAGGAGGATCTCCTGTCGACGCTTGAGGTGATCGAGGCTCAGCCTCTGGCGTCCCGCGCGGCCGCGTACGAAGGTCTGCACGACGCGATTGCGCGACGCCTCGAGTCAGGGCCCGCGGGCACTTCCGCACAGTCATGAGCACGCGTCTTGACGCGGCTCTGCCGGCACGGGGACTCGCGCGGTCGCGCACCCATGCGGCCGGCCTCATCGCCGACGGACTGGTCAGCGTCGACGGCCGCCCCGTGGTGAAGGCGTCCACGAAGGTCGCCGACGACGCGCGCATCGACGTCGCGGCGACCGACCATTACGTGAGCCGGGCGGCGCACAAGCTGATCGCCGCGCTGGATGCGTTCGACTTTCCGGTCGAGGGGCGGCTCGCGCTCGATATGGGCGCATCGACCGGCGGGTTCACCCAGGTGCTTCGAGAGCGGGGCGCGGATCCGGTGATCGCCGTCGATGTCGGCCACGGTCAACTTGCAGCATCCGTCGGCGCCGATCCGGGCGTGATCGCGATCGAAGGATTCAACGTCCGCTACATGACAGCCGAGGCCCTCGCTGAACAGAGCGGCATTTCCGAGCGACCGCAGATCGTGACCGGGGACTTGTCCTTCATCTCCCTCAACCACGTTCTGCCTGCCGCAAAGGCCGTCGCCTCGCCGACGGCGGATCTGGTGCTTCTGGTCAAGCCGCAGTTCGAGGTCGGTCGTACCGCCGTGAAGGGCGGATTGGTGACGGATGCCGCGTCTCGCGCCGATGCCGTGGCCGGCGTGCTCTGGTCGGCGTGGGACGTCGGTCTGGGCACCTGCGGCGTCATCGCCTCACCGATCGCGGGCACGCACGGCAACGTCGAGTACATCGCGTATTTCCGATCCGTGGGCGACGGCTCGGACCCCAGGATGAATCCGACAGAATGGTTGAGCACCGTGAACCGACTGACGGGGAGTCCATGAACGAGGCTGAACGCAGCATCCTGGTCGTGGTGCACGCGCGCCGCGACGACACGGTCGCCGCAGCCGCCCGCGTGGTCTCCGCGCTGCGCGAGGCCGGCGCCCGACCTGTGCTGTCGATCGACGATCGCGAAGAGCTCGGCGATTCCCTCGCGCTGCTCGGGGATGTCGCGACGCTCGAGGTCGATGTGCCGGTCGAGGATATCGAGCTGGCGATCGTCCTCGGCGGCGACGGGTCGATCCTGCGTGCAGCGGAGCTCGTTCGAGAGGGCACCGCGCCGGTCCTCGGAATCAACATGGGCCAC